>CAJUBR010000008.1 GCA_910584695.1 uncultured Lachnospiraceae bacterium
ATGCCTTGGCTCGTGCCCAGTGTTGATATTGTCTATATTGTACAACGGTCGGTAACGAAAACAGAGTTTCACAATTACCTACTTATTATATTAGAAAGAGGAGATGAATATGGCGGGTAATAAGCAGGAGAAAAAGAGAAAAGCAGTTGCACTTTCTTACGACCCCTCGAATCAGGCACCACAGGTAATTGCTTCCGGTCAGGGGGTAGTGGCTGATCGTATTATTCAAAAAGCAGAAGAATCAGATGTCGCAACTTATATTGATGAGGGACTGGCAGATACCTTACTCAAACTGGATATCGGAGACATGATACCTCCGGAGCTTTATGGAGTGGTGGCGGAAATATTAGTATATGTTGACCGTATGGATAAAATTAAAGCTAAGTTAAAGCACTAAGGGGTAAGCAGAGGAAATGATAAAAGAGAGAAACAAGCGGAAGCTGGGTGCCCGGACTGAGCAGGCGGTAAAGGAATATTTGCTGCAGCATGGTTTTATTATTCTGGAGATGAATTATCGCTGTCGACAGGGAGAAATTGATATTATCGCACAGGATGAAACATATTATGTATTTATTGAAGTAAAATACCGCAGTACGGTCAAATATGGTGTACCACAAGAGGCGGTGGGAGCAGCCAAACAAAGGAGAATCTGTAAGGCAGCACAGTATTATCTGTATTGCCATGGTCTGGGGGAATTTACTCCGGTACGTTTTGATGTTGCAAGTGTTCTGGAAAATACGATAACATATTATAAAAATGCTTTTGCGTTTCATGTATAGCAGCAAAATCGGTTACAAAGAACGGAGAGAAATCATATGGAATTACATTATATCAATAATACCAATACCTGTCAGATAAGGGAGAAGAAGGGAGTATCTTATATTACGTTTCCTAAACTTTTCCAGTATGATAAAGACATGCTTCATGGATTTTCCACCCGTTTCGGAGGTGTTTCAAAGGAACATTTATCCTCTATGAATCTAAGCTTTTCCAGAGGCGATCAGAAAGAATGTGTTTTGGAAAACCACAGGAGGTTTGCAAAAGCGTTAGGTTATGATGCCAGGAAGCTTGTATTTTCGGATCAGGTACATTTGACGAATTTTCATAAGGTGACAAAGGAAGATTGTGGGAAGGGAATCATCAGGGAAAGTGATATCAAGGAGGTTGACGGTCTGGTGACCAATGAACCGGGAGTTCCGATTATCACCTTTTATGCGGACTGTGTTCCTGTATTTTTTTATGACCCGGTGAAAAAAGTCATTGCCATGGTACATTCGGGATGGAGAGGTACGGTTGAACGGATTGGTGCTAAGATGGTATCGTATATGGCGGAAGAATTTGGCTGTAAGCCAAAGGATATCGTATGTGCAGTGGCACCTTCCATCTGTCAGAAATGTTATGAGGTTAGTGAAGATGTGGCAGGTCATTTTCTCGAAGTATTCGGAACATCTTATGGAAAAGAGCTTCTTTATGCCAAAGAAAATGGTAAATATCAGCTAAATCTTCATAAAGCGTGCGGGATTACTCTGTTAGAGGCGGGGATTGAGAAGGAGAATCTGGATGTAACAGACCTTTGTACCTGTTGTAATCCTGAATTTTTCTTTTCTCACCGGGCAAGCCATGGAATGCGGGGAAACCTTGCCGGAGTCATGATGCTTAGGGAGGTCTCTTTAGATAAAGTGTAAGCTGCCGTCCGCAGGAGAAAAAATAAAGGTTTACAAAAACTATTCTCTATTGTAAACTAGATAGAGTTGTAATTTATAAGGATTTTCTTATAATAAAGGAAGAGAGTAATATTTTATCGGATATAAGAAGGAGAATAGCAATGAGTAAACCAATTGTTGCCATCGTAGGAAGACCCAACGTTGGTAAATCTACACTGTTTAATGTTTTGGCAGGTTCCATGATATCCATTGTACAGGATACTCCCGGTGTGACAAGAGACCGGATTTATGCGGATGTGAACTGGCTGGATTATAATTTTACTATGATTGATACCGGTGGGATTGAACCGGAAAGTGAAGATATTATAATTAAAAGTATGCGTGCCCAGGCTCAGATTGCAATCGACACAGCGGATGTGATTCTATTTTTGGTGGATGTGAGACAGGGACTTGTGGATGCTGACCATAAAGTAGCAGATATGCTGAGACGTTCCCATAAGCCTGTGGTTTTAGTGGTTAATAAAGTAGATAATTTTGATAAATTTATGCCGGATGTTTATGAATTTTATAACTTAGGACTTGGTGACCCGTTTCCGGTATCAGCATCTTCCAGGTTAGGAATCGGAGATATGTTAGATGAAGTGGTATCCCATTTTTCAGATGAAGCAAGAACGGAAGAGGAAGATGACAGACCGAAAATTGCCATTATAGGCAAGCCGAACGTAGGGAAAAGTTCCATTATTAACAAATTATTAGGAGAAGATCGTGTCATTGTTTCTGACATTGCGGGAACAACAAGGGATGCCATTGATACTGCAATTATAAGAAATGAAAGAGAGTATGTTTTTATTGATACGGCTGGACTGCGAAGAAAGAATAAGATTAAAGAAGATATTGAACGTTTTTCTATTATTCGTACGGTATCAGCTGTAGAGCGTGCGGATGTCTGCGTGCTAGTGATTGACGCAGCAGAGGGGATTACTGAACAAGATGCCAAGATTGCCGGAATTGCCCATGATCGTGGAAAAGGTATGATTATTGCGGTAAATAAATGGGATGCAATTGAAAAAAACGATAAAACAATATACAGGTTTGAAGAGGAGATAAGGCGTATCTTATCTTTTATACCTTATGCGGAAATTATCTTCATTTCTGCAAAAACCGGACAGCGTCTGCCAAAACTTTTTGATTTGATTGATATCGTTATTGATAACCATGCATTGCGTGTTGGAACTGGTGTGTTAAATGAGATTTTATCACAGGCAGTTGCCATGCAGGAACCACCTTCTGATAAAGGAAGAAAATTACGGTTATACTATATGACAGAGGTTTCTGTGAAACCTCCGACTTTTGTCATTTTTGTAAATGATAAGCAGTTGACACATTTTTCATATACAAGGTATATCGAAAACCGTATCCGGGATGCTTTTGGATTTAAGGGAACTCCTTTGAAATTCATATATCGTGAAAGAAAAGAGAAAGGTTGAACATGGGAATGGAAGTAATAGCACGTATTTTATGTTTGGTAGTCGGTTATTTGTTTGGATTGATCCAGACAGCATACATTTACGGAAAGATACATGGAATAGATATCAGAGAACATGGGAGTGGGAATTCAGGAACCACGAATGCACTTCGTATTCTCGGAAAAAAAGCAGGGCTGATCGTATTTTTGGGAGATTTCCTAAAGGCCGTAGCCGCCTGTGTGATAGCCAGAATCGTAGGAATCTTTTTCTTTCCGGATATTGTATATCCGATGATTCTGCTGGCAGGGCTTGGGGTGGTAATCGGACATAACTTTCCGTTTTATATGAATTTTAAAGGTGGAAAGGGAATTGCAGCGACGGCAGGTGTGATTCTCGGACTGCTGGATTACCGGATTATCATAATCTGTCTGCTTGCTTTTATTGTTAGTGTTGCAGTAACAAGATATGTGTCCTTTGGTTCTTTGGTTGTCGTTACTTTGTTTTTTACAGCCTTTGTTGTGCTGGGAATAAGCGGAATGATTGTCAGTCCGTCAACGGGTGTTGTTTGTACGGGAGCGGAATTAATAGAAAGCGATATTATTATTTTTCTGTTTGCAGCACTGGCATTTTACAGGCATAAAGAAAATATTGTCCGGCTGCTTCATGGAAATGAAAATAAACTATTTGATAAGAAAAAAGAAGAAAATAATTCTGCTTCTGAAAAAGATTGAGCAGCATATTATTGGATTGTATGAAAGAAGAAATGTAAGGTCAGGAGGTATTTATAATGAAGAAAATCTGTATATTAGGTGCCGGAAGCTGGGGAACTGCACTATCTATTGTATTATGTAATAATGGGCATGATGTCACTGTATGGTCCATTGATCCAGAGGAAGTACTGATGTTAAATGATTACAGGGAACAACGGGAAAAGCTTCCGGGAGTCATGGTTCCTAGTACCATTGTCTTTACCACGAACATGGAAATGGCAATCAAGGAAGCGGAAATGGTTGTGTGTGCAGTCCCGTCGCCCTTTGTACGTTCGACGATGCGAAATGCCGCAGACTACATAGCGGAAGGAACCATTATTGTAGATGTGGCAAAGGGAATAGAAGACAACAGTTTTAAGACGATGACACAGATTATCGAAGAAGAATGTTCAAATGCGAGAGTAGGAATTCTTTCCGGTCCAAGTCATGCGGAAGAGGTAAGCCGGGGAATACCAACCACAATTGTGGCAGGCTCTAAGGAGAAAGCAGTAGCAGAATATATTCAGGATGTATTTATGAACGATGTGTTCCGTGTATATACAAGCCCGGATGTAATAGGGATTGAGTTAGGTGCTTCCCTCAAAAATGTAATTGCTCTGGCAGCAGGTATCGTGGATGGTTTGGGATTTGGCGATAATACAAAGGCTGCTCTTATGACCCGTGGTATTGCAGAAATCATGCGCCTTGTTACGGCAATGGGAGGACATTTGGAAACGGTTGCGGGACTTTCCGGTATCGGGGATTTGATTGTTACCTGTACTTCGAAACATTCCAGAAACCGGAATGCAGGTTTTTTGATCGGACAGGGAAAATCCTATCAGGAAGCCATGGATGAAGTAAAGATGATAGTAGAAGGTGTATATTCGGCAAAAGCAGCTTTAGCACTTGCAAAACAGAAAAATGTTTCTATGCCGATTGTAGAAGCAGTAAATGCCGTTTTATTTGATGGAGTAGATGCAAGAGAGGCATCTGTTAAACTTCTGATGAGGGACAGGACAATGGAAGCCGAAAATCTTGAGTGGAAATAGTTTTCGTATTTTTTATTTTATAGGAATGAATTTCAGAGATGTTGCATATATTCTTTTTAGGATTATACGATACAAGTTTATCTTAAGGAGGATATTATGAAAGAGCAGTTTGATGTATATCAGGATATAAGGGAACGGACCGGTGGGGATATGTACATAGGAGTTGTAGGTCCGGTAAGAACCGGTAAATCCACATTTATAAAGAGATTTATGGAGACACTGGTGCTTCCACAGATGGAGGAAGGGGCAGAAAAGCAGCGTACCATTGACGAACTGCCTCAAAGTGGTTCCGGAAGGACCATTACGACGACGGAGCCCAAATTTATCCCGAAACAGGCAGCGAAGATTGCATTAAATGAAGATGCTGATATCAACGTGCGGTTGGTAGACTGTGTGGGATATATGGTAGACGGAGCAAGTGGACATCTTGAAGAAGAAAAAGAAAGGCTGGTTAAAACGCCCTGGTATGATTATGAGATTCCTTTTACAAAAGCTGCTCATATCGGAACAAAGAAAGTTATGACAGATCATGCCACGATAGGGGTGATCATTACTGGAGACGGTTCCTTCGGAGAGCTTCCACGGGAAGGTTTTTATACTGTGGAAAATGAATTGGTTTCGGAGATGAAATCACTGGGAAAACCGTTTATTGTCATTCTTAACAGTGTAAAACCCCAAAGCCGTGAAACCCAGGATTTAGCAGAAGAACTTACAAACCAGTATGGCGTCAAGGTTCTTCCGGTAAATTGCGACCAGTTAAGGGCAAATGATATTTTAGAAATTTTGAAAAGTATTTTATTGGAATTTCCAATCAGCCAGATTAGTTTTTATATCCCTAAATGGGCAGAAACGTTATCTGCTTCCCATCCCATCAAACAGTCTGTGCTTTCTTATGCTAAGAACGTATTGAAAGAAGTGGTGGGCATGAAAAATGTATACCAGCTTCCAGCACCGGAAAGCGAGTATATTAGTGAAGTGTCAATTTCGAATCTGAATCTGAAAAATGGGACCATAAATCTAAATATCAGCATCCCTGAGACTTATTACTATGAGATGTTAAGTAATCTGATGGGGGCACCAGTGGAAAATGAATATGATTTTTTAACAATGTTAAAAGAAGTAGCCGATAAACGAAGAGAGTATGACCATGTGGCATCTGCTATGTCCAGTGTGAAAATGAAAGGCTACGGACTGGTTATGCCGGAGAAAGAAAATATCAAATTAGAAGAGCCGGAACTTATCAAGCATGGTACAAAATATGGAATTAAAATCAAGGCAAGTGCCCCATCCCTGCATTTTATCAAGGCAAATGTCTCAACGGAAATTGCACCGATTGTGGGAACTGAAGAACAGGCAAAAGATTTTCTCACCAATATGAAAGAACAGTTAAAGACGTCACCGGAATCTTTGTGGAAAATTAATATCTTTGGGAAGACAGTAGAACAGATGGTGGAGGAGGGACTGATCTCCAAATCCAATAAGATCAATGACGATTCCCAGATCCGTTTACAGGATACAATGGAGAAAATCATAAATGACAGTAATGGGGGCATGGTGTTTATTATTATATAACTGTTACTATGAATATACTTCGTCTAAACCTGTATTTGCCTTTTTCAGATTTTTATATTATAATAAATAAGCTGTTTGCATGATTTCTGCGGCAATAAGCCGGAGGTTTGGTCTGCAGACGGCTTATTCTATGGAAAAAAGGAAATGCATATGGAAATTGAATATAAGCTGCAGGTTTTTGAAGGTCCATTGGATTTGCTGCTGCATTTAATTGAAAAGAATAAAGTAGATATTTATGATATTCCCATTGTAATCATTACCGAACAGTATTTGGAATATGTAGAACAAATGCAGGAAAATGATATGGATGTCATGAGTGAATTTCTGGTTATGGCTGCTACTTTGATCCGCATTAAGTCAAAAATGCTCCTTCCAAAAGAAGAGAAGGAGGAGGAAGAGGAAGAAGATCCAAGGGCAGAGTTAGTACGCCGTCTGTTGGAATATAAAATGTACAAATATGCAGCATTAGAATTAAAAGATATGGAACTGGATGCATCTTATCATTTATATAAGAAACCGACTATTCCTAAAGAGGTGGAAACCTATAAAGAGAAAATAGATCCGGCAGTACTGGTAGATGGAATGACTTTAAACAAATTAAATGATATATTCCAGTCGATTATGCGTAAACAGGTGGAAAAGGTGGACCCGATCCGTTCCAAATTCGGTACGATTGAAAAAGAAGAGATCAATATAGAAGAACGTATGCTTCAGATCAGAGAAGATGTCAGAGGCCTTAAAGGAATTAGTTTTCGTACGCTGTTAGAGGCCCAGCCGACCAGAATGAATATTATTATTACCTTTATGTCGATATTGGAATTGATGAAGATAGGGGCAATTACGATTCGCCAGGAAGAAATATTTGGTGATATTGTGATTGATTCATTAGATGAGTTAGAAGCTCATTATCAGGAGGCAGAATATGGAGCAGGATATTAATATAATCGAAGGAAAGATAGAGGCAATTTTATTTTCGGTCGGTGAAGCTGTTGAACGGGAGCGAATTGCCCAGGCACTGGAATTAGATACAGATACGGTGGTAAAAATCATACATAATATGATGGACAAGTATGACAGTGTGGACAGAGGCATACGTATCATTGAGCTGGAAAATGCATTTCAGATGTGCACAAAATCAGATTATTATGAAACGCTGGTAAAGGTTGTCAATATTCCGAAAAAACATGTGCTAACAGATGTTTTATTGGAGACATTATCTATCGTTGCCTATAAACAGCCGATTACCCGGCAGGAGATTGAGGCAATCCGGGGTGTTTCCTGTGTTCATGCGGTAAACAAGCTGGTAGAATACAATCTGATTGAAGAAGTCGGGAGACTGGAAGCGGTAGGACGACCGATTCTATTTGGTACAACAGACGATTTTCTTAGAAGTTTTGGTGTCCAGTCAACAGATGAACTGCCAACTATAACTCCCGATAAGATAGAAGACTTTAAGCAGCAGGCGATGGAAGAAGCACAGCTTACATTTGCTCCGGTAAAGGACTGACTTATATTTTAAATGAAAAAGAGGCTGCTGCATTCAAAAAAGATAAATTTTTTGAATGTGGCAGCCTTCTTTTTACTTGATCGGAAGGTTATCCAATGGAGTCATTTTTCTGACGGTTTCTTTATATATTATGCTTTCATACCTTTTAATTTCTGCATTCCTATGATTACAACACCGCCAATTAGAAAGAAGAAGAAGTTAAATTCATGAATTGTCATGGCAGTCTGAGGAACATCCAAAGTGGTAGGTCCCATGATTACTGCATAAATCGAACCGATCATTAGACCCACAATCATATAGACTGTCTGGGCACGGAAATTTTCTAAGGCTTTTCGAATTAATTTTACAATACTGAAGGCTCCGGTCAAAACACCACATCCAAATAAAAATACGGTAGGTAGTGCTTTGAAGTTCAAATGTAATAGATCCTTAATGGCAGTAATGATTGGCAGATACACTCCCATAATAAGCAATAAGGTAGAGCCAGATATACCGGGAAGAACCATTGCGGAAATAGCAATCATACCTGCAAAAAATACAAAGATTCCTAATTTAAGGTTTAAATGTGTCAGGTCAAATCCGTTTCCACTTCCTAATACCGAATTGGCATAAGTAATGGCAGCCACTACAATGATGCCCAGAAAAACAAATAAAACGGAACTTTTATGGGAAGAAAGTGTTTCTTTTTCTTCCATTATGATAATCGGGATTGCAAACAGGATAAAACCGATAAAAAGTGAACTGATTGCATAAATGTGGGATTCAAAAACGCTGGTCAGAATTAAAATGGCAAGAACCATTCCGCATACCCAGCCAATCCCTAATTTGATTAAGAAGAATAGGGCATTCTTCTTTTTTTCTATATCACCGGTAATTAAATCGTCAATGGAACTGATAAACTGGTCATAAAATCCAAGCAGGAAAGCAATGGTTCCTCCGGATACTCCGGGTACACTGTCTGCAAGTGCCATACAAAAACCTCTTACAAATTGTATAATATACATTTTTTGATACCTCAACTTTCTTTTTTAACAAAAGACATTATACTTTATTTCTTTCTGTTTTGTCTATCCTTTTATTCATTTTATGTGTAATATTTGTTACTATTCAGTTTTGAAAAAGGCAATTTAGAGTTGACAAAAAAGAAATACATGTACAATATGGACTATAGTTGAAAAAGTTGTTTTGTAATCTGTTTGGATATCATATATAGGTATTAAATAGGAAAACAACAGATACAACTGTTTTTATTTACAGAATAACAGCGATTAAGAGAGGAGTAAAGAAACATGGAGGGAAAAGCATAATTATAATAGTAAAGTATAAAACAGATTATTTTAGCTGTTCGCTATCTACGATGAAAAAATTTAATGAGCAGTTACAAAGAACAATTGACCATAATACAAAAGATGGGTGGCGATTGCATTCGTATCAGCTTTTGGGGGTGGGGAGTCAATTTTGTTCACTTGTATTTTATAAAGACTATAGTGAAGATGAGTTGGATAATGAGTAGAAAATATGATAGTTCAATTTGATGATATTTTAATAAAAAATAATATTTTGATCCATGGTGGAAAAATTGAATTGGAGAAAAACCGGATTTATGCTGTTTTAGGTGCAAACGGTGTGGGAAAGACATTATTGTTGAAACGGTTATTTCAGGAATGTTTGAACAATGATTGTTGTGCCAGCTATATTGAGCAGGATAATGATTGCATGATTAAAAAGTGTTCCTTGTTGGAAAATATTGCAATGACAAAGGATCAGAATATCTGTGAAAAAGCAAAGGAGTTAGTAAAAAAATATAATCTTGAATATTTATTACAGCATAATGCAACAGAATTAAGCGGCGGAGAAAAAAGAATTATTTGTTTGCTACGTGCAATTTTCCAACAGGCGGAAATAATATTTGTTGATGAACCCACCAACGATCTTGATTATAATATGGTAAAAAAAGTACAAGACATTTTTTTAGATATCCAGAAATATTGTACGATAGTAATGATTACCCATGATGATAGAATGGAGGAAGTTGCAACTGATATTTGGACAATAAAAGATCAAAATGTAGTCTGTGATAAAAATAAGAATATAATTCTATTAAAGAAAATATCAAAAAAGTGTCTTGCCGGAGGACATAATGATTTGTTTTTAAAGAACATTTTGTTTTTTGATGTAAGTTCAATCGTGATTCTCTTTATCATGTCATTATTATGTATATATATGTTGTATACCTATTTACCATCGCAAAATCAAGTGTTAAGTTATGTTGCAGATAATGAAATACAGGTCTTTATTCCAGATTCTGAGATAGGAAATGCTTTGCTAACAGAAGGTGCAATTCCAATATCGGCAGTTAGTTGTTTTGACGATACGCTGACAAAAAAAGAACAGTTAAATATTTTGAATTCGTGTTTGGAAATGAGTAAAGTTCAACCAATAAATTTTGGATTAGACCAACTGGATTGTCAAGAGAATAAGAAGTTCGAATTAGAATATTATGACCTGAAAAATTCTGTATATTATTCAACTTTAGAGTACTTTAAAACATATTATGGAAATGAACAAAGTAATTATTTTGATACAAGTGAATATTTTTTATTAGATCAAATAACAAAAGAAGATGGATTGGCATTTTCTATAGAAGCTTTTGAAAAGTGCAGATTAAAAATGCTTGAAGAGACGGAAGGTTTACTTGAATGCAGTTTTGTGGTTCTTTGTTTGGACAAATCGGAAGATTTTATTTCTTTTATTCAAAAGGGAAATTTGAATAAAATAATTAACGGAAATTTTTACATTCGTTCAAATGAAACAATTGAGTTTTATAATCAAATAATGTCTTTTCAGGGAAATCGTATGCTGATTATTAATATGATGGTTTTTGGAGTCTTTTTCTTATTGATTAGCAGTTTATCATATTATGTTTTGTTATTTGCTAACAGAAAAAAACTAATGTGTTATAAAAATATAGGGAAGAAGAAAAATACTGCAATCCAGATTATACAGGGAAAGTACAATAATACGAAAATAAAGCTCATAATGTTGATAGGTGTTTTAGTTGTAACGCTGGTTTTGTTGGTATGGAAGGGGAATCCTGTGTTGATCGGGGCATATATGAATGTGCTGGTGTTTACTTTTTTGTTGAGATTAGACTCAAAGATTAGAAAGCAAATCGGTAAAAGGTTTGTAGAAAAAGTGTGGGATTGGAGATACAGATGATCATAGAAAATCTAAGTGTAAAAAATAAATTTATACATTTTGAAAACCAGAAAATGGAATTGAATCATATTGGTATATATATTATCAGAGGAAAGAATGGTGTTGGAAAAAGCAGCATTATTCGTCAGATTGTGTTTGATAAAAATAATGTTATTTTTAATACGGAAGAACAAAAAAATGCATATTATCATAATAGAGGGGGACTAATTGCGTATGTTCCACAAAATATAGCAGCCCCTAATAATATGACGGTATTAGAATATGTAAAAAAAGAAAACAAAAATATAATCAATGATGATGTCAGGATTTGGTTAGACCGATTCCATATGCAGGATATTTCTTTTAAAACGCTTATCAAAAAATTGAGTGGAGGAGAGAGAACAAAACTGTGTATTATTTCAGCCATATTAAAAAACACGCCATATATTTTTATGGATGAGCCTACCAATAATTTGGATAATGGTTCAGTAAATATGTTAAAGAATGTTATATATGATTTAGGAAAGAAAAAAACGGTAGTTATCATTTCCCATGATGAGCGTATGACTTTTAAATCGGCACATAATATATTAGTTCAAGATAATAAAATAGTTTGTCAAAATGATGGGGAAAAAAATGATTTATTACCTCAGGAGATAAAAGAAAAACACAGATTCTTTTTAAATGGAAGAATAAAAAGTGGTGTGATGGACTATATAGCATATTTCGTCTGTGTACTCTGTATTGCCGGATTGGCATTTTTTAATCATTTAGAGTATAGTACAAATTATTGCAAAGATGCACTACCGCCCTCGGGAAATATTCTTATTTATCAGGCAGATTATGTTTATGGTGGATTAAATGAAATGTATGTCCGGAGTCAAAACTTTGTTGTAGATGATTATTATTCGATGATTCAGTATAATGATATTTATGAAATAGCAAATTTACCTGGAATAAACAATATATTTATTTTAGACGAATGTAAATATGACCAAATCATGGAAAATATAGATGGTTTAGAACAAATTACTTTAGTCTCTATTCCGGAAATAATATATAAGAATTATCTTAATCAGACGGGTCTGTGGGAATTGTTCACTTTGAAAAAAGGAAAATATCCAAGAGATGGTGAAAATGAAATTGTAATGTCTGAAGGTATGATTAAAAAATTATATAATGTGGATGATGTGAATGATTTTGTAGGACAGATGATAAATTACGAAGGAATGGAGTATAAATTGGTTGGAATAACTCCCTTTGATATAGTTTGGGTATCTTATTCTGTAAATGATAATCTATTATTTTACTCATACGATGAGAACTCATATGATGATTTTGTGAAACTTCAGATAAAGAGAAAGGAATTGTTAGAGTATTCCTATGTCACAGAAGTTGATTGTGCGGTTCTTTTAGTAGAAAATAAATCAGAAAAGGATGTTTTAAATTATCTGATGAAAAATTATTCTGCGAATAATTATGATTCCTATATTTATTCAAAAAATTGGATAAATGAATACAACAAAGGGTTTTATTTGAAACTATTAATAATCGATTTGGGAGTTGTTATATTACTTTGTATTATTATTTCGTTTTTTATAAAGAGTACGATTGATGAGGATATTTTGAGGATAAAAGATTATAAAAATTATTACCTTGAAAATAAGCGAATAATACAATCGTATTTGATTAACCGTATCATTAAAATTGTTTTTGTAATATTGACAGAGGTTGTTTGTGTTTCTGCTGTTATAAATGTTTGTTCTTCCGAATGTTTATTTTTACTTCTAGATGGGGGTATAATCATTTTGGTTTGGTGTATAAATGTTGTACTTAAAATTAAGAAAGGCGTTTTAAAATGTTTTTTTTGATAAAGCTGTATTTTATCATATATTTACATGTTTTCGTTCATGAGCTGAGTCATTATATTTCAGCTCAAATAATAAATATCAGGGTAGAAAGAATAAAAATTGGGAACAGGTTAGGTCAAATATCAATTGGGAAATGGGATATTTCGTTAATTTATGGGGGAGGATATGTGGAGGTTTATCAGGAAGATATTGTTAACAAATCAAGGAGGAAAATAGTTTTTTTCTTTCTGGCAGGAATGATTGGAAATTTGATTGTAATTCTTATGGGTGAAATTGTATTGAACCCATTGTATAGATTTTTGAATTTTATTATAGGAGTATGCTTTATAGTAATGAATAGTATACCTTTTTACAAGGAATCAGATACAAATAATATTATTAAAGTTTTAACAGCAAAAAAGTAATAAATGAATTAATTCGATTAAAGATAGCAATTGACAAATAGAAATAAAATGATAAATGGAGGTGTGGACGATGCTGCCCGTGTGATTCAGAACCGTGTTGAAACATATGTAAATGAAAATCGCTAAGTGCTTAACCGGAATGTGGAAATTATGTCAAAAACAGATTACCGGAAAAAGCACTGCGTAAGAGATTGGAAATAAGTAAATGCAGTTTCAGTGATATTTAAGGGCAGTGTTTCATATAATTGTAACGAGAAGATTCAAGTGTGAACCTATGTCATATTTTAAAAGAGTTTTTAGGGATACATTTTTACTCTGGGCATTCGCTGTTTTTTTAGCAGTTTCCTGTATAACAATTCATTATGGGGAAAAACAGATCAAACAAGATGAAAAAAGAGAGATTTATTCTTACCAGATAAAGTGGCAGGACGGAGAAGGTGTATTTACCGAAGTTTCAGGGGAAACCGCTTCTTTATCAAAGCTGCATGCCCAGTATGCGGTTTTGATAGATGCATCCAACAGGCGTGTACTCTATGAAAAGGCAGGATATGAAAGTGCTCCTATGGCAAGTACAACAAAGATTATGACATTGATTATCGCCTTGGAAAATGCAGACCTTTCGGATCTTGTTACCGTGTCATCGTATGCCGCTTCCATGCCGGATGTTCAGCTTGGCATGAAAACAGGAGAGCAATACCGGTTATGTGATCTGCTTTATTCGTTAATGTTAGAATCCCATAATGATACAGCAGTTGCAATTGCAGAACATGTAGGCGGAAGCGTAGAAGGCTTTGCGGCAATGATGAATGAAAAGGCCGCTTCCCTTGGAGCATATCATACCAACTTTGTAACACCAAACGGTCTGGATGCAGAGAACCATCAGACAACAGCTTATGATCTTGCATTGATTGCAAGTTATGCTATTGAAAATAAAAAATTTTTAGAGATCATACAGACACCTTCTTATACTTTTCATGAACAAAGCAAGGGAAGAAGCTTTACCGTAAATAACAAAGACCGGTTCCTAACTTCTTATGAAGGTGCAATCGGAATTAAGACAGGTTTTACCGGAAAAGCCGGATATTGTTTTGTGGGTGCTGTAAAAAGAGAAGAAAAATGTTTTGTCAGTGTTGTACTTGCATGTGGGTGGCCTCCGCACAAAACTTATAAATGGACGGATACTGCCAATCTGATGAATTATGGCATAAAGGAATATAACAACAAAGAAATTCTGAAAAAAAATACAGTGTTTCAACCGATCACGGTTGAAAATTCCATTGAAGATATGCCGATTACCCCGTATGTGAAGGATTCTGTTTCGTTATTATTACGGGAGGGCGAGCAGGTAACTTATAATATTAAACTTCCTAAAAAAGTGGAAGCTCCGGTGAAAAAGGATGAGACAATTGGCGAAATTACCATAAAGATCGACGATAAAGATTATAAAATATTACCATTATATTCAAAAGAAAAGCGTATCCGGATTACATATAAGTATGTTTTGAAATCGGTTCTCTCTAAATATTTTATGTTGAAATAAACCCGTTTTACAGATATCCTTCCTTCAAATTTTATATTGACTTTCTGACTTCAACGTGTTAAACTGTGAAACAGAGTCGGAAAGACTATAAATCTATATACAAAGGAGTTTTGAAAAATGGGTTTACATTATATTTCACAAGTACCATCAGCAGAGGAAATCAAAGAATTATTTCCTATGCGTCCTGAATTAGTTAAGATAAAGGAAGAAAGAGACGCTGCAATCGCTAAGGTATTTACCGGTGAATCTGATAAATTTTTAGCTATTATCGGTCCATGTTCAGCAGATAACGAAGATGCAGTGTTGGATTACATCAGTCGTCTTGCCAAGGTTCAGGAAAAAATTCGGGATAAAATTATTATTATTCCAAGAATTTATACAAATAAGCCAAGAACGAACGGTTCCGGATATAAGGGGATGCTTCACCAGCCCAATCCGGAGGAAAAGCCTAATTTTATTGAAGGATTAAAAGCAATCCGAAAAATGCATATTGATGCCATTGCCGAGACCGGTTTAACCGCAGCTGATGAGATGTTATATTCGGATAACTGGCCATATATGTCAGATATTTTATCCTATGTGGCGATTGGTGCACGTTCTGTAGAAAACCAGTCACATCGTTTGATTGCTTCCGGAATTGATGTTCCGGTGGGTATGAAGAATCCTACATCCGGTGATTATTCCGTTATGATGAATTCCTGCGTTGCGGGTCAGTCAAAGCATACCTTTATGACGGCGGGCTGGGAAGTAAAGTCGGACGGAAATCCGCTGACTCACTGTATTTTAAGAGGTTCTATTAACAGACACGGTGTTTCTATGCCAAATTATCATTATGAAGATTTGATTCGTTTATATGAAACGTATACGGATTTTGACACTCTTAAAAATCCTGCCGTTATTGTTGATGCAAATCATAATAATTCCGGTAAGAAATGGGCAGAGCAGCCACGTATCGTTAAGGAGATTCTTCACAGTATGCGCCATAGCAATGAGGTTTCAAAAATTGTAAAAGGTGTTATGGTAGAAAGTTATATTGAAGACGGGAACCAGGCAATTGGAGCAGGATGTTATGGTAAATCCATTACGGATCCTTGTCTTGGATGGGAGAAGTCGGAGAGATTACTGCTTGAGATGGCAGAGCTTTTGTAATATGTGTCACCAGTTGAATAACTATTAAATTTTTTAGGACTGCTGTGTTATACAAAAACACAGCAGTCTTTTATAACTTAAAAATATATCTTATATTTATTAAAGCTTTTAACTGTTGAAAAATCTTTTGAAGTATATTAAAATAGGTTAAAAGTTCTTACAGGAGGAAGATAGACTATGAAAAGTTTTTTGTCAAGAGTAGCGTGGGTTATCATTTTTTTTGGTCTTATATTAGGGTATATGGGAGTTTCCGACTGTTATCATAACAGTAAAACACCGATGGATTATGATGCTCTTAAAGAATCAGATATTCAAAATGGGGTGATTATTGAGGGAGACCTTCATGCGAATATGGGTGCCTTTCAGGAGAGTTATACTACAACAAACGGTGTAAAATCAGGAAAGTCCAAATACAGCTATGTGATTCCCATTGGAGAGAAGCGGTATATGGGTCTGGAAAACAATACAGATGCGATGTATACTTCTTTAGAACAACAGGCTCAAATGACATACAGTTATCTGTTAGGGGAGAGTGCAACAGAACCGGTAACGGTTCATTTTAAGGGCAGAGTGAAGAAGATGAGCAATGAAACTATGGGATATTTTAAGAGTTATATGCTTGACTTTGGTTTTGAACAATCGGAAGTGGACAGCTATTTATTGAATTATTATATTCAGTGTGAAAATTACGATAGTTGGCAGACGGAACTAATGATTGGCGTGATTCTGCTAGTAATTGGTGGTGCAATGCTGATTCTTCCACTTCTTGTAATCCGTAGAAAAAATGCGGCTGCTAATACGGGCCTTTCCGGTGTCGGAACTGTGATTTCGGATTCTTTAGATAATGACATGGAAGGTTTCCAAACAGATTCCAATCCGGCTGTGAGTGCATTTCAGATGTCTTCGGATGATAAGTCTGATGAACTGCATATAGAGAGTTTTGAAAATCAAACATTTGAACACAGTGATATGGAAAACCTCTATGAGACAAATAACAGTTCTTTCGGGAGTGGACTGGGAGAAGGAATGTTAGATGATGATTCGTCTTACCATGAAAAATAAAAATTGAAGAGGCTTTATTTTAAGGGAGGCTGTCGTAATGCGACAGTCTCTTCTTTTGGCCGTTTTTAGGGAAAAGAAAAAGCTGTATAATGACTTTACATGATTATCAAAAAAGGGTTCATAAAACTGCTAAGATATGATATTATCTGTATAAAAGGATTGGAGAGGATTTGTTATGTTTCAACGTGTAATATGGATTATTTTAGACAGTGTAGGAATTGGAGAGGCACCGGATGCACAATTGTTTGGAGATGTGGGAGCGGATACATTGGGAAATATCATGAAGCAAAGAGGGCATTTAGATCTACCAAATCTGGAAAAGTTAGGTCTGTTTTCCATTGATGATACAAAACTCCCCCCATCTTCGGTTGTGCCGGTTGGTGCTTATGGCAAAGCAAAAGAATTATCTAACGGAAAGGATACTACTATCGGACATTGGGAAATGATAGGAATTCATACCAAACAGGCGTTTCCGACCTATCCTGCTGGATTTCCAAAAGAGATTATGGATGAATTTTTGAAACAGACTGGATATAAAGGATATTTAGGCAATCTGGTTGCCAGTGGGACACAGATTATCAATGAGCTTGGCAATGAACATATGGATACCGGATACCCTATCATTTATACCTCGGCAGATTCGGTTTTTCAGATTGCAGCCCATGAAGAGGTAATTTTGTTGCAGGATTTATATAAAATGTGCGAAACGGCAAGGCAGATTCTTTCCGGTGAACATGCAGTAGCAAGAGTCATAGCACGTCCTTTTATAAAAGAAAATGAAAGATATGTAAGGACTCCTAACCGAAGGGATTTTTCTCTGAAACCTTCTTGCAAAAGTCTTTTGCCGTACTTAAAGGAAGCGGGATACCGTGTTACGGCAGTGGGAAAGATAGAAGATATCTTTTCAGGTGTGGGAATCGGGGATGCAGTTCATACGAAGAGCAATATGGATGGAATGGATAAGACAGCCGATTTTATGGAAACCCAGCATAATGGACTGATTTTTACCAATCTGGTAGAATTTGATTCTACGTGGGGACACCGCAGGGATGTGGAGGGGTATGCACAGGGATTAGAAAATTTTGATCATCGTCTGGGAGAGATTCTTTCAAAGATGAAGGAGGATGATTTACTTATTATCAATGCGGACCATGGCTGTGATCCGACCTTTAAGGGAACGGATCATACAAGGGAATTTATACCGGTTCTGATGTATCATAAGAAAATGAAGACGGGGGTTGATTTGGGTATATTAGACACATTTGCGGATATTGGAGCAACGATAGCGGATAATTTCGGGGTGCAAAAGCTTCCAATTGGAACCAGTCTGAAAAATAAACTCATATAATACTAAAGGCGTTCGGTAATGAAAGACGAATCTGTAACGACAGAGGGGGTAAAAGATGAATACGTATGATCTGATCATGAAGAAACGAGAGGGCAGTGTTCTTACAAGAGAAGAAATCAACTATCTGGTAGATGGATTTACAAATGGACAGATTCCGGATTATCAGATGGCAGCATTTTTGATGGCAGTTTTTTTCAGAGGAATGAATTACGAAGAGACGGCAACATTGACAATGGCTATGGCAGACAGTGGTGAATGTCTTGATTTATCCGGAATAGAGGGGATCAAAGTAGATAAGCATTCTACCGGAGGGGTTGGAGATAAGACCAGCCTGATCGTCGGTCCTATATTGGCAAGTCTGGGTGTACCGGTAGCAAAAATGAGTGGAAGAGGTCTTGGTCACACTGGGGGAACTATCGACAAATTAGAAGGGATACCGGGATTTAGGACCAGTATTTCCAAATCGGATTTTATAAAACAGGTCAACCGGATAAAGCTTGCCATTGTGGGGCAGACGGCAAATCTTGCTCCGGCAGACAAAAAGATATATGCATTAAGAGATGTAACTGCAACCGTGGATAATATTTCGCTGATTGCAGCGAGTATTATGAGCAAAAAACTGGCTGCCGGAGCCGATGCGATCGTGTTGGATGTAAAAGTCGGAACGGGGGCATTTATGAAAACTCTGGAGGATGCAAGAGAACTGGCAAGGACAATGGTTGCCATCGGAACAATGGCAGGGCGGAATACAACAGCCGTGATTTCCGATATGAATGAGCCTTTGGGGAATGCGGTAGGGAACATTTTAGAAATAGAAGAAGCAATTGAATGCCTGAAGGGAAATGGTGAAAAACGATTGATGAAAGTTTCCAAGGTGCTTGCCTGTCATATGCTGCTTGCCGCTCAAAAAGCATACTCAATCGACGAAGCTGATAAAATGGTAGAAGAAGTGATATCTTCTGGCAGGGCATTTGAGAAGATGAAGGAATTTGTGGCAGCCCAGGGAGGGGATACGGGTTATCTGGAAAATACTGAACGTTTTAACAAAGCCACTCTTTTGGCTGTAGTAACCGGAAAGGATCTTTTACAGGCAAAGGAACCGTTTAAAAAACAGAATCAGGCATATCTTTTTGCCTGCAATAATCAGGAAATCGGAATGGCTTCTATGATTCTCGGTGGAGGAAGACAGACCAAGGACAGTAAGCTGGATTTAACAGTGGGAATCTGTCTGAAAAAACATCTGGGTGATTTGATAAAGGAACAGGAAGAAATTGCAGTTTTGTATGGAAATGATGTCCACAAACTGAAAGAAGCGAAAAAACGCTTTATAAATGCTTATACATTATCGGAAAAAGAACATTTTTCAAACAAAATGATATATGAGATTATTGCAAAAAAAGACCTGTAACATGTATAATTCTGTATTTTTTTAATAAACTGAAAGAAAGAGAGTAGCAGGTAGTTTTCAGTGAAAAGGAAAATTGCAATTGGAATGATAATAGTGTTGATGATCAGTTTGATTCCGGGTTATACTTTGTATGGGACCGAAACCGGCACGGAGGAGAGTCAAACGGAGTCTGAAGAGGATTCAAAAACACAAACGGAATCCGGTAATGGTCAGGCAGCAGCAGCGTTAGATATCGAATCCCCATCAGCATTATTGATGGAACTAAACAGTGGTCAGGTTTTATATGAAAAAGATGCAGATACAGCAAGGAGACCTGCTTCCGTTACCAAAATTATGACGATGCTGCTGGCATTTGAAGCAATTGATGCAGGAAAATTCAAATTAGAAGACAAGATAACCGTTTCGGAGCATGCTGCTGGTATGGGTGGAAGTCAGGTCTATCTGGAGGTCGGGGAAACCCAGACAGTAGAAGATATGTTAAAATGCATGATTGTATCATCCGCAAATGATGCGGCTGTAGCAATGGGGGAAGCGATTGCCGGAAGCGAAACTGGTTTTGCTGCTATGATGAATGAAAAAGCAAAGGAACTTGGAATGAAAAATACCCACTTTGAAAATGCTTGTGGATTGGAGGCAGAAGGACATTTAATGAGTGCCAGGGATATCGCAATCCTATCCAGGGAATTACTATTAAGGCATCCGGAGGTAACGAAATATACGACCATATGGATGGATACCATTACGCATAAAACAAAAAAAGGGGAAACGGAATTTGGTCTGGCAAATACGAACAAATTTCTCAAAAAATACGAGGGTGCAAATGGCTTAAAAACCGGTTATACCTCCGCTGCTGGTTTTTCCATGTCAGCAACAGCTACTAGGAACGGAACCACCTTGATTGCTGTCATTATGGGATCTAAGACAAAAGATATCCGCTATTCTGATGCGGCGAAGCTTTTGGACTACGGGTTTGCAAATTGCAGTATTTATAAGGACAATAAGGTACTGGATGGGAAAAATCAGCTCAGTCTGCAAAATGGTGTTAAAGATAAGATAACAGTTGAGACAAGGGGCGATTTCAATTATGTATTTATCGGAAACAAAACCACGGATGATATTACAAAGGAGCTTATTATGGTAAAGGAGAGTGCACCAGTTAAAAAAGGTGAGGTTGTGGCAAAAATGGAATACTCTCAGGCAGGAACTGTGTTAGGCAGTATAGAAATTATAGCAGCAGAATCCGTTGAAGAACAAAAATATCATCACGCTTTAGAACGGTTGTTTCAGCAATATATCAATATTTATTAGAATGAAGGAGCTACAAATGAATTTATGCTTGAATATCCTATGGATTCTTAGTATACTTATGAGTGTATGTCTTATTGTGATTTGTATCATCAGTTATATTGAAAATCGCAAATTAGTCATAACCAGATACCAAATTCATGATGTTTCCCTTCCGAAAGCTTTTCAGGGATTTCATATTGTACAGCTTTCAGACCTGCACAATGCGGCATTTGGTGAACAGAATGAAGAATTAATTGGAAAAATTAAAGATTTGCAGCCTGATGTCATTTTGATAACGGGAGATATGATAATTGGAAAACCGGGAAAAGATGTTACTTTTGCAGCGGATACCATGAATGCTTTGACCGGGATTGCACCGGTATATTTTAGTATGGGAAACCACGAATTGCGGGCAAGTATCTATACGGATACGTATCAGGATATGTGGGAATCCTTTGAAATGCGTTTATCACCGGCGATTCATATATTGAGAGATCAGGAAACAATATTGGAAAAAGATGCCTCAAGGATTCATTTATATGGACTTAGTCTGACTCCTATGCTTTACAAGCGGATGGTTCGTACTCCAATGTCCGAGAACTATCTTACATCTTTATTTGGAGTTTGTGACCATCAGGAATATCATATTTTCATGGCTCATAATCCGGATTATTTTAAAGAGTATGCAGATTGGGGAGCAAACCTGACCTTTTCAGGGCATGTTCATGGTGGTATGATCCGTTTACCACTGTTAGGGGGTGCACTGTCACCGATGATTCGTTTTTTTCCAATATATGATAAGGGATTATTTGAATATTCAAATAAATACATGGTTTTAAGCGGGGGATTGGGCAATCATACATTCAAATTCCGTGTGAATAATCTACCGGAAATTATATCAGTTACGCTGAATCAACCCCCTGCTAAAGGCAGGAATTAAGAAATAATTTAGGAGTGCTTAAATGAACGATAAGAAGAAAAATGTTGAAATGAAGCCGGAAGATCATAAAAAGGTATCACAAACTTTAGATAGTGAAGAAATTACCGATTTTGACGAAATGCGTAAAAAAGAAGATATAAAGAAAGAGTCAAATGACGGAGATTCCGATACCGGAAAGGATATTATAAAAGGTTCTAAATCAACAAATGAAGAGAAAAATATCGGTGAAATTGCAGATGAAACAAAATCTGCAAAAGAAGAGCCGGTAAAAGAGAAAAAAGAAGAAGTAAAAAAAGAGTCAAAGAAAAAATCCCAGCAGGGAGATAAGACAGAGCCAAAAAAAGAAACGGATCAAGCTTCCGTTCCGGTTCAAAAGTCTGATAAAAAAATCAAAGATGATAAGAATATAAAGTCAGAAACAGCTTCCCCAAAACCAGAGGAACCGAAAAAGGAAGAAGATTCTTCAAAGAAAAAGGGTTCTTCAAAGAAAGAAGAATTGCCAAAGAAAAAAGGTTCTTCAAAAAAAGAGGATTCGTTAAAGAAAGAACTGGAACCGGAAGCAGCAAAACAAAGTAAAAATTCTGCAGAGGGTGACGCTGCACAAAAGGAAAATACAAAAAAGCACGCAGATGATAGAGCAGTTTCCAAAAAGGAGGTTCAGTCCAAAGAGGAAGTAAAGAAAAATACAAAAGGAAAACCGAAGGAAAAGGAAGATGCCAATAAAGCAATTCCACAGAGTAAAAAGATAGCAGATGCAAAAACGGCAATGACGGTTTCCCCCAAAAATGCAGAAGCAGAAAATAAACAAAAGGGATTCCAGTTCAGAAAAGAAAAGACAAAGAATAAAAAAATACTATGGATCACACTTGGTGTAATTGCAGGTATTTTACTGATTGCATATTTTACAGGATTTATTTATTTTTCAGGGCATTTTTATCAGAGTGCAGCAATTAACGGTATCGATGTTTCTGATATGAATCGGGAAAGTGCAAAACAGACACTTGATTATTTTTACAAAAATTATGTATTGACATTGAAAACAATTGACGGGGAAGAAATACCAATTAAAGGAAAAGATATTTCCATGCAGATTGCCTTACAGGATGAATTTTCTTCCTGTTTTAAACAGCAAAAGGCTTATTTATGGTTTATAAACATGTTTAAGCACTATGATTTTAACATTGGAGCAGATACAGCATGGGATTCTTCTGCACTTTCAGATACGTTTAAATCAATGAAAATTTTAAATAAAAAAAGCATGACGGCTCCGAAAGATGCCTATGTGGGTGTAGAGGATGGTAAGTTTACAATTATCAAAGAAGTAATGGGTAATACCATTAACATAAATCAGTTTAAACAGACAGTAGAAAATGGTCTTACAAATGTGGTGTCTGAAATAGTATTAAAGGATGAAAATTGTTATGATCTTCCAAAGGTTTATTCTACTGACGATGGAATAAAAAAGGATTTAGAAGCAAAAAATGAATTTGCACAAAATGAAATCAAAATTCAGTTGGATGACCTTACGTTAGAACCGGGAATGGAACTTTATGATACCGTGTTAAAAAAAGAGGCAGATGGCTATGAGGTGTCTAGAAAACTGGTGGAAAAATATGTAAAGTCACTTGCAAAAAAATATGATACATTAGGAGAAGAACGCAATTTTACGACTTCTTTTAATGACAGGGAAATAAAGATAAACGGAACTGCTTTTGGTTATGAACTGAATCAGGATGAGACAACACAAGCTCTATATGATGCATTAAAAGCAGGTAAGCTGACAACGGTGGAGGCTGTATTTAATGAAAAAGGATATACATTAAAGGGTGAAAATGATATTGGTGATACTTATATCGAAGTCAACCTTTCGGAGCAGAAAGTATTTGCTTATAAAAACGGAGAAAAAATTGCAGAAGGAGACTGTGTTTCAGGTAATGAATCAGCAGGACACGGAACCTGTACCGGTCTTTATGCGATTCAGAATAAACTGAGTCCTACCGTGCTCCGGGGCGAGAAAAAACCGGTGACAAAGACAACAACAAAGAAGAAAAAAGGCAAAAAGGTGAAGGTGACCACTACAACCTATGAGTATGAATACGAGTCTCCGGTTACCTTCTGGATGCAGTTTAACGGCGGAATCGGATTGCACGATGCAGCCGGATGGAGGAGCAGCTATGGCGGCAGCATCTATTATTATAACGGTTCTCACGGATGTGTTAACCTTCCGTATAGTTTAGCGGAGACATTGTACAAGAATTATGATATAGGGACTCCGGTAATCGTATATTTCTGGGATAATGAAAACCGTCAATAGCGGTATTACAATATGACAAGGGGGATGGCAAAATGGGTAAAATTTATGAACGTGTCAGTGATTGTTTGGAATGTGTAAGAGAGAAAACGGATTTTATACCGAAGGTTGCCCTTGTTTTGGGATCGGGTCTCGGAGATCTGGCAGAACAGATTGAAATCTCTTCTATTTTAGATTATACGGAGATAGAAGGATTTCCTCATTCAACTGTGGCTGGACATAAAGGTCGTTTTGTATTTGGTTATATCGAAAAAACACCTGTTGTGATTATGCAGGGGCGTGTTCATTATTATGAGGGATATCCCATGGAAGATGTGGTACTGCCGATTCGCCTAATGTATGCCATGGGAGCGGAAATCCTGTTTCTCACCAATGCGGCGGGTGGACTTTCGGACGGATTTCAATGTGGTGATCTGATGATGATAACGGATCAGATTTCCAGTTTTGTTCCTAATCCATTATTAGGGAAAAATGAAGAGGAATTCGGAGCCCGTTTCCCGGACATGAGTGAAATCTATCAGAAGGATTTACAGGAAATAATTCGGGCAAGTGCGAAGGAACTGGATATTTCTCTAAAGGAGGGAATTTATCTTCAGTTTACCGGTCCAAGCTATGAGACTCCGGCAGAGATTCGCATGTGTAAAATGTTAGGTGCATCGGCAGTGGGAATGAGTACTGCGGTGGAGGCTATTACTGCAAATCATATGGGGATGAAGATATGTGGTATTTCCTTTATTTCCAATCTTGCCGCAGGAATCAGCAGCAGGAGGCTATGCCATGAAGAGGTTAAGGACGCAGCAGATGAAGTGGCTCCCAAATTTCAGGCACTTGTAAAACTGGCAGTTTCTAAGATGTGATCCGGAAAAAGGAAGAAGGTAGACATATGCGTATACGTTTATATGGTGCAAGAATCCTCACTATGCTGCAAAGAAAACCTTTTATTGGGGAAGTATGGGTGAGAGATGATGTAATCGAAAAAGTATGTGAGGGGTGGCAGGATATTTCAAAAGAGCAGTTTGATGAACAGATTGACTGTATGGGGAATTTACTGCTTCCAGGATTTAAAAATTGTCATGCCCATGGTCCAATGACTTTTTTGCGTTCCTTTGCCGATGATCTACCATTGCAGGAATGGTTAAATCAGAAAATTTTTCCTGCGGAAGCACAGCTTACGGAGGACGATATTTATACTTTGATGCAGTTAGCAATACTTGAATATATAAGGGGCGGCATTACCACCAGCTTTGAAATGTATTTTTATCCTGAAATCATTGCAAAAGCCTGCATGGATATGGGCTTTCGTGTTGTTTTATCCGGTACCGTTTTCGGAAAGGAAGAGCCGGTTACCGAGGCGGTACATACCCTGCGAAATGATTATAAAGCATTTTATCATTATCATCCACTAGTGGATTACAGATTAGGTTTTCATTCGGAATACAGTTGCTGCCGGGCACTGTTGGAACAGATTGCAGAATTAAGCATGGAATATCAAGCACCGGTTTATATGCACAATAGCGAAACAAAAAAGGAAGTAGAAGAATGTGTTGTCCGTTATGGAATGACGCCGGTACAGATTATGAACCGAATCGGGTTATTTGAATGCGGCGGAGCAGGACATCATATGATTTATACGAATGAAGCAGATTGGGAGATTTTAAAAGAAAAGGGAATTTATGCAGTGACCAATTCGTCCTCCAACTTAAAGCTTGCCAGCGGAATTGCACCGGTTAAGGAATATGTGGAAAAAGGGATTCCTGTGGCAATTGGAACCGATGGACCGGCAAGCAATAACAACCTGAATTTCTTTAAGGAAATGTATCTAACGTCTGTGCTTCAAAAGATAAAATATCAGGATGCTGCTGCACTAGAACCATATGAAGTGCTGAAAATGGCAACGGTAAATGGTGCAGAGCTTTTAGGTCTTTCTTCTTGCAACGGCATTGCTAAGGGGAAACAGGCAGATTTGATTTTGATTGATCTGTTAAGACCCAATATGCAGCCTATGAATCATCTTGTTAATAATCTTGTATATAGCGGCAATAATGACAATGTTATTATGACAATGATTGCAGGAAAGATTCTCTATGCAAACGGCACGTATCTGATGGATGTCAGTCCTGTGGAAATATATGAGAAATCAAATTATATTATCCGGAGAATTGAACACTCCTTGAATTTTATATAAATATCAAATCGGAACATCTAAAAACGGAACCTTCACATATATTGTAATATGTGGAGGTTTTTATGAATCAGATATTGAAATCCGTTTTTATTGTATTTCTTATTCTATTAAGTGAGGCATTGATTTTATTGGGCATGCAGTATTATATTTTATATCAGAGTCAGAAACAGGACGGACAAAAGGGACATCAAAAAGGAATCTATGAAGATATTGCTGCGGATATGAAATGCTTTCCGGTTCCCCTTGCCTATCAGAACGAAATATTTTTTGAAGATACCTATGGTGCAGCAAGACAACAGGGAGGACATGAAGGCTGCGATATTATGGACCGGAAAAATCAAGCCGGAAGGATTCCTGTGATCAGTGCAACGGATGGGACTGTCACGAATATGGGATGGCTGTATCTTGGGGGGTATCGGATCGGAATTACATCGGAACATAGCATATATTATTATTATGCTCATCTGGATTCTTATGCTGCTGGAATTGATGTGGGAAAAGAAATAAAAGCAGGAGAACTGTTAGGATTTATGGGAAATACCGGAGAAGGAGAAGAAGGAACAAAAGGAAAGTTTGATGTACACCTCCATTTTGCCATCTATGTAAAAGATAAAGACATGAATGAAGAAACTGTCAATTCTTATCCTTTTTTGTTACAATTAGAGGAAGAGTAGTTCTTTCTTTTTATCAATATTTATGGTATTATAAATATATCTGTGTGCAGATAATGATAAAGTGATGTATTAGGGATACAAAAGAGAAATTTATGATATAATGTATTGCGCTGATGCGCAAGCAGGTCATCAATTTTCTTCGAAAATTGGTGACATATGATATAATGAAGAAAAACCACTTGCTTGCAAGGGGGTTTTTCTGAATGCTGATCATGAACTTTGTTCATGATATTTATAAAAAGTAATAATTAGGAAAAGAATGGGGTGACCATAATTATGGAGATTCAACTTTGGAGAGAAATACTCGACCCATATCGATTAGCGGTGGAAGAACTGGTGGTAAAATTTAATCATATTATTGAAGAATACCGGAATGCAGGTCTTTATTCACCAATCGAACAGGTGACGGGACGGGTAAAAAAAATATCCAGCATTTTGGATAAAATGCAGAAAAAAAATATTGCAATTGAAGAGATAGATGACCGCATTTCTGATATGGCGGGCATTCGGATTATGTGCCAGTTTGTGGAGGATATTGAAAAAGTCGTTGAGATCATACACAACCGTACAGATATGGAAGTGATAAAAGAAAAAGATTATATTAATCATATGAAAGAAAGCGGCTATCGAAGCTATCATATGATCATCTATTATGACGTATATACATTAGATGGTACCAAGCGTATACAAGCTGAAATACAAATCCGCACACTGGCCATGAATTTCTGGGCAACTATCGAACATTCGCTGCAATATAAATACAAAGGGAATATGCCGAAACATATTAAAGAAAAACTATTAAAGGCTTCTGATGCAATTATTACTCTGGATGAGGAAATGGGCTCTGTCCGTGATGAAATCATGGATGCACAAAATATATTCCAGATTAAGGCAACTTTAGTATCGGATATTCTCATCAATATACAGAATCTGTTTAAAGTTGCAAGTAAGCGGGAAGTCTTAAAAATCCAGGATGAATTTTACAAGGTTTATAAGACCGAGAATTTAGAGCAGTTAGAACGGTTTTCAAAACAGTTAGATATTATATCGGAAGGTTATAAGGCACAAAGTCTTAATTAGGATAAAGAAATGGAATTACCGATTGCATTTGAGACAAAAATGAAAGAAATGTTAGGGAAGGATTATCCGAATTATCTTAGTTCCTTTGAGCAGGATGCTTATCAGGGATTAAGGGTGAATACATCGAAGATTTCGGTGGAGGATTTTCTGAAAATTTCCCCCTATCTGCTAAAACAGGTGGACTGGTGTAAAAATGGCTTTTATTATGAGAAAACGGAGAAGCCGGCCAAACATCCATTTTATTTTGCAGGACTTTACTATATTCAGGAACCTTCTGCGATGACAACGGCAAGTCTGCTTCCGATTGAAGAAGGGGATGTGGTATTAGACCTTTGTGCAGCACCCGGAGGAAAATCTACGGAACTGGCTGCTAAGCTCAATGGTACAGGGCTTCTGGTAACGAATGATATCAGTAATTCCCGTGCAAAGGCATTGTTAAAAAATATAGAAGTATTTGGTATCGGAAATGCGTTAGTCACAAGTGAGGCTCCAAACGAACTGGCCAGACGCTTTCCGGCCTTTTTTGATAAGATACTGATTGATGCACCCTGTTCGGGAGAGGGGATGTTCCGCAAGCAGAATAATATGATAAAGGCATGGGAAAGCAATGGGGTTGATTTATTTGTTGGTTTACAGCATTCCATTATAAAAGAAGCAGTTACCATGTTAAAACCGGGAGGGATCATGATTTACTCTACCTGTACTTTTTCGAAAGAAGAAAATGAACAGTCTATTGAATATTTACTTTCTTTAGATGACTCTTTACATTTGGTAGAACTTCCGTTTTTTGCAGGCTTTGATAAAGGGCATCCGGAGTGGGGGTTTTCCGGCAATGATGAGCTTAGCAAATGCAGAAGGTTATGGCCCCACCGGATAAAGGGAGAAGGACATTTTGTAGCCATGGTGAAAAAGGATATAGGAGTGGTTTCCTCTCCGGTTACAGAATACGCATTCTCAAAAGAAAAGTTAAGCAGGGAAGCGGTTGATTTTATTAAATCGATAAAATATCCCTTTGATTTATCCAGAATGGATGTGCAAAAGGAAAGGGTATTCTATATTCCGGAAAAAATGCCCTTTGTAAAAGGGCTCCGCATTTTGCGGTGCGGCTTATATATGGGGGATATGAAAAAAAACCGGTTTGAGCCGAGTCAGTCTCTTGCTATGTTTTTAAAAGCATCGGAATTTCCGAATGTAGTGGATCTGCCAGTGGAAGATGCCAGAGTGATCAAATATTTAAAGGGAGAGACGATAGAGCTTTGTGAAACCGAACACCTTTGTTGTAAAAACGGTATCTGTTTAATCAGTGTAAATGGTTTTCCACTTGGATTTGGAAAGTTATTGAATGGAACTGTGAAGAATAAATATCTTCCGGGATGGAGATGGATGTAGATATGGGAAAAATAGCAATCGTAACAGGTGCCTCGTCAGGAATGGGGCGTGAGTTTGTAAAACAATTGGACAGATACACAAGGACGTTGGATGAAGTATGGGTGATTGCAAGAAGAAAAGAACGGCTAGTGTCATTACAAAAGCAGATTACCCGGTTTCCTCTCCGGATACTGCCTCTTGACATATGTAAGGAAGAGGATTTGGTAATGTTATCGAAATTACTGGAAAATGAGAAGCAGGAAGTAAGGCTTTTGGTAAATGCCGCAGGTGTAGGAAAAGCGGGGTCTTTTGGCAGTCTTACCAGACAGGAAGCAGAAAATATGGTGTTACTCAATGACAAAGCACTGGTTTCCGTAACAAAAATGATACTTCCTTATATGACAAAACCCGGGAATATAATCCAGATGGCCTCTGCTTCTGCCTTTTTTCCGCAAAAAGAATTTGCAGTCTATGCTGCTTCCAAATCCTTTGTATTGAGCTTTTCAAGGGCATTAAATGCAGAATTAAAGAAAGAGGGAATTACCGTAACAGCAATATGTCCAGGTCCTGTGGATACAGAGTTTTTAGCAATTTCCAATGGAGGACAGGCACAGAAACCACTTAAAAAGATGGTAACGGTAAAGCCAGAGCCGGTTGTCCGAAAAGCATTACAGGATGCAAAAGCAGGCAGACCGGTTTCTGTTTTCGGATTTCCCATGCAGGCATTGTATGTATTATCAAAATTTATTCCGGATTGTTTAGTTTTAAAATAGTATATTCTTTACGCATTCGGAAAAAAAGCAGGAGTTGTCATATGCAGCAGGTTATAATTACAAAAGAATCGGAAGGACAGCGTCTTAACAAATATTTAGGAAGATATTTCGACGCTGCACCCCAAAGCTTTCTATACAAAATGCTTCGCAAAAAGAATATTAAATGGAACCATAAAAAAGCATCCGGTAATGAGATCTTAACGGAAGGGGATATTATTGAAATTTATATGACGGATGAAACCATTGGTAAATTTCGGAAAGACGGGAAGATTCCGCTGCTGGAAAAGCCAGACAGTGGCAAGCAGACTGACGTTGAGGATGAAGGAAAGACAAAGGCTGTTTCTTTAAAAGAACAATCTGTTTATCCGTCTATAAGGAACAATCCGTTGTCAGATATTGAAATTTTGTATGAGGATAAAGATATTCTGGTACTGAATAAGCCTGCGGGTGTATTGTCACAAAAAGCAGCAGTGAATGATTATTCTTTAAACGAAAGGATTGTAGATTATTATCATACAAAAGCGGCATATAGCCCATTTTTTACACCGTCTGTCTGCAACAGGCTTGATCGGAATACAAGCGGTATCATTTTAGCAGGCATGTCCTTAAAAGGCTCCAGAGTATTATCCCATATGTTAAAAGAGCGGATTTTAGATAAATATTATCTTACCATTGTATCTGGAAAGGTCACAAAACCAAGTAGGATAAAAGGATTTCTGACAAAAAAGGTTTCCCATAACCAAGTTGTGATATACCGGACATTAGAAGAGGCAAAAGAAAAAGGAGCCGATAAGCCAGCGTTGATTGAAACCGAATATGAACCGGTTTTCCACGGAACGTTTCAGAATATGGATTTTACGCTGCTTAAGGTAAAACTGGTTACCGGAAAAACGCATCAGATCCGGGCCCATTTATGTTCAGTGGGACATCCGATCGTGGGAGACGGAAAGTATGGAAAAAAGAGTATCAATGTGATATTAAAGAAGACATTCGGATTAAAACATCAGTTATTACATGCCTGTGAATTGTCTTTTCCAGCAGAGACAAAGGGGGAGACATTAGAAGTACTTTGTGGAAAGGTCTTTTATGCCAGGCCATCCATGGAGTTTTTAAAGGTGTTGGAATCTCTGTTCGGTCCAGATGGAAGAGATTCATTTGAGAAGCTCTTTATTCCCGCAAGCAATGAGTCAAGCTGACATGCTCGCATGTCCATTTGACTTCTGACACAGAATAATACATAAATAGAAAAGGATAACTATTAAAAAGTACGAGGAATAGAACAATGGCAACATGGAATTCAAGAGGGCTTCGCGGTTCCACTTTTGAGGAACTGATCAACATGACAAATGATATCTATGCAGAAAAATCTCTGGCGTTGGTACAGAAAATTCCAACCCCTATTACTCCTATTGAAATTGACAAGGCAACCAGACAGATCACGCTTGCCTATTTTGAAAAGGATTCTACCGTGGACTATATCGGGGTGGTACAGTCGATTCCTGTTTGCTTTGATGCAAAGGAATGCCATACGGATACTTTCCCGATGCAAAATATTCATGAACATCAGGTGAATTTTATGGAACAATTTGAAGGACAGGGAGGGATTAGTTTTTTATTGATCTATTTTACTGCCAGAAATGAATTTTATTATTTGCCGTTTCGTAGATTGCAAGAATATATCAAACGGATAGAAAATGGTCATGCAAGGAATTTTAAATATGCCGAATTGGATCCGCGATATTTTATCAAGCCCGAGGGGGCGGCACTGGTACATTATTTAGAAGCACTGAATACGGATTTAACGGAACGAAAGGGTAACAGTTCAGCCTAGGACTTTGCACTTGCTGCAAAGTCCGTAAGAATGTGTATATTCTGTCAAGCAGGAATCCGGCCCTTTGTCGAAGGCAAACTTTAAATGAGTCGGATTCCGTAACTATGAAGCCGAAGGCTGAATAGTTACACGAAAGGACAGATGATGGTACAATATTCTTGAATATTTCCATATTCTTTGTTATGATAACAGGGATAAATAGTAAGTTCTGTCAAAATAGTATATTGAATTTATATCAGCAAAGCTGGCTGGGGAAGCGTCTTTTAAATAGCTTGCTGTTATATGGATAAAACACAACAGGAATGCCGGAAGCATTCTTGAAAATTACTACATTGGGCAATTGCGAAACTTTGTTTTCGTTACCCACCGTTGTACAATATAAACAAATCACCGTAGGGCACATTTGCACTACTTGTCGCTCGTAACGGTACATAAGGTGCCGAAGTACAGCTCTAAAGTACCCTGCTTATGATATTGTTTATGTTGCACAACTGGGTCTTAGAAATAGGGAGTTTCGCAATTACCTAAATTGCTACATATCAAGGAGGATGAAAATGGGAAAAATAATACTAACCGGTGACAGACCCACCGGAAGACTTCACGTGGGACATTATGTGGGTTCCTTAAAAAGAAGAGTGGAATTACAAAATTCCGGTGAATATGATAAAATATATATTATGATCGCAGATGCACAGGCACTTACGGATAATGCGGACAATCCAGACAAGGTGCGTGAAAATATTATTGAAGTGGCTCTTGATTATCTTGCTTGTGGACTGGACCCTGAAAAATCTACTTTATTTATCCAGTCACAGATTCCACAGCTTACAGAGCTTAGCTTTTATTATATGAATCTGGTTACTGTCTCCAGATTACAGCGGAATCCGACAGTTAAGACAGAGATTAAGATGCGTAATTTTGAGGCAAGTATTCCGGTTGGTTTTTTCACCTATCCGATCAGTCAGGCGGCTGATATCACGGCTTTTCAGGCAACCACTGTACCGGTGGGAGAGGATCAGATGCCAATGTTAGAACAGACAAAGGAGATTGTCCATAAATTTAATTCCGTATATGGTGAAACATTAACGGATCCGGCAATTCTGCTTCCGGAAAACGAAGCCTGTCTGCGGCTTCCGGGAATTGACGGGAAATCCAAGATGAGCAAATCCCTTGGAAACTGTATTTATCTGGCAGAAGAACCGGAGGAGATTAAGAAAAAGGTTATGAGCATGTATACGGATCCTGACCATATCAAGATTACAGATCCTGGTAAATTAGAAGGAAATACTGTCTTTACTTATCTGGATGCATTCAGCAGACCGGAACATTTTGAACGTTATCTTCCAGACTATCAGAATCTGGATGAATTAAAGGCACATTATCAAAGAGGTGGACTGGGAGACGTTAAAGTGAAAAAATTCCTGAATCATGTTCTTCAAGAGGAGTTAGAACCGATTCGTAACCGGAGAAAAGTATATGAAAAGGATATTGCTTATGTATATGATATCTTAAGGAAAGGCAGTATTGAGGCTGAAAAGACGGCACAGCAGACACTGAATGATGTGAAAAATGCAATGCGTATCAATTATTTTGAGGATAAAGAATTAATTGCACGTCATACTGCAAAATATCAGGATCAGTAGGTGCTACAGTTTCAATGAATATGTCTACTGGTAAAAGAGGTAATATTAATAATAATTTAATATTAAATATGATTTTACACATGGAGAGGAAATTTCACTATGAAACGAATATTTACAAAGCGCCTTTTTATTTATATGTTAGTGGCACTTCTTGTCACGATTACGGCTATTTTTATATTACAGACCGTTATCACACGGAGCAGCAATATTGCCGCCAGTCAGGATAAACTGGAAAGCGTAAAAGAAAAACTAACCGCCAATGAGGAGAACATTTCAAAGCTGACAGAGAATCTTAGTGAAAATAATCTTGCGAAAACAAGAGCTTTTGCAGATATGCTTGCTGCAGATCCGTCCATTTCTGATGATATGGAGAAATTGAATGAAATTAAAGACAGACTGATGGTAAATGAGCTGCATATCATTGATGAAGAAGGCATTATTACCGGTAGCACAATAGAGGCATATATTGGATTTGATATGAAAAGCGGGGAGCAGTCCAATGCATTTATGGTAATCGTGGATGATCCTTCTGTTGAACTTGTTCAGGAACCACAGTTAAATGCAGCGGACGGAATATTGATGCAGTATATTGGTGTCGCAAGATCTGATGCAAAGGGACTTGTACAGGTGGGAGTACGACCAGAGGTTTTGGAAGAGACACTTGCCAATACAGAGATTGATATGGTTTTGAAAGATATCGATTTCAGTGAAAATGGATACATATATGCCATTGATGCCAAAGAAGGGAAGATATTGGCACATAAGGAAGCATCCCTGATTGGCACATCTGCTGTAGATGCTGGATTCCCGGAAACGTTTGTGGGAAATGGAAAGGCGGTAATCAACGGGGTAAAGGGTTACTATCAGGCAGAAGAGTATGGCGACCGGATTATTGGAACATTTATGCCAGTTAATGAATATTATGGGGAACGCCGTAATCAGGCAGTGGTGGTATCCTTTAGTATGCTGCTTATTTTTGGTGTATTGTTATGGATGATTAACCGGATGGTAGACAGCAAAATTGTTCAGGGAATCAATAATATTACAAATGCAATGAAACAAATTTCAGAAGGTAATTTTGAAATTATCGTGAATGAGCATGGCAATCCAGAGTTTACAATGCTTTCTGGCAGCATCAATAAAATGGTAGAAAGCATTGGACAGAATATTCAGGAAAATGAAAATCTGTTAGAGCATCAGAAAAAAGATGTGGAAAATAACAGACTGCTGATTCAAAATATTAAAGCTGTCTGTAAGGATTTGAATCAGGTATCCGGAGAAACCCTAAAAAATGCAGATAATATTCATCATGGAACCGGTGAACAGGAAAGAGCTGTAGAGGATTTAAAGCAGATTATGAACCAGCTGACACAGGAATTGAATGACAGTGTAACAGTATCCGTTAATGTTATGGCGGAAACAGAGAATACTGCAGATAAAATTTTACAGACACAGTCCCAGATGGAATTATTAAAGAACTCTATGAGTGAAATTAGTGAAATGTCTATGGCGATTGAAAAAATTATCGGTGAAATTAATTCCATTGCACAACAGACAAATATGCTTTCTTTAAATGCTTCGATTGAGGCGGCCAGGGCCGGCGAGCTGGGAAAAGGTTTTGCTGTTGTGGCAACACAGGTAGGGGAGCTTGCAGCCAGAAGTTCACAGGCAGCAAAAGAAACTGCCGAGCTGATTACAAGTTCCATGAAAGCTGTAGAAGGTGGAAGAAAAATTACAGAGCAAACAGTGGAGACTTTTGGAGTTGCGGTTTTGAATATTGAAAAGGCAAATCAGGATGTAGAAGGAATTACAGAGATGGTAAGGCATAATGTAGATATCGTTGCCCATGCAGTTGACCAGATGGTAAGGATTTCTAACGTTGTGGAAGAAAATGTACAGATTTCCAATAACACAAAGCAAGTGTCTTCCAATATGGCAGATGTGGCAGGTAAATTGTTAGAATTGGTAGAGTAAGTTAAATGTTGATTTATAATTTTTTATTGACAGGTACAGAACTTTTTCATATAATAGTCATGTTTTTAACGAATTATCAAAGTATCACTTTAATTCACTAAAGAACCGCATTCGTAATCTAAAATACCGGATGTGTGCAGTCGGGTCTATTTGATTAAAGAGTAAAGGAGAATATTTAAGATGGAAAAACTGTTACATACTCCTGAGGGGGTAAGAGATATCTATGACAATGAGTGCAGAAAAAAATTAAAGGTTTTAAAGAAAATGCATCACGTCCTTTCTCTTTACAGCTATAACGATATACAGACTCCCACATTTGAATTTTTTGATATTTTTAATCAGGATAAAGGTTCTGCAGCCTCTAACGAGATGTATAAATTTTTTGACAGGGACAATAATACATTGGTTCTTCGTCCTGATATTACGCCAAGCATCGCAAGATGTGCCGCAAAATATTATGCGGATGAAGAACTGCCGATCCGCCTTTGTTATCAGGGAAATACTTTTTTTAACACCCATAATCATCAGGGAAAACTCAAAGAGATCACCCAGCTTGGTGCGGAATTGCTCAATGATGATTCTTCTGCGGCAGATGCGGAAGTCATTGCAACGGTAATTGACTGTTTTCTTGCTTCTGGAATAAATGAATTTCAGATAGAGATTGGTGAAGTGGATTTCTTTAAAGGAATTTTAGAGGAGACCCATTTAGATGCAAAAACAGGAAATGAGATTCGGGATTTTATACATAACCGCAATTTCTTTGGTCTGGAATCCCTGATCAGGGAATTAGATTTAGATGAGAAAATTAAAAAGGTATTTTTAAGCTTTGACCAGCTGTTTGGCGGTTTGGAGATGTTAGAACAGGCAAAGACGCTGGTAGCCAATCCGGTTTCACAAAAAGCGATTGAACGTCTGGAAAAAGTCTATAAAGCACTTTCTTATTCTGGTTACGAACAGTATATCAGTTTTGATTTTTCACAGCTTAGCCGTTATGAATATTACACGGGTGTTGTATTCCGCGGATATACATACGGAACCGGAGATGCGGTGGTAAAAGGCGGCAGATATAATAATCTGTTAAAGCAGTACGGAAAGGATGCTCCTGCCATTGGATTTGCATTTTATATTGATGATTTAATGATGGCAATTTCCAGACAAAAGGTGGAGGTATTGCTTGACAATTCGGATAACATTATTTTATATGAAATAAATCAGCAATGCTCTGCCATCAGACTGGCAAATCATTTGCGTAAGTCGGACCGGAAAATTGAATTAATCCGTAAATCAAAGAAAAAAGATGTGGCAGATTATATTGCCTACGGTAAAAAGAATCATTTTTCGGGCATGTTTTTGTTAACCTCGGATACCACTGTGGATGTATATGATTTTGTTTCTGATGAGATTGGAAGTGCATTGATCGAGGATATTGACTTTTGTTAGATTTGATATAAGAATTTGAATAAATGTATTTTAAGTAGAAATGAGGATAAAAATGAGATACTTAACATTTGCATTAGCCAAGGGGCGTCTTGCCAAAAAGACTCTGGGGTATTTAGAACAGATTGGCATAACCTGTGAAGAAATGAAAGACCCTGACACCAGAAAACTGATTTTTACTAATGAAGAATTAAAACTCCGTTTTTTTCTGGCAAAGGCAGGAGATGTTCCTACTTATGTGGAATATGGGGCAGCCGATATTGGTGTAGTTGGAAAAGATACGATTTTAGAAGAAGGAAGGGATAATCTTTATGAAGTTTTGGATTTAGGTTTCGGGAAGTGCAGGATGTGTGTCTGCGGACCGGCATCTGCAAGAGAAACATTGCAGAAAAACGAGATTATCCGTGTGGCAAGTAAATATCCTAATATTGCAAAGGATTATTTTAACAGTAAGAAGAATCAGACTATTGAGATCATAAAATTAAACGGTTCCGTTGAACTGGCACCAATTGTTAGCTTGTCAGATGTGATCGTAGACATTGTTGAAACAGGAACCACATTAAGGGAAAATGGGTTAGAAGTATTAGAGGAAATCTGTCCGTTATCCTGCCGCATGGTGGTAAATCGTGTAAGTCTCAAAATGGAACAGGAACGGATTCTTCGGATTGTGAATGAATTGAAACGGCTGATTTATAGTTGATTAAAAGTTTTGGGTTGATTTGATATTGGAAGTGTTACTAGTATTGAATAAATTTAACTTATATGCGGAAAGGAATATGAATGATGCGAATTGTAAAATTGACGAATGAGACAAAAAAAAATCTTTTGGATGATTTATTGAAAAGAAGTCCCAATCATTATACAGAGTATGCAGATACGGTACAGGAAATTGTTGATCGTATTAAAGAAAACGGAAATCAGGCACTGTTTGATTATACAAAGAAATTTGATAAGGCAGATATTAGCGAAAGCAATATCAGAGTAACAAAAGAAGAAATTGAAGAAGCGTATGAAAAAACGGATGCCCATTTGATAGAGGTGATTCGTAAAGCATTAGTGAATATTCGTTCCTATCATGAAAAGCAAAGACAGTACAGTTGGTTTGATACAACAGAAGAAGGAACAATATTAGGACAAAAAGTAACACCACTTGAATCGGTCGGTGTTTATGTGCCGGGAGGAAAAGCAGCATATCCTTCCTCTCTTCTTATGAATATTGTACCCGCTAAGGTCGCAGGGGTGAAAAATATTATCATGACAACACCTTGCAATGCAGAGGGTAAGGTATACCCAACCACTCTTGTAGCTGCAAATGAAGCTGGAGTGGATGCCATCTATAAAGCCGGCGGTGCACAGGCAATTGCTTCTCTTGCCTACGGAACGGAATCAATTCCGAAAGTGGATAAGATTGTGGGACCAGGTAATATTTTTGTTGCCCTTGCAAAACGTGCCGTATATGGTTATGTTGGCATTGATTCCATCGCAGGACCTTCTGAAATCCTTGTACTTGCAGATGAAACGGCAAATCCCCGTTATGTAGCGGCAGATTTACTTTCTCAGGCGGAGCATGACGAACTGGCATCTGCTATCTTAGTGACTACCTCAGAGGAACTTGCAAAGAAGGTTGCAGAAGATGTGGATGGATTTATAAAAGAACTAAGCAGAAGTGAAATTATCAGGAAATCCATTGATCATTATGGATATATTCTTGTGGCAGAGGATATGGAAAATGCTATTGCGGCTGCAAATGATATCGCCAGCGAACATTTAGAGATTGTAACAAAAAATCCTTTTGAAGTGATGACAAAGATTAGAAATGCCGGAGCTATCTTTATTGGTGAATACAGTTCCGAACCGTTAGGAGATTATTTTGCAGGACCAAATCATGTATTGCCGACTAACGGAACTGCTAAGTTCTTTTCTCCTCTTAGTGTAGATGATTTCATTAAGAAATCAAGTATTATTTACTATTCAAAAGAAGCTTTAGAGCCGATTCAACAGGATATTATAGATTTTGCAACCAGTGAACAGTTAACTGCCCATGCAAATTCGATCAAGGTAAGATTTGAAGATAAAAAATAACTGGATAAAAGAGTGAGACTGCCGCATTGATTTCAGAAAGGGAAATGGATGCGGCAGTTTTTTTGTGCAAAAGTAATGTGTGGTTTTTGTGAAGGTTATGGATTCAAGGTGAAAACACTTATTAAAATTTTTCAATATGCTATAATGCCATAAAGAACAATAAAATATGATGCATAGTTGGGGAGATAAAATGTATATAATAGCCAGAAATATAGCCCGTAATAAAAAGAAAAGCCTTATTACTATACTAATCTGTATCTTCATGGTGATCGTTGTCAATACCTATCTTGGAAATATGCAGAGCAATCGGAATCAGCTTATGAGACTGCCGGAAGTGATGCCTGTGTACTGTCAGATTACAAATTTAAACGGTTCGAAAAGCACGGGGATTTGGGTTGATGAGGTACTGTTTGAAAGTCTTATTACTTCTTCACAGATAAAGGATGCAGCATATGGAATCCGAATGATGGGGGGAATTGGTGATTTTTCGGTCGAGGAATGGAAGGAGAAGCTGACGTTATCGGTAGAGGGAATCAACTGTATGGAAGCAGTGCCGGGGCTTACTCTGGAAAACATAAAATTAAGTCAGGAATTGGATTCCTTTTTTCAGTCATCCGATGCAAAATGCATTGTCAGCAGCACTCTGCTGAAGGAAAGACAATGGAAGCAGGGGCAGAAAATACAACTGAATCTATACTATTATGATTATGACGATGAGAAAGAGATTCACTGTTATCCTATGGAAGTCTTAAATGTTACAGTCGTGGGAGAAATGGATATTGGGGCAGGGGATACCAGTACAATGACTCCTGATATTTTAATTCCAATCGGACTTTTGAAGGAAAGTTATGCACGAAAGCATATTCCTTTTAGACCATCCCACGTTTCTTTTTATGTGGGGGATCCGTTAGCACTTAATGACTTTAAAGCTGAAATGAAATCACTGGGACTTATGGAAAAGAATGTGATGGCAGAAGATTCTTATGAAGGGTGTGCTTTGAATGTGCGAGACACGGTTTTTGTATCCATGGCAGACAAGCTTCAAAAGACAATACAGATATTTGAGTATTTTCTTGGTATTATCTGCCTCACGATATTGGGAGTGGCTTATATCGCCAGTATATTGCTGATGGATAGCAGAGTTAGGGAGTTTGCTTTGATGAGGTCAATGGGAGGTAGTGTGCCCCGGTGTGTGGCAATCTTATGGACAGAGCAATTTTGCCTGATTTTGACAGGTCTCTTGATTGGAGATACTGTATGTCTGTTGTTTCAAAGTTTAAGCACAGTTTTATTGCTTGATGGAATAATTGCTGTTTCGTATATGGCAGGTTGTACGGTTGCACTTTTGTACACGGGAAAAAGAAGTACAATGCAATTATTGTTTGCGGTGCAGTAGGAGGGATTATGGAGATAATAAGAGCTTGGCATGTAAGTTATGAATACCGTTCTAAATACCAGACAACACAGGCACTTTCAGATGTGTCCTGCAGCTTTGAGACGGGATTGATGTATTCGATTATTGGAAAGTCCGGCAGTGGCAAAAGCACTTTTTTGTCCTTGTTAGCAGGGATGGAGCTGCCTGCATCGGGAAGGATTCTGGTAGAGGGTAAAGATATGTCTCTGATCAATCGTGATGAGTATCGCATGAAGAAGGTGTCAATCGTTTATCAGGAATTTCATCTGTTCCCACTTTTGACGGCTGTTGAAAATGTAATGTTTCCAATGGAATTACAGGGAAAGAATAGAAGGAAGGCAAAAAAAGAAGCAGAAGAATTGCTGCTTTCAGTAGGGCTGACAGAGGAAACGTTTCAAAAATATCCCGCCATGCTTAGCGGAGGCCAGCAGCAGCGTTGTGCCATTGCCAGGGCGATGTTTTCCGAAGGGCAGATTCTTCTGGCGGATGAGCCAACAGGGAATCTGGACAGTGAGAATGAAAAGATGATTATTGATTTGATGAAGAAAATGGCACAGGAGAAAAAGAAGGCGGTTATTATCGTTACGCATAATGAAACCGTTGCAGATGCATCCGATGTGGTACTTAAGATGCAGGACGGCAGGATATTTGAGGTGAGGGCAAAATGATTGTTAAAAATAGTATCAGACAGATGCTTCGTACACCTGTAAAGACTTTTGTATTTTTACTGCTGATTCTATGCTCCGGGACTTTGCTTACTGTCGGAGCCGGACTTTGGCTTGGAAGCAGTCAGAATTTAAAAGAATATGAGGTTTCTTTTTTTACAATTGGAACCGTGGAACAGAAGCCAGCGTCTATCAGACAGGATATGGTGTGGGATGCAGAAAGAAAGGATTATGAAATTTTCCAGAGTCCGCAGTATGATTATGTATATCCGGTTTCGGTTTTGCAGTTTGAGGGGGCTGATTATATAAAGAAACCCGAAAAAAGGAGCCATTATGCATCTTATGCACCGGAGTACCAGTTGGTTTGTTCCGATAACGCAGATTTTTGGAGTGTTATTGTAGAATTCTCTCCTGTGGAAGACTGCATTCCCAATGAATCGGTACAAGTACATGTAACCAGGGTTTTAAGCGGCGATAAAAATCTGGAAGACAATTATGTGTGGTTTTGCGATCATACCAATGAAACTCCGCTCCCCTTATCTAAGGACAAAACTTATATTGCACATCTGGTGTTCATCGGGGAAACTCATGGCGAACGTATAGGGAATGCAAACCACACATTGGAATATGCTCCAAGTCCTCTTGAAACTTCCCAGTATACTGAAAATGGCGGGAAAATGGAAGATATCCTCAAGGAGCCTTTGTCATATTATGAAGTGACTCCCGGATTTTATCAGTCCGAGGAAGGGAAGAGGTATTTGAATTATGCTGATGGACAGCTTCTGCCGTGTAAGACCTTTCCGGTAACCGGAACGGGGTCAACGATGCTGCTCATACCCTTTCAGCAGGGGGATGCCTATATATGTGAAGGAAATGATATTTCACAGGAAGAGTATGAAACAGGGGAAAAGGTATGTCTGATTTCCCGGACGTTTGCACAAAATAATGATCTGTCTGTAGGTGATGCAGTTCATACTGCCTTGTATTATACAAATGCCAGGGATGCGGCCAGCAGGAATTATAGGATAAATGGTGAACAGGGATTTAACTTTAATATTTTAAAGGCGGATGGTCAAGTACCTGAAGTCTTTGAAGAGAGTACATATAAAATTACAGGTATTTATGATACGGTTTTGGGAGAGAGTTTTGGAAATTATCAAATGGCAGGAGACGAGATGATCGTACCAATGAATTCGATTCAAAACCAAGATCGCTGTAATATTTTAGCCTATGGACCTATGAAAGGCAGTACCACTTCTTTTCAGATACCGAATGGAAGCATTGATAAATTTATGGAGAAATGGGAAAAACAAGGCATTACGGATTTGGATATCACCTTTTATGACAGAGGTTACAGTGAGTTAAAAAGTGGGATTACTCAGATGAAATCCATGTCAATCCTCCTTTGCGGTGTTGGACTTAGTATCAGCATTTTCCTATTGCTCTTGTTTAACCATCTGTTTATAGCAAAACAGAAAAAAAGAATTGCCATTGAACGCTGTATGGGTGTTTCAAAAAGAAACTGCCGGATGTCCCTGATGGCAGGGATGTTTTTGATTCTGCTAATAGGCAGTCTTTTGGGATGCACTCTGGGTGCCTTACTTGCCAACGGCATTTCCCAAGAGGATTTTCACCAGACTGCTTACGATATGACTTATAGCAATGTGAATATATCTGATGAAAAAAGTGGATTGGAAGTAAAAAATGATATATTTATGACACTTTCTGTTTCTGGATTATGTGCTTTGTTTCTGATCGTTACAGGAACGGGCATGATGATATATTACACAAATCAAATTTTACGGCTGGAACCGATGGCGTTACTATCTGGTAGTGGAAACATTCATAAAAAGTGATATAATAACGCTGGATGCTTATTCAACAATTATGATAGACGAGGTTGTACAATGAAAAAACGGATTTTAGTGGCAGAAGATGATGAAGAAATTCGTACCATTCTGTATCAGTTTTTAACAGCGGCAGGATATGATGTATCCGTAGCAAAAGACGGTTTAGAAGGTATCGAAATGTTTCATCAAAGCAGATTCAGTCTTTTGCTGATTGACATTATGATGCCGAAAATTGATGGATTTACTATGGTAGAAATGGTACGGAAAGAATCAAAAGTACCCATTATTCTGCTTACAGCTTTAGAAGGCGAAGAAGAACAGATCAAAGGATTTGATTTACAGGCAGATGATTATGTGCTAAAACCATTTTCCATGCGTGTTTTATTGAAAAGAATTGAAAATGTTATCCGGAAATCTTCCTATGAAGAGGACAGATTAAGATACAATAATATAACGGTAAACTTAAAAAGTATGCAGGTATGGGTAGATGGCAGTGAAGTAACACTGACCAGTAAGGAGTATGAAATGCTGGTATATTTTATAAAGCATAAAGGTCAGGTTGTTACAAGAGAAGATATTTTGGACCGGATATGGAAATATGATTATTATGGTGATGGAAGAGTGGTAGACACCCATGTCAAAAATCTCAGAAAGAAACTGATGACCGATTCTATTATCACCATACGCGGACGGGGGTATCGTTTAGATGAAACGGCTCAGATATAGTATTGGCATGAAGTTTTTCTTAATTATGCTGATTCTTTTAGCAGGCTGTTCCTTCCTGCTCTATGTGTTTATTACTCTTGCATTGCCGGTACAATATGAGGATTATATTGCAAGAAAAGAACAAAAGGAAGCGGATGCTTTTTATAAAGGAATCAGTGGAAAATCATATGAAGAAACCTCTAAGCTCATTTATGAAAAGTGTATTGTTGAGGAGAAAAGTATACTTATTTTTAAGGATAGAGTACTTGTAAATGAGGTTTCTGATAATGATAATACAATGAACGCAGGTAAAAATAGTTATACGGTTCATGTTAAGGATAATTATGGCAATTATGTTAAAGGGGACAAGGTTTATGTATATGTTCTTGCCCAAAATTCTAATGTGAACTGGTTTTCTACATCACAGACCAACCCGACAGAATCAGCTGCGGATGATGATATAATGACGGAGGATTACTTGAAAAGCAATAGAAACAGCTGGACTGCTAAATGGAAGAATGGTCAGGAAGAAAAACATTATGTAAGATCAACGCTTTCTCTTTACGATGGCAGCATCTATACCATATATACCTCTTATGTATACCAGCCAATTAATGATATCGGCAATGTTTTAGCACAATTGCTCCGGTTTGTCGTTCCTGTTATTTTACTGATCAGTATGGCAGCTGCCTTTTTGTATGCCAAAATCGTGTCATGTCCCATCATTTCATTGAGCAAATCTGCAAAACAAATGGCGAAAATGGATTTAGATACCCGGTGTAGCACGAAACGAAAAGACGAGATTGGAATACTGGCAAACAGCCTGAACGAACTGGCAGTCAATTTATCAGCTTCCCTAACGGAATTAGAGCAGCAAAATGAAACACTTCAATCAGAAATGCAGATGGAAAAAGAACTGGATAAAAAGAGACGGGACTTTTTTAATATGGCATCCCATGAGCTGAAAACACCCATAACCGTATTGCGAGGGTATCTGGAAGGGATGATTTATAAAATCGGAATCTATCAAAACAGGGATGAATATCTGACAAAATCCTTGGAAAAACTGGAACAGATGGAACAACTGGTCCGTGAACTTTTAAATATTTCCAGAATGGAACAGATGCATCTTTCCTCTGAAAATAATAACTGTAATTTACAAGAGATTATAGACACTGTCATTGTGGAACTGGAAGAATTACGGCAAAAAGGAAACATCAGAATAAAAAACCGGATAAAACAACCCATATTTGTTCATGCGGACAAAACCCAGATGTTCCGGATTATGATGAATATAATCAAAAATGCCGTTGTACATTCTCCTGACAGAGCACAGGTAATGATTGACACAAGAAAATCCGGGCAATATCTGGAACTTTCCGTTATCAATACGGATACTTCCATTCCGGAAGAGGAACGGCCTTATTTATTCCAGCCTTTTTACCGGATAGATAAATCCCACAATCGCAATACCGGAGGTAGTGGACTTGGCTTATATATTATCAGTATTATCTTAGATGCTTATCATTTCGGATATGAGATAAAGAATACAAAAGCAGGAGTAGAATTCAATATAAAAATCCCATCTCCGGATATACTCACTGAATTACAAAAATGAATCAATAAATTTTTTTAATTAATTAATTTATTACAAGATATGGTATTTTATGAAAGAATATGATAATATACAGATAAGTGTGTAAAGATTTTGAAGGAGATTACTATGGCAGATAGAATCGCATACGTCGAACGCAAGACAAATGAAACAGATATTAAAATGGAATTTCATATTGATGGTTCCGGCCAGGCAAAGATCGATACTGGTATTGGTTTTTTCGATCATATGCTTAATTCCTTTACAAGACATGGCTTTTTTAATCTGAAGCTACAGGTTAAAGGAGATTTGTATGTGGATTCCCACCACACAATTGAGGATACAGGAATTGTTCTGGGACAGGCTATAAAAAAGGCACTAGGGGATAAAAAGGGAATTTGCCGGTATGGACAGAGAATTCTTCCAATGGACGAAACTTTAATGCTTTGTGCTTTGGATTTGTCCGGCAGACCATATTTTTCATATGATATGAATTTGACAGTGGAGCAGGTGGGATACTTTGATACAGAGATGGTAAAAGAATTCTTTTACGCAGTTTCTTATGCTGCCGGAATGAATCTGCATCTGAAACAGCTGGATGGGTCTAATAACCATCATATTATTGAGGCTGCATTTAAGGCATTTGCCAAGGCATTAGATGAGGCAACCCAGATTGATTCCCGAATGAAGGATACGGTTCTTTCTACAAAGGGAACACTATAACGAACAAAAATCGAAAGCTTGGAGGATATTATGAGCTACGTAAAAATAATTGCAGAACTGGATAAAACAAATGCACTAGATTCTGCTGTATTTTATTCAAACGGCGGGGCGGATGAGATTGCATATATGGATTTTACAGCAACCCCACAAGGCAGGGAACCAAATGTCGAATTGATGAAGGAGATTGCCAGAGTATCAGAAGTACCGCTCATTGCAGGCGGTGGTGTAAAACGATTAGAAGATGTAAAGAAAATGCTTTATGCCGGTGCTTCCATGGTATATATGAAACATGCGGCAAGACTGGATATCAGCTTCGTGAAAGAAATGTCGGAACGTTTTGGCAGGGAGAAAATTGGTGTTGCCATTGAATTATCAGATGCAGATGTAACGGAATTTGCAATCAGATGTGAAGAAATGGGGGCCGGTGGAATCTGGCTTTTAGAATTTACAAAGGGAATGGAACAGACAGTAAAAGAGATTAAAGAAAGTCTCAGCGTCCCAGTCATGATCAGCACGAAGGAAACCGAACATGGGATGATCAAGTCAATGATAAAGGATTCTTTGGCTGATGCTGTATTATATGATGGACAAGAACCAATTGACATGATGGCATTAAAGCATTATTTAATGACAAATCATATATCTGTTAATACATTTGAAAGTGCACTGGATTTTGATACCTTCAAATTGGGTGCTGATGGCTTGATTCCTTGTATCGTTCAGGATTACAAGACCCAGGAAGTACTTATGATGGCATATATGAATAAGGAATCCTATTATAAGACATTAGAAACCGGCAGAATGACGTACTATTCAAGAAGCAGGAAAAAGCTTTGGCTAAAAGGAGAGGAAAGCGGTCATTTTCAGTTTGTAAAGGAGCTTACCATTGACTGTGATAAGGATACCATTTTAGCTAAGGTTTCCCAGATTGGAGCAGCATGTCATACTGGTAACCCAACCTGTTTTTTTACACCCCTTGCAAAGAAGGAATATGACGATACCAATCCCCTTACGGTATTCAATCAGGTGTATGATGTGATTGCGGATCGCAAAGAACATCCGAAAGAAGGTTCTTATACGAATTATCTGTTTGACAAGGGAATTGATAAAATCCTTAAAAAGGTTGGTGAGGAATGTACTGAAATTGTCATTGCAGCAAAGAATCCGGATACGGAAGAAATCAAATATGAGATATCTGACTTTTTATATCATTGCATGGTATTAATGGTAGAACGAGGAGTCACATGGGAAGATATTACAAAGGAACTAGATAACAGACATTAATTATTATTAGGAGGTATTATTATGGAACCATTAGTAAATGAATTTTTACAGTATTTAATTAAATTTGTTGTGCTTGGAGCAATTGCAATCATTGGTGTAATATGTGGTGCAAAATACAAGAAAAATAAACTTGCAAAAGAAACATCTGCATCGGAAGGAACAACAGACGAGACAATTCAGTAAAACATTTATTTTATTATTTTTAGATATGAATTTTAAGAAATATTAGCATATAGCGAGGACAAAGTTGTGAAAAAATACGGTTTAAATGAACTTAGAAAAATGTATCTGGACTTTTTCGAAAGCAAGGATCATCTTAAGATGAACAGCTTTTCATTAGTTCCCCATAACGATAATTCTTTATTGTTGATTAATGCCGGTATGGCACCGCTTAAGCCATATTTTACCGGTCAGGAGCTTCCACCGAGTAAAAGAGTTACTACCTGTCAGAAATGTATCCGTACCGGTGATATTGAAAATGTCGGAAAAACCGCACGTCATGGTACATTCTTTGAAATGCTGGGGAATTTCTCTTTTGGTGATTATTTTAAAAAAGAAGCCATTTCATGGTCATGGGAATTTCTTACTGAAGTGTTAGGAATGGATCCGGATCGTCTTTACCCATCAGTATATTTGGAGGATGATGAAGCCTTTGATTTATGGAATCAAATGATCGGAATTCCCAAGGAAAGAATTTTCCGTTTCGGAAAGGAGGATAATTTCTGGGAGCATGGTTCCGGTCCCTGTGGTCCTTGTTCTGAAATTTATTATGACCGGGGAGAAAAATACGGCTGTGGAAAACCAGATTGTACGGTAGGCTGTGAATGTGATCGTTATATTGAGATTTGGAATAATGTATTTACCCAGTTTGATAACGATGGTCATGGACACTATACGGAGTTAGAGCATAAGAATATTGATACTGGTATGGGATTAGAGCGTCTTGCTGTCGTGGTTCAGGATGTGGATTCCATTTTTGATGTAGATACGATTGAAGCCCTTCGCAATAAAGTCTGCGAATTTGCAAATACGGTTTACCATACTGATACCGATAAAGATATCTCCATCCGTCTGATTACAGACCATATCCGCTCGGCCACCTTTATGATTTCAGATGGTATTATGCCATCTAATGAAGGAAGAGGATATGTCCTTCGCCGTTTGATCCGCCGTGCAGCAAGACATGGGCGCTTACTTGGTATTGACGGAACATTTCTTGCAAAACTCAGCGAGACTGTAATTGAAGGTTCCAAGGACGGATATCCGGAATTAGAGGAAAAGAAAGAGTTTATTTTCCGTGTATTGACCCAGGAGGAGAATCAGTTTAACAAAACAATTGATCAGGGGCTTGCAATCCTTATCGAATTGGAGGAAAACCTTGCCCGAAAAGGTGAAAAAAAGTTATCCGGTTCGGATGTATTTAAGCTTTATGATACCTATGGTTTCCCTGTGGATCTGACAAAAGAAATCATGGAAGAGAAGGGATATTCGATTGACGAAGAAGGATTTAAAACGTGTATGGAAAAGCAGCGTGTAAAGGCACGTACTGCCCGTAAAGTAACAAATTATATGGGAGCGGATGCTACTGTTTATGATGAGATTGATCCTGCCATTACAACCGAATTTGTAGGTTATGATAATGACAGCTATTCATCTAAAATTACAGTTCTTACAACCGATGCGGTGGTAGAAGCAATTGCAGAAGGGGACGAAGCAACTTTATTTGTGGAACAGACACCGTTTTATGCTACGATGGGTGGTCAGCAGGGGGATACCGGAATCATTACTACCGAAACTGCTGAATTTGTGGTAAAAGACACCATTAAACTGAAAGGCGGAAAGTATGGTCATATTGGAATGGTGACAAAAGGAATGTTTAAGGTTGGAGATTCGGTTACCCTCCAGATTGATACAGCGGCAAGATTAGATACCTGTAAGAATCATAGTGCAACCCATCTTTTGCAAAAGGCTCTTAAAATGGTACTTGGAAACCATGTGGAACAAAAGGGTTCTTTGGTAACACCAGACCGGTTACGTTTTGATTTTTCTCATTTCTCTCCTATGACAGAGGAGGAAATTGCAAAAGTAGAGGCAATTGTAAATGAAGAGATTGTAAAGGCACTACCGGTAACGATATCGGAAACGACCATTGAAGAAGCAAAAAAAACAGGTGCAATGGCACTATTTGGGGAAAAATATGGAGATATTGTAAGGGTCGTCAATATGTCTGATTTTTCCATTGAGCTTTGCGGTGGTACGCATGTTAAAAACACCGGTGTTATTACAACATTTAAAATCGTTTCCGAGTCAGGTGTAGCCGCTGGTGTAAGGCGGATCGAAGCCCTGACTGGCGAGGGAGTATTTCATTACTATAGAGAAATAGAGGAAAAGATGGTGGAGGCTGCCCATTTATTAAAGGCAAATCCAGACCAGTTATTAGATAAAATTACGCATACACTGACTCAGTTAAAAGAGCTTTCTTCCGAAAACGAGTCCCTGAAAGCAAAGCTTGCAAATGAATCATTAGGTGATGTAACCTCGGATATGATTTCGATTGGTGATTTTCATGTGATTGCAACTGCAGTAAAAGATGTTGATATGAATGGTCTGCGTGACTTAGGTGACCAGTTAAAAACAAAGGTTTCGGAAGGAATTGTAGTGATTGCTTCTGAAAATGACGGTAAGGTAAACCTGATTGCTATGGCAACAGACCATGCGGTAAAGAAAGGAGCTCATGCAGGTAATCTGATTAAAGAGATTGCACCATTGGTTGGCGGTGGTGGCGGTGGCAGACCGAATATGGCTCAGGCAGGCGGTAAGAATCCTGCCGGAATTCAGGATGCCATTGCGAAAGCAAAAGAAATTGCTGCAAATCAGCTTGGATAAAAAATAGTCAATACCCTTGCAGCATTCGTCAAATGGACATGCGAGCATGTCCGCTTGACTCGTTGTTTGTGGAAATAAAGAAAAAATTGATAACAATCATGAAAAATAGGTATTGACGTATTGGAATTTTATGCTATAATCTTAGTTGTGTTTTAAATAACCCAAGGTTGTATGGTAGACACAATATGCAACTGAAGGGAGGTCGGGTGAGAGAGTATGTCAAACGTTGTTGTGAAAGAAAACGAGACTTTAGATAGCGCTCTTCGCCGTTTCAAAAGAAATTGTGCGAAGGCTGGTATTCAACAGGAGATTCGTAAGAGAGAGCATTACGAGAAACCAAGTGTGAAACGTAAGAAAAAGTCTGAAGCAGCTAGAAAAAGAAAATTCAAATAATGCGAATTTACTTAAAGTTCCTATTCTTAAGAATGGGAACTTTTTTACGTTTCAAAGATTTCTTTGGAATTATCTTATTTTATATTACATATAATAGATAGAAAATAAACGGTGAGTGTATGATATGGAATTGCCAGGAGATGTCATATATGGAGATGTATTATTAAGGCTTTCCGGAAACCGCGAAGCACTAATTGAAAATTATAAAGGAATTCTTTTATATACAGAGGAAGAAGTAGTAATTGCCTGTAAAAAGATGACCTTAAGGATTTATGGATGTGGCTTACATATACAGTATTTTTCAGGGAATGACATGAAAATAATCGGAACTATTAATACAATAACTTATGTATCGAATGGAGAATTATGCTGTTAATAATATTGCGTTATGTTTTTGGATATGTAAGAGCGGAAGTTTATGGTTTTGCTCCGGAACGTTTTATGAACCTGATTATCAAAAATGATATTGTAATATGGGATGTTGAAAGTACAGGTCAGGGGTATATTTTTTATACCGGAAGAAAAAATCTGTTAAATATGAAACCGTTTTTACAAAAAACCAATATGAAAATAAAATTATTAGAAAAACGGGGACTTCCTTATTTTTTTAAACAGCACAGGAAACGGTTTGCGTTTTTAGTCGGATTTTTTCTTTTTGCTGTTATGCTCTACGTATTATCTTTATTTGTATGGGAAGTCAAGGTAACCGGGGAAGATACACTGGTTGCCGAAAGTGTCTTAAAAAAAATTGAAAAGAAATATATTTCTCTGGGGACTCTGAAATCGGACATTGACTGTTCCCGATTAGAAGAAGATCTGCGGAAAGACTTTGATGAAATATCATGGATCAGTTGTGAACTAAAAGGAACTGTACTTACCGTTTACTTAGAAGAAGGAATGGCACCCAAACAAAGCAGTGTTAAGGAGTCAAGTGGTGACCTTGTGGCAGTTAAGGATGCCCTCATCACAAAAATGATAACAAGACAGGGAACCCCCCTCGTAAAAGTAAAGGATAAAGTAAAAGAAGGAGATATTCTGATATCCGGTACGATCTACATTTATGACGATAATAATGAAATCATGGAAACCAGTTATATTGCAGCGGATGGAGATGTATACGGCACGACGCAGTATCAATATGAAGATTATGTAGATCTTAAATACTATAAAAAGGTATATGACAATAAATCCAAAAAACATATTACCTTTTATTTTATGGACTATTGTCTGACTCCGTATATTCCGAAAATGAACGAAAAGGATTTTGATACGTATACCCAGATTCATAAAGCTCGGATTTCCAATAATTTTTATCTGCCTTTCGGATATAAATCCGTGAAACGGACAGCATATACGTTAAAGCTTCAGGAACACAGCGACAAAGAAGCGGAAGAAATTTTAAAAAAACGGCTTAATAAAAAAATAAAGGATTTTAATGAAAAAGGGGTAGAAATCATGGAAAATAATGTTAAAATAGAAAAAAAAGACGGTAAAATGATTGCAACGGGAACCATTACCCTAACCGAGCAGATTGCCGTTTTAAAAAAGGCTTCCGGAAATATTCCGAAGGAAGAAAAATCTCAATAAGATTGGAGAAACGAATGGACGCATACGAAAAATGTATTACAATTCCGGCGGACTGTATTGCGAATGTGTTTGGTGAATTTGACCGGTATATAAAATTGATCGAAAAAAACGTGAAGGTAACAATGATTATGAGGGAGGACCAATTAAAAATCATTGGTCTGGAATCTTTGGTAAACCAAGCTGTAGAGGTCATAAATTCTTTGATTAGTCTGGCAAAAAGGGGAAATCAGATTACGGAACAGAACGTGAGATATGCCCTTTCCTTATCAGAGGAGCACAAAACGGATGAGGTGGTAGAGTTAGACCGTGATGTTGTATGCCATACGGTAAGCGGTAAACCGGTCAAAGCAAAGACAATCGGTCAAAAGCAATATCTGAAGGCAATTGACAAGCATATGATTGTATTTGGAGTCGGACCTGCTGGAACTGGGAAAACGTATCTGGCTATGGCAAAAGCGATTACCGCTTTCAAAAATGATGAGGTAAACCGTATTATTTTAACAAGGCCCGCTATTGAGGCAGGTGAAAAACTTGGATTTTTACCGGGGGATTTGCAAAGCAAGGTAGACCCATATCTTCGTCCGTTATATGATGCATTGTATGAGATCATGGGAGCTGACAGTTTTCTTAAAAATATGGAAAAAGGATTGATTGAGGTGGCACCTTTAGCATATATGAGGGGAAGGACATTAGATAATTCCTTTATTGTATTGGATGAGGCACAAAATACAACACCTGCCCAGATGAAAATGTTTCTGACCCGTATCGGCTTCGGCTCTAAAGCAATCATTACCGGTGATCTATCACAAAAAGATATTCCAAAAGATGCGGTCAGCGGATTAGATGTGGCTTTGCGGGTTTTACGTAATGTGGAAGATATCTCTGTATGTCATTTAAGTAGCCAGGATGTGGTAAGACATCCTCTGGTACAAAGAATTGTAAAAGCCTATGATGATTATGAAACAAAGCATTCTAAACGCAACGGACATTCGTAATGATCCGTCAGGCTTGTTGACTTATTTGTGTGTATCGTTTATAATATATAGGATTTTGTAACATAATCTTCTGAAATATTACGAGGACAATATGACGATTTTATTAGAAAATGAAACAGAGTTAAATATAGGAATCGATTATGAAGAGATTGCCAAGCGGGTCATCCTTGCGGCTCTTGATTATGTATCTTGTCCGTATGAATGTCAGGTTAATATATTATTGACTGATAATATGGGGATACAGGAGACGAACAGGCGGATGAGGGAAATTGATGCACCGACTGATGTTTTATCTTTTCCTATGATTGAATTTGAACAGGAAGGGGATTTTTCTATTGTTGAAAGTGATGTGCCTTCGTATTTTGATGCAGCAAGCGGGGAACTTTTGCTGGGAGATATTATGATTTCTCTTGAAAAAGTGGTGGAACAGGCAAACCAGTTTTGTCACAGTATAAAAAGAGAATATGCATTTTTGATTGCCCACAGCATGTTACATTTATCCGGATATGATCATATGATAGATTCTGAACGGAACCGTATGGAAAAGATGCAAGAGGAGATACTACAGAATATAGGATACACAAGAGACATTGATAAGTAAGGAGAAAAAAATGAAGAAACGTATATTAGCATTATCTATTTTAGGTATTGCGGTTTTCGGATTATTTGCCTGTGGCAAAAAGGAAGAACCAGCAATAACGGAAGCAGCTACAACAGAGGCTGAAGCTGCAACGGAAGCAGAGGATAATCATAGTGGGAAGATTTATAACGAACTAACTGGCGAATGGTCCGCCGATTATATAAGCAAACGTCCGGTTGCCGTTATGATTAATAATTTAAAAGATGCTTTGCCATCCTCCAGTACAAAACATGCAGATATTATTTATGAGTGTATGGTAGAGGGCGGTATTACAAGACTTATGGCAATTTTTTCCGATTATGAGGGACTTGAAAAAATTGGTTCTGTCAGAAGTGCAAGACATTATTATATCAATATTGCAAATGAATATGATGCCATATATGTGCATTATGGGCAGTCCAAACCAGCTAAAAGTATGCTGGACAGCGGTGCAATCGATAATGTAAACGGAATGACCTATGATGCAGGATTTTATCGGGATAGTTCAAGACAGGCACCCCATAATGCATATACAACAGGAGAAAGGATCAAAAAAGGAATTGAGGATTTAAAATATACCGCTGATTATGATACAACTCATGAGGCAGTTCTTTCCTTTGGTGAAGAGGACAAGGATATGGAAAGCGGGGATACTGCGAATACGGTTCATGTTAATTTCAGCAATTATTCAAAACCATACTTTATTTATGATAAAGACAAAAAAACATATGAACGTTACGAATATGATGCACCACAGATTGACGATCAGGAAAAGGAAGGAGAAAATATTTTAACTGTTAAGAATATTATTATTCAGATTTCTTCTTATGCCTGTATCAATCAGGAAAATGATTTACAGGAACTGACACAGGTTGGTGAAGGTGAAGGCTATTATTGTACAAATGGAAAAGCCATTCCGATTACCTGGAAAAAAACTTCTGACAAATCAGCTACAGAATATTATACGGCAGATGGTGAAAAACTCTTATTAAATCCTGGTAAAACATGGGTTTCTATTATCGGAAACAGCAATAATGCCGGTGTATCATTTGAATAGAAAATTCATTGCTCGCAGGAGTCAAAATGCACAAACATGGACGTCTTACAATTGTTAACCGGGTATGTTTGTGCATTTCTACTATGTTTGGGAGATAAAATAAATGACGGATAACGAATTAATGAAAAAAGCGAAAGAAGCAGCAGCCTTTTCCTATGCACCATATTCCCATTTTTGTGTAGGTGCTGCCTTGCTTACAAAAGACGGAAAAATCTATACCGGATGTAATGTGGAAAATGCTTCCTATGGTGCAACGAACTGTGCGGAACGGACCGCCATCTTTAAGGCTGTTTCGGAAGGACACCGCCAATTTGATAAGATTGCCGTTGCTGCCAAAGATGGAAGCACTGCATATCCTTGTGGAATCTGTCTGCAGGTAATGAATGAATTTATGCCGGAAGGAGAAATTTTACTGGAAAAAAACCAGCAGCTTGTTTCCTGTCATTTAAAAGACCTGTTACCTTCCGGATTTACGTTATAAAATGCTTGCTTTTTAGACTTTTATTGTAAACGAATAGATTGGAGAAGCATTGGTCATACTTTTCATATACGAATCTACAGGAGGAAGATATGAAAAGAAATATAATATTTGCTGCAGTGATATTGGTAATAGGAGCTTTATCCGGACTGGCCGTTTATTTTTATCATTATTTCTATCCGGAACAATATGTAAAAAATGAACAGGGGGAGTATGTAAATACTACGGTTTCTGCAAATAAGGATACGTTTCCCATCACGAAAAATACCACCTTTGAAATTCAACATTATTATCCGGATGACAACAAAACGCTGACCGAACAAATAGATACAATTCCGGATTTACTTGGCAGGGATAAAGAAGGCGTTTCCAATTATTTAAAGGGTTACATGGAACATATTTCCCATGAAGAACAGGAAATGGGGCTTACATCTTATGATCTGGTCAGTTACCATGATAATCATATCACACTTCGGAAGACATATAAAAAGGCAGAAGTGAAAGGATATTACGCAAAATCTTTTAATGGCACCATTGTAATCTTAAATGGTGACGAAAAAACAGTGTATGAATATACGCAGATACCGATCAATGTTTTGCCGGAAAATCTCCAACAGGAAGTCATATCCGGTTATTATCTGGAAACGGATGAAGCTTTATATAGTTTTTTGGAGAATTATTCAAGTTAATACTGTATTGATAGAGAAACAGACGGTTTAGAAGGAAAAGGAGTAAGTTTTGTTTTTTGACATCGTAATTGTAGGTGCCGGTGCTTCCGGACTTGCGGCAGCATACCGTATGGCAGGCCGTTCCTCCCAATTGAAAATACTGGTTATTGAAAAGGAGTCTGTTCCCGGGCGGAAATTGAGTGCCTCCGGGAATGGTAAATGCAATCTCACAAATTCATATTTTTATCCCGGCTGCTATCATTCCGAGAATAAAGAATTTATAAATAAATGGACTAAAGCAAATTCTGATCAAAAAATACTGGATTTTTTTAGAGAATTGGGAATCTTGTTATATCAGAATAACGGGTATTATTATCCTTTATCCAATCAGGGAAAACAGGTAACCAATCTTTTGTATCAAAAAAGCATCCGTCTGGGGGTCCGATATTTTTTTGAAACAAAAGTTACTACAGTACATAGATTTCATTCAAAACAAAGATCATATTATAAAATAGAAGCCATTACGAAAGAGGGAAAGTCATTATCCTTTGAAGCCGGAGGTCTCATTCTGGCTGCCGGAGGGGCGGCTTTTCCGAAACTTGGTGGCTGCCGGGACGGGTATCATTTGGCATCCCTGTTTCAGTTAAAACAATATCCGGTTTATCCGGTATTAAGTCCGGTGTATGTAGATGACAGGTTTCTTCATCTGGCAAAGGGGGTACGACTGGACGCCGCAGTTACTTTAAAATGCGGGGACGATTTTTGCACAAAGGAATCCGGACAGGTTCAGATTAATGAGAAAAATCTTTCAGGAATCGCCATGATGAATCTTTCAAGCACTCTGAACAGGCTGCCACAGGAGGAATTAAGAAATTGTCTTATGATAGATGTTTTGCCGGATTTATCATGGGATATGCTTAAAAAATTTTTTTCTGTTCAAAAAAGCTGTAGTCCGGAAGAATCTTTAACGGTTATGTTAAGCGGAATCCTGCCAAATACCTTTATTTCATATCTGATCAGCAGACTACATTTTGATAAAGATATAAAACTCTTTGAACTGACAGAGAAACAGATAAACCGTTTAACGTCATCCCTGAAAAAGCTTGTATTTACTCCCACCGGTTATCACGATTACGAAAAAGCACAGTGCACCGGCGGCGGTGTTGCAACGGAAGAAATCAATGAAGATACCTTTGAAAGTATACGATATAAGAATCTATATCTTACAGGTGAATTACTGGATGTAAATGGAAAATGTGGGGGCTACAACCTGTCCTTCGCCATTCTTTCCGGTATTGCAGCAGCAGATCATATAGTAGAAGGATATGATAAAGAAAAGGGGAAATGTTAAAATGATAGAAATAAGAGGAATCAAGGTTCCGGTCTGTGACAGTAAAAAACGTTTAGAACAACAGATTATGAAAAAGCTTCATTTAAAAAAGGTTCCGGAATATGAAATTTTAAAACGGTCTATTGATGCCAGAAAAAAACCAAATATCTTTTATATTTATCATATCGGAGTAACGATGGCAAATGAATCTAAAATAATAAATAATATTAACGATAATAATGTTATGTTAACTAATAGGACAAAGTATCAATATCCGCTGCCGGGTCAGGATGAGATGAAACATCATCCACTGATTATCGGTTCCGGTCCCGCAGGTCTTTTTTGTGCACTTCTTTTAGCGAAACAGGGATATGTACCGATTATTGTGGAACGGGGATTTCCGATAGAAGAACGTTTAAAAGAAGTGAATGATTTTTTCGAGGGGAAACCTCTTAACCCGGAATGTAATATACAATTTGGGGAAGGTGGTGCAGGGACCTTCAGTGACGGTAAGCTGAATACGCAGGTGAAAGACCGGTATGGACGGATCCGCTATATCTTGGAAACTTTTGTAAAACATGGGGCACCGAAAGAGATTTTATATGAGAACAAACCTCACGTGGGAACGGATTTACTGGTGACGGTTATAAAAGGAATCCGAAAAGAAATCGAATCCTATGGCGGTGTTTTCTTGTTTGATGCAAAAGCTGTCGATATTGAAATCATAAACAACCGGATCACAAAGGTAAATTTGCTGCATAACGGATGTGAAACATGGGTTGAGAGTGACCAGGTGGTATTTGCAACCGGGCATAGTGCAAGGGATACTTTTTTTATGTTATATGAAAAAAACATTCCGATGCATGCAAAGGATTTTGCAATGGGGGTCCGCATTGAGCATCCGGCAAAATGGATTCAGGAAGCAATGTATGGTTCCGGACCGGAAGCGGGGCTGTTGCCCGCAGCACCCTATAAACTCACGTATCAGACGAGTGAAGGAAGAGGGGTATACTCTTTTTGTATGTGTCCCGGCGGATATGTCGTCAACGCTTCTTCGGAAGCGGGGCATACTGCCGTAAACGGTATGAGCTATAGCGGAAGAAGCGGTATCAATTCGAATTCTGCTATTGTCGTATCAGTAAAACAGTCTGATTTTGAAAGTGTTCATCCGTTGGCGGGAATTGATTATCAGCGAAGGATAGAATCTGCCATTTATCGGGCAGGGGACGGAAAGATTTTAGTGCAGCGGTTTGAAGATTTTTGTAATGGTATTCCAACAAAGGAACTTGGTGAAATTATGCCCCAGACCAAAGGTGCTTATACATTGGGAAATGTATCCCATTGTTTACCTGCATTTATGACAAATGCAATTATAGAAGGAATCCAGTCATTTGAAGATAAAATACCCGGGTTTTCCCATAAAGATGCCGTTATTTCCGGAGTAGAAAGCAGAACATCTTCCCCTGTACGGATTGAGAGAAATGAGAACTTCTTATCTGATATTGACGGAATCTATCCCTGCGGGGAAGGTGCAGGATATGCAGGAGGCATTATGTCGGCTGCAATGGATGGAATGAAGGTTGCTGAAGCGATCATAAAGCAATATAAACCCAAACAAAAAATAGAGGATAATAGGTAATTGATAAGATAGAAAGGAAGACAAGATAACATGACAGAGGAAAAGATAGCGAGAATTAATGAATTATATCATAAGTCTAAGGCAGAAGGGCTGACTGAAAAGGAAAAAGAAGAACAACAGCAATTAAGACAAGAATATTTAGCTGCAATCCGAAATAATATGCGGGCAACGCTTGATCAGGTCAGTATCAAGAATCCGGATGGTAGTATTACCGAGCTTAAGAAGGTTCGGAAAAAGAATGCACATGAATAAGACCGAAATACGAAAAGAAATGCTTCAAAAAAGAAACCGGTTATCTGCCATGGAACAACAAATGTATTCTGAACGAATATCCGACAGGATATTGAAAAGCAGCCTTTATGATCAATGTAAAAATTTGTGCATTTATCAGGCTTTCCGCAATGAGGTATCCTGTGATAAAATAATGAGACAGGCATTACAGGATAAAAAATCTGTTTTTGTTCCTGTTACGGATTTAGAGAATAAAACAATGGAGTTTTATCGGGTTACAGAACATACAAAATGGAAAGCCGGTGCCTATGGAATCATGGAACCTGTTTTTACCGATATGACTCCGGTATTAAAAGAGAAGGCACTTATTTTAATGCCGGGGCTGGTCTTTGACAGAGACAAGCATCGGATCGGATATGGAGGAGGATATTATGACAAATACCTTGCCGGTCACATGGAACATACTACGATAGCACTCTGTTATCATTTTCAAATTGTAAAAGAACGTTTACCTTTTGAGGAATATGATATTTTACCGGATTATATTGCTACCGATGAGGATATGTTTTAATTATACACGTTAAAAAATATATAATAAAGGAGATGCTACATATGGAATTAGAGCAGATGGGAAGGCTTGCAAAGGAGGCTTCCAGAAACTTAATGAAATTATCCAAACCCGTTAAAAATACCTGCCTGCTGACAGTTGCAGAAAATTTAATTGACAATACGGAAATGATTTTGGAAGCCAATAAAAAGGATTTGGAAAAGGGACGGGAAAATCATATGCCGGAATCTCTGTTAGACAGGCTTTGTCTTACAAAGGAGCGGATACTTGGAATTGCAGAGGGTGTCAGACAGGTTGTGGCATTGGAGGACCCGGTGGGAGAAGTCATTTCCATGAAAGAACGTCCCAACGGATTAATGATCGGAAAAAAAAGAGTTCCGTTAGGTGTGATCGGGATGATTTACGAATCCCGTCCAAATGTTACTGTAGATGCGTTTTCCCTTTGTTTTAAGACCGGAAATGCAGTGATTCTTAGGGGAGGGTCCGATGCCATTTATTCCAATACGGCATTGGTATCGATTATCAAGAAATCGTTAGAAGAAAATCAGGTTACACCGGATGCTGTATTTTTATTAGAGGATACAAGCCGTGAGACAGCATCAAAAATGATGCAGTTAAATGAATATATTGATGTGCTGATTCCAAGAGGCGGTGCTGGATTAATCCGCTCGGTGGTTCAAAATGCAACCGTTCCGGTAATCGAAACGGGAACCGGAAACTGTCATGTTTACATTGACCAAACTGCCGACGTGGATATGGCCGTATCCATTGTAAAAAATGCAAAACTGCAAAGGCTTGGGGTATGCAATGCCTGTGAATCCCTTGTCATTCATAAAGATATTGCAAAGGAAGTTCTACCGAAGCTTCTTACCATGTTAAAAGAAAACGGCTGTGAGGTAAGAGGAGATAAAACGGTTCAGGCTTATGATGAAACGGTGGTTCCGGCAGTAACAGAGGACTATGGAACAGAATATCTGGATAAGATTATTTCTGCAAAGGTGGTAGATTCCATTGAAGATGCCATTGAACATATCAATGCAAATTCCACCGGGCACTCGGAGGCGATTGTCACAAAGGATTACGAACATGCCCAGAAATTCTTAAATGAGATTGATTCTGCGGCTGTATATGTCAATGCGTCGACCCGATATACAGACGGATTTGAATTTGGTTTCGGAGCAGAGATCGGCATTAGTACGCAAAAGCTTCATGCCAGAGGACCTATGGGGTTAGAGGCACTGACCACGACAAAATATATTATTTATGGAAATGGGCAGGTTCGACCTTAAAGGAATTCGGTTTTTGGTATGTTTAGGCAATTGCGAAACTCTGTTTTCGTTACCGACCGTTGTACAATATAGACAATA
>CAJUBR010000009.1 GCA_910584695.1 uncultured Lachnospiraceae bacterium
ATTGCCCGCAATGACATACAGATAGTTTACAGTCTTTCCCATATAACGGTATTCGGGCAGCCTTCCAAAAAATCGCTCAAAGGTTTCCTGCGTAATGTCTTTTGCGTATTCCCTGTCCTTTATATGATATATGCAATACTTTAAAATGACCGGATAATATTGCCGCACAAAACATTCCATGGCTTCCTCATTTCCGCTTTTCATTCTCTGTATCAGGAAAAAATCCTTGTCCATGTTTTCCTCCCTTCTTCTCTTTTGAAAGTACTTTCTATATGGTATAACAATAGTATACTAAAAAAAGATAGTCTGAATTAAATTTTTTTATAATATCTTATTGAATCAAAAGGGAAATGTATTTCGTATAACGCAAAAAAACCGCCAGATCATTCTAACGGTTTCCATACTCTATTTCATTTCCGGCTATGACCATGTTCCTGATTCCTGCAATTCCTCATTTTTTCAAAAACCAAACAGCCATTTTGCCATTCCAAATCCATTGAAAAAAAAGAAATGCCCCAAAAACATAGCTAATATGTAAATCACCACCTCTAATCTATCATTAAAACCTCTCCGCCATTCACAGACGTGGTCCACTGGCTTCCTAATCCGTTTCGTTATGTATAAATACAACCGAAACATAACAATGCCGAGTATCGCTCCTACCGTATTTAAGATTAGATCGTCAATGTCTGTACTTCGAATATTTAACAATTGGCTAAGCTCAACCAATAATGATAATAACAAACCAGAAATAAACACATAGCTTATCCTATTAAAATCCTGCCACACCAACGGTAACAAAAAACCGAGAGGAACAAAAAGCACTATATTTAACCCATACCCCATATAGTCAATATTGGTATCGGAAAACGGTATCAGATTCATTCTATCTGCATGATATTCCAGTCCATAAAATTTCACATCAAATATTGTACCCGCACCAGTAAAATAAAAGACGCCAAATATATAAATTGCAAAAATAAATAACCATATGCCACGCCATCTGTTCTTTGTCAGGTTTCTTTTTTTATACAGCAGACAAAACCCTATCATTGTTATAAGCATCGGAATCAAAACGGTTAAAAATTCATATCCAATCAATATTAACTCTTCCATCAAAAGCCTCCCTTATTATATAACAAGGCAATTGCGAAACTCTGTTTTCGTTACCGACTGCCTCACAATATAGACAATATCAACACTGGGCACGAGCCAAAGTATCCCGCTTATGATATTGTCTATATTGCACAACTAGATTTTGAAAATAAGTAGTTTCACAATTACCTATATTATAACAATAAGGAGTTCTATATATTTTGATTTATTATGAAACATTCTTTAAGAATATCTTAAAATTTTATCTTTCTCTCTTTTGCTGTCTGCCCGCCAGCCATACATAAGTATTCCCCGGCAAAAATCGTCCAAAGGTCATTGCAATCTTCATAAGAATGGTAGGAATGATGACAACCTTTCTTTTCTCCATCTGCTCTAAAGCATACCGTACACAATATCCTGCACGAATTCCCCTCACTAAAAACCTAACATTTGCCACACGGTCAAATTCGGTGTTCACCGGACCCGGGCATAAACAGCCTAGATAAACATGGCTCCTACTTTCCCGCAATTCTTCCGCCACCGCTCTGGTAAGGCTTGTAATATATGCTTTCGTCGCATAATAGGCTGCCATATAAGGTCCTGCAGGCATCAGCCCGGCACAGGAAGCAACATTTAAAATATAACCGGAATCCTGCTTCTGCATCTTTTGAAGTATCCGTTTGGTAAGAAAGTGCACTGCTTTAATATTTAACTGAATCATATCCAATTCTTTTTCCAATTCTGTTTCTACAAACCTTCCACATTCCCCAAATCCGGCATTGTTAACGAAAATTTCTATTTCTTTTTCCTTGATCCGTTCATAAACCCTCTGACACTCCGCCTCCTTTGTCAAATCCGCTTCGATTACCTCACACTCCGTTTTCAAATGCTTCGCCAATTTTTCCAGACGCTCTTTCCGTCTGGCAACCAACACTAACTTATATCCTTTTTTTGACAATCTCTTCGCAAATTCTACTCCCAGTCCGGCACTTGCACCGGTAACGACTGCATACTTTTTCATTACTACACTCTGCTCCGTTCTTCTTCCAAATTCCAATGGAATATCCATATGGCTATCCTATTTATGATTTAGTATAACCATACCCATCTGTATTAAGTCATCCTATCCACATATTAGTAAGCAGCCTGTAATTTTAATAAAAAAGCAGTAGACGCCGATAATCAAGCCTTCAGACTACACAACAAATTAATTATAGAGTTATAAAGGGAGCTGCCACATTAAAGTTTATTTTCTTAATGCGACAGCCCTCATCTTTATCCACTATAAAATCTTTGGAAATTATCCATCAATCAAAAACGATTCACTTAGAAGTACTCTACAAGTTACCACCATTCCATCCCCAGTTTGCCACTGTTTCATATTTTATATAGATATGATCTGCTGCAATGCCAAGCTCTTCATTGAATATTGTGCATATTTCAGCCGTCAAGGCATCAAAAGCGGAAGCATTCTCTTTTCCAAATATTTTTACTTCAATAAATGCCATAGGCTGGGAGTTATCCCCTCTAAAGTATAAATGATAATTATCTTCAAATCCCGTCATTAGCCACGCTTCACTTTTCCCCGGAATCAAGGAGACTGCTTTTCCTAATCGTGATTTTAATCTCTCCTCCTGTTCATTGCTCATTGCAATACTTACTTTTGAATCAATAAATGGCATCGTATCTTACCTCCAAATTCTTTTTTCCTATTTTACCTATTTTAAGACAAATTGTCCATATCCATAAGAAATTAACTTGCATAGCAAGTCAATACCCCCGCTGCAAGCATGTCCGCTTGGCTCATTGCCTGCGGGAATAAAAAAATAGTAAATACCACAACTGATACTTACTATTCTCTCTAGTCGTTATCCTAGTACAATGATTCCGTCAAATGGACATGCGAGCATGTCCGCTTGACTCATTGCCCGTGGAAATAAAAAGCCATTTCCACTGCCAGACCTTTTATGCCGCTTTGCGGATAACAAAATTAAAAAACTGCTTGCTATACTTACAAAGGTCTTTTGCCTTTTGCATATTTTCCTCTGCTACATAAAAAACATATATTGTTTCCGGGTTGCCAATGATTCCCTCATAATCTGCTAAAGATGTTTCAGATGTATTATTGTCTGATATTACCTTAACCTCATACTGGATATCATTTACTTCAAAAATCTGCATCATTCTGGAGCGCTCACTGATTGTACTGACTGCAACAAATTCCTTCATACTCATCACCCTTTCAAATTATTCCTTCCATCTAATTATGGAAAGAAATCAAGAATGTTGCTTTTACAATCACTCACTTTAGCTCAATTATTATAATTTGTAAAGTATGAAATCTATACAAAATATAACAAAATATTTATGAAAAAAACCGAATTCTGTATATGACTGAGCCCATAAAAGCCTATATACGAATCCGGTTTCAAAAAAATTTATGAATTAGAATATTTTTTTGTATAAATTTTAAGATTATACGTCCCTTGCATTATCAATATATGCAATCAGCGACTTCACCGTCTTTTCAATGCCAAGCGTAGAACTGTTGACACAAATATCATAGCTTCTGGAATCTCCCCATTTTCCATCTGAATAGAAATTGTGGTATGTCTTACGCATCTTATCTTCTTTTCTCATGCGGCTATAGGCATTCCGTTCATCTAATTCATATTTTTCCATGATCCGCCTGCATTTTGTTTCCCTGTCACCTAATATAAAGATCCGAACCAAATTGGGATTGTCACGCAATACGTATTCTGCACAACGTCCGACAATCACAAAAGATTTCTTTTCTTTATCCCCTTTTGTCCGGATAAAATCAAAAATCTGATTCGCCACTGACTGCTCCAGCGGAAGATTATTCCCATCCAGCATAACTGGATAAAAAATAGGATTCACAGGTTTCTCATCAAAATGTCTTGCGACATCTGCACTGATCGAACCTTTTTCCTGAATATGGTCAAAAATCTCTTTGTCATAAAGGGGAATATCATAATGCTTTGCCAGATGTTCAGCAATCTCATGTCCACCGCTTCCAAACTCTCTTCCAATTGAAATAATAATCTGATTTCCCATAATCATACCTTCCTTCTGCTTAAATGTCTAATCATCCGGTGCCACTTGCGTTACCTTTGATAAATTATACCATAATGAAACCCGTTAGGGCTTACGCAGGTTATCAACCTTTACTTTGATTGGTAACCTATTATATTATAGCATTTATTATCAGAATTTTAAAGCAAAAGCTTTATATTTTTCTGATTATTTTCCCCTCCATATAGTAACGTTTTTCATTGGCTTCTCCCATAGAAAATGTCTTTCTCGGCAGCACACCATCTAAAATAACTCCCTTAAATAAATCTTCTTTATGAATCTCCGGAAGTAAAAGCCCCATGTTTCCTTCTTTTGTTCCCAAACGTTCCACCACATCCATACCATGTATGTAATCAATCCTTGTTTCTTTGTGCTCTGCAAGATACGCATCTAAAAAAGTCTGTATTGTTGCAGCCGCAATTCCCCATATCGGATCAATTATCTTTATCACACCGCTTCCGCTTTCATGACAATATGTGAAACAATGCACTTCCTCTGATGAACCCGGTACTGCATCGGCTTGTTTCTCCACCTCTACCCGGCATCCCTTTTCTTCATAATATGCTTTTGCTGCTTTAAAAAATTCCTCTTTTTCTATGCCAAATAAAACCCTGTGAATCGGTTCTACTTCAAGACTTTTATCATGTATATTTACGATTTCACAAAGACAATATCTGGCAGGATGTACTTTACGTTCTTCCTCTGTCAGACCTTCCTTTATCTGTTCCCAGGCCGCTTTTGCTGTAGCCATCGAATGGTTTCCATCTCCTACTGCAAAATTAAGCAAGGGATACTCTTCCTTTAGACCATATTTTTCCTGAAAAACCTTCGGGTCTGCCAGCTGCTCAATCTTGTTCATAATCATATCCGTTTCTTTTCCTTCCGGAATCAGCCACCCTGAAATATGTCCTCCCTTTAACATCAATTCCGTATCATAAATCTGCCGAAAGGAATCTGTCCGTTTTACCAGTGATTCGATAACGGAACCTTCCGGATCATCAATCAACAGCATGATATGAGGAAGTTCTACCACCGCCTGCTGTCTGACACGAAGGCGTGGCGGAATCCGCTCTTCCACAGTCATTTCTGTCGGTCTTGTCAGGGAATGCTCTCCTTTTCTATATTCATAAGTTTCTAAATCAATTTCTACTACAATACCGTATCTGCTATCCTGTTTCCCAAAAGAACGTTTTACCAGAACAAAGCCCGCAGGCAGTTCCTGCAAAATACCATTTTTTATATAATCCTCCATATTCTGGTGAATCGCTTCAACCCGCCCTTTTTCATCCAAACCTCCCAAATAGACCTCAGGCAGAGTCAGTTTCAGTGTCGACGGTGCATCACCCACTATTTTCTCTGCCTCTTTCCAGTATTCCGGCTGTGACGTATACTGGTCACAGGCAATAACAGACCATTTGTATAAATCCGTTCCCTCCTTTGGCATTAATATCCTTGGTACACGTAAACAATTCATTTTTTCCTGCTGTATGATAAGAGCATCATACTTTTCCTTTCTTTTTATTTCACAATTACCTATCTTTCCATCACTTTATCCCTGCAGTTTTTTGAAGTCAACAATTTCGCTGCAAGCAATGGGCATCAGGCATATTGCTCAAACGATGCCTTCCATATTTCCACCAATCTATCCAAAGAATATGCCGCATTCGCCGGGCTGGTGGAGGGAAGTTCTACCATTGGAAGCCCGACGCTGTCTGCTTGATATTTCTTGTACAGTTTTGCGGCAGTCTTTCCATTTGTAAAAACGGCTTTTATCTGAGAACCTTTTACAATCCGTCTAAGATCAGCAGGCACTACATCCTTAATGCTGCTGTCACTGGAACCGATAATCCGGCAACATTCTATCACATCATAAACTGCAATCTGATTCGCTAACAGCATCTTTTTTTTGGAATCAATGGTTTCCGGCACTCTCCATTCCAAAATTCCAGCCAGCACCTTCCAAAACCGGTTTCTCGGATGACCATAATAAAATCCCATTTCTCTTGATTTTACGGATGGAAAACTCCCTAATATTAAAATCCTTGAATTTTTGTCATAGACAGGTAAAAAAGGTTGTCTTACTGTTTGATATTCTGACATAATTCCCTCATTTTCTTTTCATCAGCGGACTTTAGACAAGAACTCTTTGAGTCTTTGATTTTTAGGATTCTCAAAGAATTCCTCCGGAACACTGTCTTCTCTGATATTTTTTTCATCAATAAAAATAACCCTGGTCGCAACTTCTCTGGCAAATCCCATTTCATGGGTTACTACTACCATTGTCATTCCCTCTTTTGCAAGTTCTTTCATAATTTCCAACACTTCACCAACCATTTCAGGGTCTAATGCCGAGGTCGGTTCGTCAAATAAAATCACATCCGGATTCATTGCCATCGTTCTTGCAATGGCAATGCGCTGCTTTTGCCCTCCAGACAAATTTGTGGGATAGGCATCTGCCTTTTCCAAAAGTCCCACTCTTGTTAACAATTCATCCGCCTTTGCAGATGCTTCCACCTTACTCATCACTTTAAGCTTCACCGGTGCTAACATGATATTCTCTTTTACTGTCATATTAGGAAACAGATTAAACTGCTGAAACACCATACCAATCTTTTCCCGTACCCTGTTCACATTTACTTTCTTATCTGTGATATCCGTTCCTTCAAAAATGATAGCCCCTGAATCCGGATGCTCCAATAAATTAAGGGAACGCAAAAAGGTTGACTTGCCACAACCGGAAGGTCCGACAATTGCAATCACTTCTCCTTTATGAATTTGAGTAGTAATATGATCCAATACCATATGTTCTCCGTAGGACTTGCATAAATCCTTTACCTCTATCAACACTTCTTTATCGTACATCTTTCTTTAATCTCCTTTCTAAGCGGCTTACACCTGCTGTCATCACCATAACAATCACAAGATATACCAATGCAACCGAACATAATGGAATCATTGCTTCGTATGTGTTGCTCCTTATGATATCACCCGCTTTTGTCAGGTCTACCAAGCCGATATAACCCACTATAGAACTTTCCTTTAATAATGAAATAAATTCGTTACACATCGCTGGCAAAGAATTTTTTATTGCCTGCGGCATAATAATATGCCACATTGTCTGACCATAGGTAAATCCGAGGCTCCTTCCCGCTTCAAACTGACCAATCTCAATAGAAATGATGCCAGCACGAACAGCTTCCGCCACATACGCCGCGGAATTCAACCCAAATGCCAAAACTGCCGCAATAACCGGGTCGACTTTCATTGCTGCAAACACAATATAATACATAATTAAAAGCTGTACCATAACCGGAGTTCCACGAAATACTGTCAGATAAATTCTTGCGAAGGTGTTGAATATATTAAGCACCACCCCTCCTTCCCCATTTCGATCATGGGCTACACGGATTACTGCAAGGAGAAATCCCAGAATAATTCCAATCATTCCGGCAAATAAAGTAATCATAATTGTATTTTTGAGTCCCCGGGGAATATATTTCCATCTGGCATCTTCTATAAATGACTGATACAGCCTGTCTTTAAAACTCATTTTTGCAGCAGATGTTCCACTATTTACAATGATCACCTGTTTTGATGTTGTATAGGAATCCGTAAAATCAATATTTTTCAACCGGTCTTCCGTTACCGTCATCCCTGCAACACCTATGTCCGCCTTTCCGGTCTGCACTGCAATAATAATTGAATCAAACTCTATGTCTGAAATAACCAGCTCCATTCCCAGCTTATCCGCAACAGCCTGTGACAAATCTACATCAATACCGGTTGCAACCCCATTTTCATAGTATTCATAGGGAGGAAATGCTACATTCGTCGCCATTGTCAGCGTTCCGTTTTCCCTTGTGGTATCTTCCGGGGAAACGTAAGGTGTCTTACCCTTTGTATCATCACCTATATAATTGTTGATAATATCTGCAAGGGTTCCATCTTCTTTTAATTCGTTTAATGCTTTATTAATTTTATTCTTTAACTCTGTATTTTCTTTTGATATGCAGATTGCATAATCTTCTATCGCAAATTCTTCTTCCAGAATGACTAATTCTTTATTTTTATTGATAAAGGATTTTGCAGGCTGTTCATCAATAATAACGCAGTCAATTTTATTCTGTTTTAAAGCCTGAACGGCATCGGCACCCTTATTAAACCTCGTAATCCTGGTACCTGCTTCGTCTCCTTCATAATCAGAAGCATATGTATCTCCAATCGTACCAATCTGTACTCCTATATTTTTGCCTGTCAAATCATTCACACAGGTAATCGAATCACTCTGCAGCGTTTCATCACTTTGAGCCTTACCACATCCGGTTGGGAAAAAAATAATCAAACCAAGCACACTAAAAAACAACATATACTTAAAATATTTTCTTTTCACTTTTTGGGTTCGTAAAAAATGTGTCATCTCCCTTTTTGCAGAATCTAATTCCGCTCTCCTTTCATACATTCGCTCATATTAAATATCATACTTTATTTTTTGAAATTTCTCAATCCTTTCCATAAACTCTTTTCTATATACAATACTCCAAAGTCGTTTGAGAATAAAAAAAGACTGCCATATTTCATTTCTTTGTTGAAACATGACAGCCACATTCAATGTTTTATTATTTTACATATTTTCGTGAAAGGTTCTTGAGATAACATCCGCCTGCTGCTCCGGTGTCAGCTTAATAAAATTCACTGCATATCCGGATACACGGATCGTTAACTGCGGATAATTTTCCGGGTGTTTTTGTGCATCCAATAATGTATCTCTGTTTAATACATTAACATTTAAATGATATCCACCCTCTGTTACATAACCATCTAACATATTTACTAAGTTATCTACCTGTGCCTGTGCCATAATCATTACCTCCTTACATTTTTAAACAATTTTAAATTTACTTCTTATTATGTTTTAAAATGATTGTTTTTTGTTATCTTTATTATAGTAATGATTCCTGTTTTAATATGTAACAATTGTTACGTCTCATTCACTTTTTTGTTTTATTTTTTATACAATTTATCTTTGTCTCTTATCCGGATTCGTTTCTGGTCTATATCAATGATTCCTTCCTTTTGCATCTTCATCAATTCCCGTGAAAGACTTGGTCTTGCCACCCCAAGATAAGCAGCCATCTGCTCCCGATTCATCCTTGTATCGACCTGACCGGCTTCCATCGACTCTAACAGCCAGACTGATATTTTTTCCCGTAATGTAGTACTGCTTAAAATATGTGCCTTTTTCGTCATATTAAAACTTTTAACAGCCATAATTTCTAACATATTCCGAATTATCTGCTGGTGATGTTCACAGGCATTACTGCAAAAGCCAAATAAAAATTTCCACGGCAGCAATAGTAATACTGTCTTTGTATTTGCTACTGCATCAAACCAGTATGGCCTCTGCTCCGGTTCAAAAAAATCCTCACCAAATACTTCGCCTGACTCTGCTACATATAAAATATCCTGTCTGCCCGACATAAAATCTTTTACTACCGAAACCTCTCCCTCCAGAATCAAATACAGATATTGAGGGGTATCCTCTTCACGAAAAATATAGTCCCCTGTCTCATATTCTTTGGTAACAGCCCCGGTACATTTCATCATTTTTTCAATATCGGATTGGCTGATATTCCGAAATAATCCTGTTTCTATTAGTGAAATCATATTATAACTGCCCTCCTGTCATCCAGGTCTCCTACCACAAAATAACTTTTATGTATTCATGATCAACATTCAAAAAACATCCTTGTAAACAAATGGTTTTTCTTCATTATATCACAAAATCAAAAAATTTCCTTTATGACTTGCAAAATTTCACCAAAACTTTTATAATGTTTATATTGCAGATATGGTTCATCGGTAGAACGCTAGCTTCCCAAGCTGGAAAGGCGGGTTCGACTCCCGTTATCTGCTTTTTCAATATAATGGAAAGCCGATAGATACCTTAGAAATGTCAAAAATCCTGCCCCAAGCAGCAGGGTTTGACTTTCACTGCAATCGCTGGGTATACACATATATCAGCTTGGCCCATTGCTTGTGAGAATATCAAGCTGATATGAGCGAAATCGAGATATTCTGACTAAACGGTAATGTTATATCGAAAATTGATTAAAATATTAAATTTTCTGATTGACACCAGCCATAATAAATGATAATATTGTACTCATTGAAAGTGATATTTTTACTATTATTGCATATATTATTATGGAGTGAACTCCGGTGTCCTTCGGGCCCGGGGTCTTTTTATTATCTAAACAAGGAGGCAGTGCTTTGGATGATAAGGTATTTAAAACTCATGACGAATTGATTTCCTTGTTAGTGTCACGTGGTGTTGACATTAGCACCGGAGATGCAAAACGATTTGCAAAAACAAGATTACAACATGAGGGATATTATAATCTAATAAATGGTTACAAAAAGTTATTTTTAAAAGACGCCAAAAAGGATGAATACAAAAACGGAACCACTGTAAATGAAATGTATGCGTTATTTGTATTCGACCAACATCTACGCGAAATTTTTTTAAGATATATTCTTGAAGTTGAACGAAACATAAAGTGTCTTATTTCTTATAATTTTCCTCAAAAATATGGACACGATAATTATCTTTTATATAAAAATTTTGATTTATGCAAAAGGGACTCTCACAAAAATATCATTTCTATGTTATCTGATATTCAGCACCAGATTGCATCAAGGGGATCTGATCCAAGCATCCGCCACTATCTCGATACTTATGGATACATACCCCTTTGGGTTCTTAACAACATTTTATCATTTGGTCAAATTAGCAAATTTTATTTTAACATGAAACAGACTGATCGACAAAGCATTTCACGAACCTTTAAAATCATGGATAGTGAGCTAGAAACGCTTTTAAAATATTTAACATCTATTCGCAATTGCTGTGCCCACAATAACCGACTTTACTGTTTTCGGTCACATGATGTTATGATTGATACAAAATACCATTCTAATCTTCAAATAACTAAAAAAGGAGAATTTGTAAATGGAAAACGTGATTTATTTGCTGCTGTCATTGCTTTAAAGCTACTTTTACCTTCCAGAGAGTTTAAACAAATGATTACAGAAATAGATGAAGCTGTTAATAAAATTACACCTACTCTAAAAGTCTTAGAAACAAATGAGATATTGTCAGAAATGGGATTTCCAGCTAATTGGAAAAAAATAAAATCCATGCAGAAATAAAGAAAAAATCTTCAAATTATTGTAAGAATTTCTTTTAAAATTAGTGCAGTAAATGATATAATATCACCGCCAGAAAAAAATCATTAGGAGGAAATTTTATGCAAATCGTAGAAGGAAATCAATCAGGTATCGAGATACAAATTGGTTTATTTGATGCAATAGTAGATATGTTATTATTAAAAACCCGTATTCCTTTTAGGTACTGTCATAATCTTCCTTGTATTATTAGTACTGTTTTTAATAAATAACGGTCTTCCAAAAATAAAAATCTCTATTGCATCATTTACGCTGTATTATTATCTTTATTTACTATTAACAAATATTGTTAGTATTCCCACAATCAGTGAATTTATCCGACTATCACAATTAGGGGAATCATTTTTTTAACCCCAAAATGAATTTCCTTTTCTTTCGCGATGGATTAAATCTAAGTTTTATATTGAATATTTTTCTTTTTATTCCGTTAGGATTCCTATGTCCTATAATAAGTAAATCATATGAACATGTTAAAAATATTATCCTGCTTGGATTTGGATTCTCTCTCTTCATAGAGGTTGCCCAACTATTCACTTTATACAGAGTTACCGATATAGATGACTTGCTTACAAATGTTCTTGGTACCATAATAGGGGATTTATGCTTTAAACTTATTTTGAAATTTCAATCATTTAAATCATGTAGCACTCAGCAGACTTTCAAAAAAGATTCACTAACATATTTACCTGTTATGATTGCTGTCATTGCTTTTGTACTGGGATTTTTCAGTTAGCCCATAATCTATAAAATCCCCCTGAGTTTTTTATACTGTAATCTCAATCTGATTCCCCTCAATTGCTGCAATACAGCTCTCATAATATCCATCACCGGTTGTTCTTGGTCCGCTGATAATTTCATATCCATCATTTTTCATCTGTGCCGTCAGCAGATCAACCTGTTCTTTGCTCCCCACACTGAATGCAATATGTATATAACCTGTCCTTTGAAGTGATTTTCCTGCATCCTCCATATCCGTTTTATTCATGATTTCCAGTCGTGCACCATCGTCAAACTCCAGAAAATATGATCTGAAGCCTGTATTTTTGTTATGATACAGCTCATTTGATACTGCACCCAAATACTGTTCAAAAAAATGTTTTGCACCTTCTAAATCCTTCACATACATTGCAACATGTTCTATCTTCATATAATCTACCTCTTCCTTTTTATTTCCTATTTAACAAGAAAATTATTCATACTATAACTCTATTTAAAATACAGCAATTTTATCCAAGTCCTTATCCTGCTTTTATTCTTATAATACACTTATCAAAAGCAAAGGAGAAAAACTTATGAATAATAATTTATTTGAATCATTTAACAACGGCTCACTGAGACTGCCAGCAAAAACCATCCAATTTGCAGACATTGCCTGGTCTAAGCACCCTTCCTTCGAAGGTGTCGAACTCAAACACATCGTAACCGCCGAAGATACGGATGGACAATTCAGCTACCATCTGGTCCGCTAATATATAATGTTGTTTCGCATACCTTTACCCATCTTAAAACAAACTATATCTCCGTTACAATCGATGAGCCCTTTGACTGGTCTTTGTTTAACCATTGCCATTCCTCAGAAAGTTCTATTTTTCCGTTATCAAGTATCCTAGGAACGCTATGACACCTTCCTGCCCGAATCTGATTATCCTCATTTATGTGCTGGTAATAAAAATCCAGTTCGCCGTTTTTTGCAGCAAATCCAATAAGATACCCTCTGCTTATCCCTCCTCCGGCATACTCTGCCCATAACTCATTGCCCTGCTGATGATAACAAAAAATCGTTTCTCCATTCACTTCTCCGTTTTCTGTATTCACTTTCGGACGAAATCGCTTTCCTTCATAGCAGATTTTCATACCGCATCCGGGCAGCAGCTTTTCCATTACTTCATAAACCAAAATGACATCATTTTGCACAGACCACTTTTCGTGTTTCAGCGTATGATAACCTCTGTTCTCATATAAATGACTTGCCGGAAGTGATGCATCAAGCAGTGCCGTATGATACTCCACTGCAATCTCATTCTCCAGACATTGCATAATAAAACTGCCATATCCATTTCCCTGAAATTCAGGTAAAACGTAAACTCTTGTAATATGATTGCCGTCACGGCTTCCGGTTCCAACTATTTTACAGTTATCCACTAAGATACCTGCTTTCCCGTCCTCTATATCCTTTGCAATATTTTCTCTGTTATGAAGCTCACAAAAAAAATCTACTACTTCTTTCGGATAGTAGTTCGGATATATAGTAGTAACCGTTTTCTGTACAATTTCAAAAATACAGTCAATATTTTCATCTTTGGCTTTTATGTATTCCATATTCTATCTTTCTCCTCTCATGGCAAATCTGTCAATCTCTAAAATCTATTTTGTTATCTTATTATTTTATCCAAATGAGGCTCGCTAATGCTCGCATATGTCACCAACCTCCGCCTTGCTCCAGTTGGCGACATTTTATCATATTCTCTCTTATATTTCTATCACTTTCAATAAAAAACAGGAATCGGTTCTACAACATAAACCGTTTTATTGACTACCCGCAGGAACAAATCATTTATGTGTCACAAAAAATTATACAGTATATTTTTCTTTAAAAATGCAATACTGGATAATATGAAGTAATCCCGTCGCAAGCGGAAATATCAGACTCATGCAGCAGTCATCAAATAAAACTAAAGGCACGGCTGCCTGATCTGTTACGCCTGGGAAAGAAAAAATTTGGAGGTCCTGAAATGAAGATTACCGATAAAAAGAAGCCGGTACCTACAATTCCTAATGGTGTCTGGGAAAGCAGCAACCCGATAAATGATAAGGATAAAACAAATAATACGACCGACTTACAGGGAAACGGCTACCCCACTGACAAACAAAACAAATAATTTTTATTCCATGAAAATACCAAAATTATGCATTTTGCATATTCTAAATAAAAAAGGAGTATTTTCATGTCGAATCATTTTGAACATTCATTCCGTGATGAACACTGCAGACATGATGGTCCACCCTGCCATAATGGACACCATCATAGCAGTGGATGTGACGGTCACAGAGATGACTGTTGCGGAAAACACAGAGACGGCAGACACGATGAACACAGGGATAACCGACGTGAAAGCTGCAAAGACCACCGATGCGATAATTGCAGAGATAATCGGTGTGATGAGCACCAAAACAGGCACTGCCACAATAATGATATGTGGTGGAGATAGTCGTATACTTTGCAGCAAAATGCAATGTATATGACCCTTAAAGCAGCCGTCGAGCAGACCTGCAGGCGCGTCTACTTGACTCGCTGCCCACGGGAAAACAATGGGGCTGTACAAAACAGCCCCATTGTTTTCTTTATTGGCTCTTATGAGCTTCTTCCAAACTGCCATAACCATACATTTTCACCGTATTGATCATAATCATCTTTGCAAGATTCTCCTCTTTTTGAGATCGTTCGACTACAAACCTGCCATATAACGTCAACATAATATCCGAATACGTACCAAGTTCTCCCCTTAAATATGTTTCATAAGACGTATCCCATGGTTTATCCTCACTGGAATGAATAATTCTTGCATTCTTTGCAAGACCGGGATATTCAGAAGCAAACTCCTCCATCCATTGTACCTGAATAGATATAATCGTCTCCATAATTGCCTTTTTCGCTTCCGGAATCACCGGCAGCTCCTTTTCAATTGCCTTATACTCATCCGGCACTGTACTTTCCATCATTCTCGCATACTTCTCGGAAATAAGATTTCTACCTACTGAATCTGCCGCCTCAAAATCCAAACGGTACTGTACCAGCATATCCATATTCCATGTGAGGTACTGACTTTTCCGCATAATCTGAAAGGTATCCCAATCATCCTGACATTCCGCCCTTCCTCCGGCATTCTTCACTTTATCGAACGCTTTCCACTCAAGATTTACGATGGCATCCACGAGCTCTTCTTTTGATTCCATATAAAACTGTCCTCTTCTGGCAATCTCAGTAGATACATCCGGCAGAAATGTTCCTTCCATAGTCACATAGCCTTTTTTTCTCAACTCATCGAGAAGAATCATAGAAAGCTGTTCTAATAAATCCACCGTCTCCTTTACATCTTTAAGCCCACATTCCGTAAGTTTTTCTACCACTGAATAGACCTTGGCATTAAGCTCTTTTAACCCCCTATGCATCCACTTATCATGTGGAGCATACACACCTGCAAGCAGATAGGCAAGCTGCATTCCCTGTTTTACTGCATCCGCCCTTGACAATAACGCTGCTGCCCATCCCCCTCTTTTTGCGGCTCTCTCATAATTATACTGTCCGTTTTGTCCGAACCGTGCTGTAACCTGAGCCGTTTTTAAAAGTTTTACTCCTATTGGATATCCTGCTTTCAGACGATTGCGGATATTCGAAAAAATACCCTCATCATCCCGGTACACTTCACCGTTTACTGCACAGGCAAGATAACAATCCTCTAACAGCAGATAATCCTCCTCCTTTTGGGGCAGGTGTCCTCCTCCTAAAACACGCTCATAAAAATCTTCTATTATACATACGCCAAACCGTTCCATGGCATGGGAACTGTTCACGCGTTGATATCCCTCAAACGTATCCGGCAAAGCAAGATAGGCTGCCTGCAAAGCTTCCCCGATCTCATCATATGTATCCTTTGTTACCCACATACTAAAGCCCGGACCAAAATCATGGTCTCTTGAAACTGCATCGTCATATCCGAAACAATCTGACCCTTCCCCTGCATGTCCTGTCGCAATACGGGATACATATTCCGGGAATTTCTTCTCAAGCATCGGCACTCCATATGTTTCATAATATGCTCTGCAAAGCTTAGCCCCGCTATCTTTTCCTCTGTCCTTTGTTCTTAAATTTTCAAGTCTTTCATGTACACGCAAATATGCTGCATTTTTACCAATATGATGGAGAATACAATTTTCTGCCTGTTGATAGTAATCCACTGCCTTTCCTATATTACCTGAAAAAACCTCCACTTCAGCAAGTGCTGCCAGTGCCGCTCCCTTATGAGAATCCTCCACCTTTAACGGTGCAAAAAGTTCTAAAGCCTTTCCAGCATATGTCCTGGCATCCTCCATACGTTTCAGCATCACCATGGTATTTGCCAGATTTGCATTGGATACTGCCTGCTGGTACTCACTACCGGGATGCTGGGATAAGATATGCAATGCCTTTCTTAGTACCTCTGCTGCCTTCTCATATTCTCCCATTTCTTCATAAAGTAATCCCTCATTATTATACAGACTGGAAAATGCGATATCTTCCCTGGGTAATTGTGATTCATAGATTGCCTCTGCCCTTTGATAATGCTCCATGGATTCCGTAAGCCTTCCGGCTGCCCGCATGGCATTGGCAACATTCAAAAGTGTAGTCGCATGATAAACCCCATCCTTATAAGGGCTGTTGGCAACTAACTTAAGTGCCTGACTTCCATAAATCTCACATTTATCATATTGGCTGGTCTCTCTGGCAAACCCCAGTAATTCGTTTAAAATAGATAAAATTGATCCAAAATCATTTTCCTTTACAGCAATTTCTAATTGCCCGGAAAGATAACCTTCCACCTGATCCAATGCACCTTTTTCAAAAAGTCGGTCGAGTTCCTGTAAAACCTGATTAATATCCAATATATCCGCCTCCTAATATTTATAATACTCCCTATTCCTGCAGCAATTTTAATACCGCATAGGCCTTTCTTCCCAATTCCTCCTCTAACGGAACCTGCTTAGACTGATTTACCACCTCCGGTGGCAGATCATAAATATCAATTACCTGTAATCCTTTATCTTCATAGTACTTTCTAAGATATTTTTTTCCTGCATGATTACTACTGGATAAAAAAAAGTTCTTATGCATCTGCTTTTTCACATTCATTTCCTGTGCAATAAATTCAATCCAGCTTGTAAAAGTGTTCAAATTATAATCATTTAATGAATATCCCACAAACAAAAAAACATGATCAATCAAAAGTGATTTTAAAAAAGTCTCCATAAGCCGGTGGGATTCTGAATACTGTAGATAATCCGTTTCCTTAAACACAATACCTTTCACATCATCAATATCTCCATGCATTTTAATCAGATAATTATTCGCATTCGCTTTAAGCAAATCCCTATCCTGTCTGATAATCTCATAGTCTGCAGCGGCTGTATCCATTAATTTATCATAATTGGTAGTCACAATATGTTTCGGGTGGATTTTGGCAATCAGTTCATTCAAAATGTTAGGCTCTGCTTCCGGGGAAATAATTTCCTGCAAGGTATCGTAGTAAATCTTATGCCCTTCACTCTCATCCATACCATAAAAATACTGTGGAATACGGATATATTCATCCGTCGACAATCGTTCCACCGGATACTCCATCTTCTCTGCAAATACTCTTACCATCTGCCCCCAGGTAGGAACTCCCGAGTTTTTAGAAACTCCGGCACCGACAAATATAACCAGTTTGTTTCTTTTTAAAAACCTCTGCATATCCTCTATCATCTGATAAAATTCCATATATTTTTCCCTGTTCTTCTATACTTTCTTTACTTTTCCCTGTCACTTAATATTTTACAATTCATTTTAGCACATTTTTTATAAAACAACACTATTTATTATATTTCTTTTTCTCTGAACAAATCCTCTTACACTAAAATCCTGCTTTTCTACGTTCCAAACGGTTTTCCCGTCTGAGAAGTGCCCCTTCCCATTCTGCTTTCTGGCTCTCTGTCTCTACAATAAGCGGCGGAACTTTTGTTGGACGACCGTCTTCCCCCATTGCTACCATTACAAAATAAGCCCTGTTAATCGGATATCGCATTCCGCTCTGATTTTCTACATAAGTATCAATTCTGACTTCCAATGACGTATTCCCCGTATATGTCACATATCCGATTAAAACGATCAAATCATTTTCATAAGCACCTGCTTTAAAATTCAAATTGTCTATTGCTGCTGTTGTAACATTCATTGTCTGGCAATGTCTTTTTGCCACAATACCCGCCAGCTCATCTATCATTTGCAAAAGTGCACCTCCAAATAATCTTCCTGCACCATTTAAATCCTTAGGATGCACAACATGCATCTGCTCCGACCTTGAAAATTCTACCGTTCTTCCCTCCATTATCTATCACCCCTGATCATCATTTATTAAGGAAAACAGGTATTCCCTTAAAAAAGAACTTTAATAAGGAAAATACCCGTTTATATTTTTCTAACAAAATTAACTTTTATTATAACGAACAAGGAATCCAAAGTCAAAAGGATATAATAATTCCTCCATCCGCTGCATATAAAGAACTGATCCCTTTTGTATCAATGATAAGAGACTCCTTGAAATGATACCTGTTTACCAGTTCCTTTTCTACTTCTTTTGCCCGCTGCAGACAATTACAGTTTGCGATAATCACCGTTTTCTCAGATAAATGTTCCCCGATTTCTCCAATATAATCAATCATCTTTTCCAATGCTTTTTTCATTCCTCTTGCCTGCCCCGCCTGCTGTATCATTCCATTTTCTGCCTTCATATAAGGCTTAATATTAAGTACGGAAGCAACCACCGCTTTCATTCCCGATAACCGCCCATTCTTCCGGAGAATCTCCAATGTTTCCAATAGAAACGTTGTCTGCATTTCATCACGGAATTTTGTCATTTGTTCGACAATTCTTTCAAATTCCATGCCCTGTAATGCCAGCTGTTCAATCTGACGGGCAATCAACAACTGTCCCGTTGATGCAGAATGGGAATCAAATACATGTATATTTACCTGCGGATGCTCCTCCTGATATAATTTTTTCGCAAGCTCTGCACTATTATAAGAACCGCTAAGATGTTCCGAAAGTGTAATCACATATACATCCTGTGCACCTTCAAAGCTTTGCATATACATTTCCGGCGAAGGACATGCCGACTTCGGACATTCCTCCGTCTGTGCAACCCTCTTTAAAAAATCAGCCTGATCAAATGTATCATCATCAACTATTTCCGTTCCTCCCACATAAATTGTCAAAGGAACCGATACCATATAATCTTTTTTCAGGTCCTCTTTTGTAAAATCTGTACAACTGTCTCCTATGATCTTAAAATTCATAATATCTTCCTCACAATCATAATCTCGAATTACCATTTTATATAGTTTTTATTACTACATATAATAGCATACAAAACATCTTTTGTGAAGAAAATAATGACTTCTCTCCATTCATTATAACCCATTTTTTATAATCTACTCTAATGCAAATTAGAAATTCTTCTTTATTTTATTAAATAAACCCGCCAGAAAACCTTGCATTCTAAAAGAATATCAAATATAATAATAAAAAGACTAGTGTATCAAGCACTAAACACTATAGGTAATTGCGAAACTCGATAAAGTGGATATACGTATTGTGAATATACTTAGGCTTTGCGACAGCATTAGGAACGTTAGCCGAGCAAAGCTTAAGTATATTCACAATACGTATCACACAAAGTAACGATTCCGCAATTACCTAACCAAACACCAATCAGAAAGGAGTGTGTGCCATTGAAACGCAATCATCAGGAAATTACCATTACGCAGCTTTGTGAAATGTTAGGTGTATTATATCCCTGCATGGATGATTTCCCTTATATATATGATTTTGATAATGATTTTTATTACATAGCACCTAATGCTGTACAGCGGTTTTCTCTTTCTGAAAATAGTTTTCATGATGTTATTCACACTCTTGAGAAATTAGTATATCCACCAGATTTCGAGGCATTACAAAATGACTTAAAACAGCTTCTTGCAGAGGAAAAAGATTTTCATAATATGCAGTACCGATGGATGGATTCTGATGGCAATCCAATCTGGATTAACTGCCGGGGACGTGTTGTTAAAAACAGCGACAACAGCAGATATATGCTTGGATGTATCAATGAGATCGGAACAAGGCAGAAAGCAGATAATATCAGTGGTTTATTGGGAGAATCCAGTCTACAGAACTATTTACAGGAATTGTATCCCCTTCTTCCGTCAGGATATCTTTTACGTTTGGGTATTGACGATTTCAAAGGTATCAATGAAAAACTCGGTATTGAATACGGAGATATGATACTTAAGAAAACTGCTAAATGTATTTCAAGATGCCTTTTACCGGGTCAGCAGCTTTACCGGCTTGTAGCAGACGAATTTATGGTATTGGATTTTTTAGGTGACAGCCTTGACAATGCCGTTGCACTATATAAGCAGATCCGGCAATCCGTGGATCGTTTTGTAGAGGAAAATCATTACGAGGCAGTATTTACTATATCAGGCGGTATTCTGCCAAGTAGTGAAGTTAAAAATTTTTCTTTTTCTGACATTATGAAATTATCTGAATTTGCATTAAATGAAGCCAAACGCCGAGGCAAGAACCAATGCTATTCTTTCTTTCAAGAGGATTACGATAACTTCTTAAAACGCAGGAAATTAAAACAGATTTTAAGCCGGGCCGTACGTAATGACTTTGAAGGATTTGAAGCCTATTTTCAGCCTCTTTTTTATGCAGATACACATACATTATATGGTGCCGAAACTTTAATGCGTTTTCGCTCAGATGAACATGGCATGATACCACCAATTCAATTTATTCCGATTTTAGAAGAAACAGGACTTATTATTCCTCTCGGTCGCTGGATTCTTCATCAGGCTTTAGCCGCCTGTAAAAAAATACAACAATGGATTCCTGATTTCCGAATCAGTATCAATGTATCTTACATACAGATTATGAAAAGCAATATTATTAGTGAAATATTAGAAGCTACAAATGAATACGGTATTTCGGCATCCAGTGTAGTAATCGAACTGACAGAAAGCGGAATGTTAGAATCAGATACACATTTTTCAAAGCTATGGCCAAAGCTAAAAGAAGCCGGTATCCGTCTGGCATTAGATGATTTCGGAACCGGTTATTCCAATTTCCATTACCTGCATGACTTACAACCGGATATCATTAAAATTGACCGAACATTTACCGCAAAAGCACTAAAGAATGAATACGAATATACTCTGCTTTCTCTTATGAGTGACCTAGTCCATAACCTTCAGCTTAAAATGTGTATTGAAGGAATCGAAACAGAAGATGAAGAAAGTCGTATGCAAAATATTTCCCCTGATTACAGCCAAGGCTTCTATTACGGAAAGCCTTGTCCATATGACCAGTTTATTGAACAGTTTGTAAAGATACAGTAGGGAATAATAGAAATGCACAAACATAAGTCTTAACCAAATATGTTTGTGCATTTCTGCTATTCTTAACTCAAAACATTTTTGCAGTTTCCCACTTTATTATCTTGATTCAAATCAACATGGTAATCATTCATATAGCCAATTTACTTCTTATCGTCAATCCACCTTCGGAAGCTGTGCGATGGATTTTGCAAGCTCCTCATCCGTAGGAATATAATCTCTCATTTCGCCATCATTATATTTCTGGTAAGCTACCATATCAAAATAGCCGGTTCCTGTCAGACCAAATACAATATTCTTTTCTTCACCAGTTTCCTTACACTTCATAGCCTCATCAATAGCAACTTTGATTGCATGGCTACTTTCTGGTGCTGGAAGAATACCTTCAATCTTTGCAAAGGTTTCTGCCGCCTTAAATACCTCTGTCTGCTCCACACTTCTAGCCTCAATCATTCCCTGGTCGTACAATTCTGAAACCGTTGAGCTCATTCCATGGTAACGAAGTCCGCCTGCATGGTTAGCAGAAGGAATAAATCCACTTCCAAGTGTATACATTTTTGCAAGTGGACATACTTTTCCGGTATCACAGAAATCATATGCATAAGTTCCTCTTGTAAGGCTTGGACAAGATGCCGGTTCTACCGCAATTAGTTTATAATCTGCCTCACCTCTTAATATTTCTCCTGCAAATGGTGAGATCAATCCCCCAAGATTTGAACCACCACCGGCACATCCAATAACCATATCTGCCTTAATTCCGTATTTATCTAAAGCTGCCTTTGCCTCTAACCCAATAACTGACTGATGCAGTAACACCTGTGCAAGTACAGAACCTAATACATAACGATATCCTTCCTGAGTGGTGGCTGCCTCGACTGCTTCCGAAATAGCACAGCCAAGACTTCCCGTTGTTCCTGGAAACTCTTCATTAATCTTGCGTCCCACATTGGTGTTCATGGATGGCGACGGAGTTACCTGTGCACCATATGTACGCATTACTTCTCGGCGGAACGGTTTCTGCTCATATGAACATTTAACCATGTATACCTGACAGTCCAGATCAAAATAAGAACATGCCATGGAAAGTGCTGTTCCCCACTGACCGGCACCTGTCTCTGTCGTTACACCCTTAAGCCCCTGCTGTTTTGCATAGTAAGCCTGTGCAATTGCCGAATTTAGCTTGTGGCTTCCAGATGTATTATTACCCTCGAATTTGTAATAAATATGAGCCGGTGTTCCAAGCTTTTTTTCTAAGCAATAAGCTCTCACAAGTGGAGATGGACGGTACATTTTATAGAAATCCTGAATCTCCTGTGGAATATCAAAATAAGGATTTGTATCATCTAACTCTTGTTTTGCAAGCTCTTCACAAAAGATTCCTGAAAGCTCCTCTATCGTAACCGGCTTAAGGGTTCCCGGATTTAAAATTGGTGCAGGTTTCTTTTTCATATCTGCACGCACATTGTACCACTGCTTTGGCATCTCCTGTTCTTCAAGATAAATTTTGTAAGGGATGTTCTGTTTCATTCTTATATCCTTCCTTTCTTCTAAATAACATAGGTAATTGCAAAACCTGAAAAAGTATATACGTTTGTGAAATATACACAATGATCATTACACAAAGTAAACGTTTCGCAATCGCCTAACATAAACAAAATTTTTTTGCGAACTCTTCGCACATAGCACTTATAAAACGCTAAAAACTCCTATCCTATCTAATGATAGGACAGGAGCTTAATTCTACTTCTGCGGTGCCACCTAACTTCATTCTACTGAATGCACTTAACTATGTACTGATATACATACCCTGTTATAACGTACAGATACGTCGCCCCTACTTCCTAACTGGTTTCAGTTTGCCCTCACAGGTCCATTCACCGATTTTCCCATTACCGCAATTCCATCATCTGCAGCTCTCTTTCAATGTTCCAAAAGGATACTCTTCCTGATCAAAGGTTTCCGCTAATATGTTCTAGCGTAAACGATTTTAGACATTCTGTCAAGCATTTTTATGCTAACCACTTATATTTTAATAACTATTCAGCCTTTGACTTCATAGTTACGGACTTTGCAGCAAGTGCAAAGTCCTAGGCTGAACTGTTACTATTTTATCAATAGTTTTGTGACAAAATTTATTTTTCTCCTCCGTGGATAAAAGCTCTGCATCATCTTCAAGAATGAGCCGGTATCCCGTTTCTTCATTTTGGAATATCCCCTCTGCATTTACCAAAAGCGGCATAAAAAGGAGCGTATCAAACGATATTTTTCTGTAAAATATCATTTGACACGGCAGCACAAAAATTTTACAATAAGCGTATAAAAAACAAAGAAAGTATTCAGCAATAACGAAGAATTCCACAAAATCATCCTTGGGCAGGTTATCAAAGGATTCTTCGGATTTGTTGACCTCAAGCTACTATTCCATATCTAAAAGATATTATGCAAGAGGAGGATGGCGGATGAAAAATATCAGAATAACAACAGCAATATTTATTATGATGGTGTTATTTATTCCATCGATGACTGCTTCAGCGGCGAGCTGCGGAGAAACGGTGAGCCAGAACACGACAAAGGATTTGCAGGCAATTGATTATGAAAATAATGATACTATAGGGAAATTACTGGCACCATCCCGGTATTCCATGTCGGAGAAGCTGAATAAAAAAACAGAGATTGCTAAGCGGGAGGGGAAAAGTCCTGCGGATATCAGTGATGAACAAGCTGTGATGGAACTGAATCAGGATAATGTAAAGGTGATGTCTTTTGAAGATGCATTTGCAAAGGTACAGGCAGAAATAGGAGAGATCATCCAGAAAGTGGTTGACAATACCGCTGATGCAGAAAGTAAAGGTGATGCATATTTTACTAATAAGATACAACAGAATAAAGAAAAACTTCTACTTGGGCTTACCTATCTTGAGCGACTGTATGACTTTGATATGGGAAAACATAATATTAAGGATGTTCTCCTTTATGAGCCGGGTTCATATGGAGTTTCGGTAGATGTTCTAGACTGGCTGATACAGATTGGAGGTGCCGGGGGCGATACATTAAAGATTTCTAATAATGCCAATGTATTTGGTTATAGAAAGCTGTTTTGGTCAGTTACTTCCTCTGCGACGCTGGAAGCTTTTCTGGAGGAGAACAGGCAAAAGTGGATACCGGATACACCAATGAACGAGTGGTTTTTACAGGAGAGTCCTGCGTATATACTGGAGAACTTATCCTCCTGGGATAGCAAAGATACCGGGATATACACAAGACTGTATAATGATACGACTTCCCAGGCCTTTATTTTGCCACTGCTTACTGTGTCAGAGGACAGCGTTTACATGATTGCGAACTCTGCTACCATCACATATGGAATAGTGGATTGTTATATAGACAGAAATTTAAGAGAAACAGACCCGGCACGTTATGATGAACTGCGTGAAAAATTCCGACAGCAGTTGGAACAGGCTGCTGAGCAGCAAAAGGCTTTTATCGATGTTTGGCATCGGATTGCAAAACCGGAAAAACAGGGGCTGCTTTCCTCCAATCGTATTGTTTTGGATAGTCTGCGCATCGATCCAGATACGACTATCCAATGGTCGGATAAATTTGGAAAGAATGCTGCCCTGGGTGTCAGGGAATTTTTTACTCCTCTGAATTTATATGGTACATATATGTTTGCCGATGGTGTGGCGGAAGGTACGCGTATCCGCTACTATGTATCAAAAGCATTGACAGAACGGGGATTCGCAACGTATGCTCACGAGCTGACGCATATGCTTGTTTCTGAGGTAATGCTGAATGGGTATGATTCACGGGACGGCATGATGGCAGAGGTCTATGCCAGAGGGATGTTTGAACCGTATGAGCTGAATGATCCACCTGCTTTTAATCTAAACCTAATTTATGACCGTCTGGCAGTCAGTGACCGGTATCATAATGGTCTGCCTGAGCGATTTCAGGATGAAACAGATTTGCAGAGCTATATGAGTGGTATCCTGGATGTCATTTATACACTGGATTATGTAGAAGCAGATGTTATTTTTACAAAAAGTGCAGAAGAGAAAATGAAATGGTTCCACAAACTTGAGCAGATAGAGGATCCAGATAATAGATATAATCAAGGAGAAGACGGCTCAAAACATAATCTGGATTCGGTAACAGAACTGACTCTGGAGGAGGCGGAGAAACTGAATACCATCGATGACCTAATCCGTAACAGTATTATCGTATCCCGATATGAAGTAGATGGAACAAAGACAACAGGAACCATGGCAAGAAATGGCTATTATGTTGTGCCGCTCTTCAGTGCTAACTATGCCGGGGTACAGAATGACTATGGTGTCAGCGGTGATGCCACGATACGCCGGCAGGCGTTTGAACTGCTTGCCGAATATGGATATTATGACGGCATGGTTCCTTACATATCCAACCAGTATAAAGAATCTGCCAAATCGGAGCAGACAATCCTGTCGGATCAATATATCCTCAAGAAAATATTTGGTAATACCTATGAGACGATGGCAGATTTTAAGATAGCGATGTTTCAGAGAAGGATTGAAAAGATCAGCAAATTAAAGCCAGTCACCATTATATGGAAAAACCAATCCATTACAATCAATGATTTTGAAGAACTGCGTCTTCTGATGAAAGAGGCAATAGAGAATGATTTAATAAAGGTCAATGTATTGCCGGATAGTTCTAATAATATCCGTGCACAGGCGACAGAGGTTGAGCGTCTGAAACAGGAAATATTTAAAGCATATTTAATTCTGACAGAAGACTTCAGAGAATCCATCTATGGTACTGACCCAGCACCGATAGATCCGCCAGACGGAACTGATACGGAACAGCCGGAAAAGCCAGACGGAACTGATACGGAACAGCCGGAAAAGCCGGGCGGAACTGATACGAAACAGCCGGAAAAGCCAAGCGGAACTAATACAGAACAACCAGCTACCGGAACTAGTATAAAAGATACGAATTCCAAGCTACTTCTTTGCAGGGTGTATTCTGCGAAAACTTCACATACAATCCGATGGAATCCTGTAAAGTCAGCAGATGGATATGAAATATATGGGGCAAAATCTAATGGAAAATATAAACGTCTCCGTACAGTTAACAAAAAGTCAAATAATTGGACGCATAAAAAGTTAAAAAAGGGAACGCAGTATAAATATTATGTCAAAGCGTATAAAAAAGTTGACGGAAAACGAGTCATCCTAGCGAAATCCTTGCCTGTCTATAGCACGACAAAGGGAGGAAAATATGGCAATCCTTTAAAGATAGAGTTAAAGAAGACACGTGTGAGTGTAAAGTCCGGTAAAAAAGTCCGAATCCGTGTAAAAGTGACAGGAAAAAAGATAAGCAAAGCCGGAAAAAAGGTGCGTTATGTCTCATCTAATCCGTCCGTTGCAAAGGTGTCAAAGAAAGGAGTCATTACCGGAAAAAAACGTGGCAGTTGTACGATATACTGCATTGCTCAGAATGGTCTGTATAAAAAAGTAAAGGTAAAAGTAAAAAGTTAATAAAAACACTATTTACACAATTTTCTAATAAAGGCTTCTTCTATATCAAGAACCTCCCTTGACCAAAACTCTCTGCCACCATGATGGGCACCGATTACCTGATAAAATACTGCATCCTTACCTGCATTCTTCAATGCCTCATACAACTCACATCCCTGCCCAAAAGGAACGAGCTCATCATTCGTTCCATGAAACATTAATATCGGTGGAAGCTCTTTTTCTTTATTGACATAATTTGCAATAATTGCAGGTTGTACCAGTTCCGGATGTTCTAGTACGGCCTTTCCACCTATCTCACAGCCCTCGGGACTGTCAGGTGTGCGGTGATCCCGAGAAGACGGCTCATCATTCATAGTTAAGAAATTTGTTGGTCCGTAGTGATTGATTACACCTCTTACGATCCGTCTGTCACTTCTTCTGTCATCCTCCTCCAAGGCTTTTACACCGTAAGAAAACGCAGCCATCATGGCTGTATGTGCACCTGATGAATCCCCCATAAGAAATATATTTTCGGGATTAATACCATATTCATCGGCATGCTCACGTATATAGGAAACACCTGCTTTTGCATCAAGTACCTGTGCCGGAAAAATGGCACACTCTGAGCCGCGGTATTCGAGGGCGGCAACAACAAAGCCTCTCATAGCAAGATAACTAAGACCGGGAACCCGCTCCTTCACATTTTGTTCATGGAATGCCGACCCGGGAATGAATACGATACACGGAAGCCTGCTGTCCGTATCTGCTGGACCAATAATCTGCAAATAAAGCTGCCGGTCCCCTCTCTTGACATATGGTATATCTTCCTTATAGTAAATCTCATAATTGTCCACATGGGGAGTGAGCGGGAGCATCCCTTCTGAGGAAGCAGTGCTCATCGGAAAATTCTCCCTGGTTATATTTAACAGTTCCATATTTCCTCCTTGTCTGCTATATTTTTTATACTTCTAGCAGGTTTAGAAAATAACTTCTTTGATTCAATGTTACCACAAAGAATTCTTTCATGCAAAGCCCGCACAGGTCATCAATCTTCACTTCGCTCCGGTTGGTGACATTTTATCATCTTAAGAAAATATTCATGCATTCCGGTATCTTCATCTAACTCCGGATGAAATGCCGTGACCAGCTGCGTTCCCTGTTTTGCAGCAATAATCCTTCCGTTTACTTTGGCCAATACTTCTGTTTTCTCCATAGCCCTTTCTATATACGGTGCACGGATAAAAGTCATGGGAATAATCCCTATTCCCTTTACCTTCTCCTCTGTATAAAAACTTCCAAGCTGCCTTCCATAGGCATTTCTTTTCACACGGATATGCATTGTTCCCATATAAGGACTTTCCCCTTCTATCTCTTCTGCCAGCAAAATCATCCCGGCACAGGTTCCAAAAACCGGCATACCAGACTGTATTCTTTCCCGCAGCGGCTCCATCAGCTCAAGCTCCGAAAGCAATTTTCCCATTACGGTACTTTCCCCGCCCGGCAGAATCAGTGCATCAAATTCTTTTTTTAAGTCCTCTTTTTTTCGTATTTCAAAATATTCCACTCCAAGCCTATCAAGCATCTTTTCATGTTCTACAAACGCACCTTGAAGAGCTAAAATTGCAACTACCATATCATTTTCCCCGTTCTGCCATTAATAATTCAATTTCCTGTTCATTAATACCAACCATTGCCTCTCCTAAATCTTTAGAAAGTTCTGCAAGCATTTTGGCATCCGTATAATTGGTAACTGCTTTTACGATGGCATTGGCACGTTTCTCCGGATTACCGGATTTAAAAATACCGGAACCTACAAATACCCCTTCTGCCCCTAACTGCATCATAAGGGCCGCATCTGCAGGAGTTGCCACTCCACCTGCAGCAAAATTTACAACCGGCAGTCTGCCGTCATTATGTACATACTCTATCAATTCATATGGCACCTGTAATTCCTTTGCTTCATGAAATAACTCATCTTCTCTCATGGCTTTGACTTTTGCAATCTCATGGTTCATCATTCTCATGTGACAGACTGCTTGTACTATATCTCCGGTTCCCGGTTCCCCCTTTGTACGAATCATAGCGGCACCTTCATTGATTCTGCGGAGTGCTTCTCCCAAATCCCTTGCTCCACATACAAAGGGTACATTAAACTTTGTCTTATCAATGTGGTATACATCATCTGCCGGCGATAACACTTCACTTTCATCAATATAGTCAATTTCAATGGCCTCTAATATTTGTGCCTCCGCAAAGTGCCCAATACGGCATTTTGCCATAACCGGAATAGACACTGCATCCTGTATTCCCTCAATCATTTTGGGGTCACTCATTCTGGATACTCCGCCGGCAGCCCGGATATCTGCCGGAATCCGCTCTAATGCCATAACTGCACATGCTCCAGCTGCCTCTGCAATCTTCGCCTGCTCCGGTGTCGTAACATCCATAATCACACCGCCTTTTAACATCTGTGCCAGTTCCTTATTTAATTCATATCTATTTTCCTTCATTATACTTTTCCTTTCCTGTTTTGCTTATTAACAGGAAGCGCTTCTTGTCTGAATATTTCTTATCGTATCTGCTCCGCGAAGCATATAACTTTCCGATAAGACTTCAAAAAGTATAATATCACATACTGGTATTCATAAAATATCCAGTTTTTACATTTTTAACAGTGCCAGTCTTTGCTATTTTAAGTCAATGGAATTATCGCCAATGCATACAAGTTTTATCCTGACCTATTGCCTGCATAAATTCAGGTTATCTCCATTTTAGAATACTCTCTAAATCCAGTCCGTACTGCCTGGCAATATCTCTGGCATAGCTTAAGCCATCTGGCTTGGTACGGGCAACCTTATAACTTCTTACACCATTTTCCTTGTCCTCCATAAGTGCCACAAGGTTATCAATCTTCCCCTTATTTTGTGGATGAGAATTATAGGTATCAATCTGTTGCGGTAAATCATGGATATGAGTAACATAAATACCTCCACAACCAATAATACCAATTCCGGTCAAAACTTCTGATGCAATGTATCCCGCTTCGAGTCCACTGGTACTGGAGAAGGATTCATCCATAATCAGCATATCGGTATCCGTTAATTGTTTCATGATGCTGCCAAGTCTGGCACATTCACTTTCTAAACGTCCCTTTCCATAATTATTTTCATCGGAAGACGGAAAATGTGTAAAAATACCTGTTACCGGACTCATGACTGCATTGTTCGCCGGCACAAACAAGCCAAGCTGAAAAAGTGCCTGTGCCATACCAACCGAATAAGCAAAAATGGACTTACCGCCATGATTTGGACCGGTTACCAGATAAAAACGTCCCTTCTTATCAAAAGAAAAGGAATTTGATATAATCGTTTTCTCAATTAACTGAGCAGCCAGAACCGGGTTATATACACCTTCTAAATCACATTTCTTGTCTGCGACAGGAGCAATGGCAGGACGGCACATTGGGAATCCCTGCTCTTTCATGGAAAGAATGAATTTGACTCCCGCCGTCAGAAAACGGATATCATCCAAAAGTGCTGTAAAACAGGATGTATTGATATTAAAATATTTTTGAATGACGGGTTCAAAATCCCGCAGAGACTTTGAATATATCGTGCCAAGAGAGGATTGCACAGCAAAATTAAATGCCTTTAGTTCCTCACCATGCAACCCTCTGGTTAATGGATATAACGGTGAAATGAGAGCATTCGTATCCAACGGATTCTTTTTTAACAAACGCTCCATCAAGGTGCCTGCATGAAAAGGTTTGTCATTTACACAGAGCACTCCGGCTTCCCGTACACACATGTTCTCATCCAAATTTACTCCAAGGGTAACACTTTTCAAACTCCCGAACCGAACCTCCATCTTTGCAAGTTCTGTACACAGATTATGATATTCCTCTCCCTCGTAAATCGTAAGAATACCGTCACGAAAACGAAGAAGCCCCTCTGAATGCAAAGTAACTCCCTCTAATCCCTTTGCAAATAAATCTATGATTTCCTGATATGTTTCCAAATAACGTACCGAGCTTAACGCCGATTCCACAGAAAAGTCGCTGTTCATTGCACGTCGCAAATCATGGATATTTTGTATTTTGATGATAGACTTGCAAAAAACATTATATAAAGCCGGATTATCTACCAGATCATTTACAATCTGAAGCCGGTAATCCAACACCTCTGGATCAGTGGTAAAATAATCTTCTAATTTCAAATCATTAAAACCACGATGGCTTTGTTTGATCAAAATAATCATATCGTCAATCTGAAGAGAACGGATAAAAGCAAAATCCTTAAGGGGTACTTCTTTGCTTCTGTCATAATCCTGTGGATAAAGCAAACGGCTGGGTAATTGTATCATATGTGCTCCTTTCTGCCTTAACAGACAATCTTATAATAACAAATATAAAAATCCGTTTCAACAAATTCATTATTCAAAATAATTGATAAAGTCTTTTAATAATAGTAATGATTTCCAACTGAACCCACAACAAAAAACATCAGACTTATAATGAAAATCGGTAGCATTTCCTTACATGATGCTATTCCCGTACATAAAAAGGCATTATAATAACTAATCATCTCCCATCCAAATGTATTTTCTGCAATTACCAACATCGTATAAAGCAGTATCACAATCACGCTTAAAAGAATTTTTTTTGTTAAAAAAGTGATACTGTACGTAATTGCTACATACAATAAATTTACAATACATAATTTAAAATACAACCACCATAGGTCAGAGAATAGTCGTGTATATACGACAAACAGGGGAAGCATCAGAATCAGATAAAGTACATAAGGAAAAATAAGCTCCGATAATTTATTTTTTCTTTCCACATAAAATATTTCATTTCCCGGTACTTCCACATAATGGTAAAGAATAAAAAAAACATACCATACAGAAAAAATTGGACACAGATACTGGCAAACCATGACAATATTAGAATACAACATGTCCAAATCGCTCCAAAATCGATAAACCGCATAATTCGACAAGGGTATCAGCAGATAAAGTACAACCACCGGTATAAATACAAAATAACCAATTCCCTTCATCTGATAATATCCACTTGCAATATGTTTTCTTATTGATTTCCTAAACTTAAATCTAGACATTATTTATACCATCCTATCAGTCATAAGTGCACTATATTTGACAGGTGCACACAAGAGTGTGAAAGATACGCATTTGCATATTATCCCGTTTCATTTTTCTTTCATCCCTTTTCTTCCCACACAATTCATCTTAATTGTTATATATCCTTCAGAACGCATAAATATCCATCTTCTACCGTAGGTTTTTCCGCTTTCTGTTCCAGTTTTCTTTTTGACAGAATCCGAAACAATTCTTTTCCATCTATTTCTTTTTCCTTTTCTATATAATCTTTGGTCTCTACCTGCTCTTTTACCACCTCATAAACCTTCTCCTCGGCAAGACTGCTGATTTCCTCCTGAGTTCCCGCTGCAACAAACCTCCCCTCCTTCATTATTAAAATCCGGTCACACACCGCTTCCACATCTTCAACAATATGGGTGGACATCAGCACTGTCGTTTCCTTCCTCAATTTTTTTATCACGTTTTTAAACCGCATCCGTTCTTCTGGATCTAGCCCCGTGGTAGGTTCGTCAAAAATAATCATATCCGGTTTATTCATAAGTGCCTGTGCAATTCCCAGCCTTCGGACCATTCCTCCGGAAAGATTCTTTCCTTTTCTATTCCGGTACTCCTCCATATTTACAACTTCCAGAACTCTATCCACGTCATCCTTTATTTCATCCTTTTCCATATTCTTCAGATTGGCAAAATAGTATAGTTGTTCTTCTACCGTAAGTCCGGGAAAAACCCCGCTTTTTTGTGGAAGATAACCTATGGTTGGCTTTTCTCTATCTGTTTTCTGCCCCATAACATTTTGCTTATGAAAAATAATCTCTCCCTTATACGGATATAATTCTAAAATGCACCTTATCAGAGTTGTTTTTCCTGCCCCATTTGGTCCCAGCAACCCATACACACCACCTTCAAAAGAATATGAAATGTCCCTTAACACCTCTTTCTTTCCAAATTTCTTCGATAAATGGTTTATTTCCAGCATATTCTTCATCCCTTCTACTGATTGCAACCTAAATCACTGAATTCCTTTTTATAAAGTTCATAAGCGGTGAAAAAATTATTTATCATTCCTCTGTTATACCCTTGAACTGCACGATGCTTCCAGTCTCCTGATAATTTTTTGCAAGCCCCCGCCATATTTCACAACCTATATAAGAACCTCCCCAAAGGCTTAATGCACCATCTCCCGCCAGATTCGGAAGAAACAAAATTGTTTTCCTCTCTTCCGCAGCCCACTCTGGATCCTGTTCCAGATCAGCCAACACCTCAGCACAATATTCCTTTGCCACTTCCGCCATCGGGTCATACATTTTATACAGATAAGGGAACACACAGGTCACTCCATTTTTCAGTTCCACCTCTTTGACAAAACCGCTTAGTAGTGTAGGTCCGTAACCGTTTCCGCAAAAATGGTTTCCCTCTGTTCTGTCTATATCAGAATAAACCCTAGCATGAGACTCCACCACGATATCAAAATCCACTTTGTAATCAAATCGGTTATCCACGTATTCATAATCCTGATAAACTTCCCGGTATCCGGGCATCGGATAATATGCAAACCACCCCGGCAGATTTATCTCATTCCGGTTGCTGTAAAAATTGGAACATCCGCCATGATACTCTATACAAATAGCAGTAATATCTTCCTCTGGGTTCTTCACTTTCAGATAATCGCCACTCCTTTCAAAGTCTAATCTTTTCCCACTTTCATCTGTAACTTTATCGACCTTATACAAATGGTAAAGTGTCATTTCATACTCCGTCAGATCCCTTGTATCCAGATAAAGTGTTACCACTGCCCGCATCTGTCTTCCCATCTTCATATTCATCTGATACGCCTTCACTTTATAATCCACTTCCTTACATTTTTCCTCTGTTTCGTTTATCATGTAAGTCATCTGATCATAGGCCATAGAGTCCGTTACACTATAAGAGGAGTTACTACAGTAAAAGCTTGTGGGCAAATTCATGTACACGATTGCCCAGACCGCCCCCACCATACAGACTGCTGACATAATTTTTCTTCTTTTCAAACGGTAACAATTAATTAATCCCAATAGAAAAAGAAACACCCAGACCAGTGCTCTTGCTGCCAGCGACAAATTGACTGGAAAAAGTGTAAAGTCATTCCATGCATCTAGTCCTTCTGGCATGATTAAAAATGCATGAAAATAGCCGTAAAGCTCATTAAACAACATAGATATCCATCCTAACTGAGACGTCAATATCGGGCTTACCATGCAGGAAAACAATATGATGCATACATATCCAATCAGTTTTCCCACTGTCCGTGCCAAAAGCCATCCTAGCAGCACTGCAATCAGTCCGTTTAGGATAATATACAGAAATACAAGCCTGCAGAAATACCAAAATATCTCTGTTGTTAACACACCACTCTGTCCAAAAAAAACAATTGAAAAAATAAACTGCATGACAGCATATGCCACAATCCACTGCAACATAACCAACATCTGTAGGCAATCATTTTTCAGATATGTTCGGCTGCTTCGTGTAATCTCTAATAAGTCAGCATCCGGAATTTCCCTAAAATAGTCAAAGGATAGAAATAAAAGAATAATAAAATACAACACAAACAAGAAAATGGATTGCACATAATACTCCATAGGACCATAAGTGACTGCACCATCTATCCCAATTACACCAAGCCTGATATGATAGATTAAGCCCCCCACTAACAGAATCATAAGGATTATGATTCTTGTCGTACTCCGAAAAAAAAGTTTTTCCTGTAATTTCAGCATATGTACCTCCTGGATTTGGTTATAATGCAAACGGATATAATATATATCATATCCGTCTGCTTAAAATATTTAATAAATTTTTCCCATTCCGATACACTTTTTAACTTTCGAACCAACATTCCAACCTGTCAGTTTGATGCTATGATAATTATACCTACTTCTTAAGCCAGTTGTACCTTTTGCATTTACATTATATACTATTGTTTTTTCTGCTGTTCCTATACCTGTCGTATTATTTCTTCCATAAGCTTGAAACTTGATCGGATATTTTGACGCAGATGTCACTTGACAATACATCTTACTTGCATCAAACAGGGCATAAGATGACTGTGCCGATTTCTGTTTTGTGGTTAAATTTACCGCAACACTACTTGCAGCATTCGCTTTCGCTACACAAACCATTACTAGCAGTAAAACTACTAAAGAACTAATTGATTTTCCTTTTCTCATTGTTACCTTGTATAGTCTAGTTCTAACAAAGTTTTATAATATCCTTTGTATGAACTTCTATACTTTCCTTTCCATTAAGATTAAAATATAGCTATACTTTAGTGCCGAATATATACTACTTCTTCTTAAATGTCAATTTTATTTTCATTTATGTATCCTCACAGTATACATATCAACAATTCACACCAGTCAAATGCGAGCAAGCTCCCACTTGGCTCGTTGCTTCGCGGAAATAAAATACATCTCTACTTCATATAAAGACCTGCTAACTTCATATCCTCATCAAACGTAATGGTATAAGTTACGCTTACATTCTCATAGGCAGTATTCATCTGTACGACCACACTCTTTTTCCCCATCTGTGATATCTGACTCATATATACCTTGCCAAAAGATACAAATGCCCCCCAATCAGAACCAATATTTTCCTTCGCTGCTTTCAAATCACCATAATCCTCTTTTTCCAATACTTTTTTCATGGTATCATTGGAATAATCACATAAACCCTCAAAATCCTCTTTATCCAGCAGTTGAACAATTAACTCTGACCGGTCTTCCACATCATCTTTATGAAACGTTCCATCGCTTCCTACTTCACTGACCTTAGGCCACCACCAACTGATTAAAAGGAGCACGATGAGCAAAATGACCCCAATTAAAGCTAACAGCTTCCCCATTTTCCTCTTTTGGGCAGCTTTTATTTCTTCATTAGAAAAATTATCATTAAACTCCTTTGCCACATTTTCCGGTGTCCCCATTCGAACCTGAATCTCTTCCAGTGTTTCACCGGTTTCCATAGCAGTCTGAATATCCGCTTCCAACTGTCTTTTGATATCTTCCCGTTTTGCTTTGGAACATTTCAAATTTTTAATAATACATTTGATATATTTTTTGCTATCCATCATAAATCCTCCATAATCCGTGTCACATTATTTGAAAATCTTGCCCACAAGTCATTTAACTCTGCGATTGTCTTCCTGCCTTTTTCTGTAATCGCATAATATTTTCTGGAAACTTCTTTCCCTTTCGGCTCACTCCATCTGCTTATTACAAGTGCTTCATCTTCCAGGCGATACAAAATGGGATAAAGAGTTCCCTCTTTTAATTCAAACAGACTTCCGCTTCTTTCACTTAACTCATTGATCAACTGATATCCATATTTCTCTTCCCGTTCCAATAATTTGAGTACCAGCATTTCCAATACGCCCTTTTTCATCTGCCGCTCATATTTGGGATTCAACTGACCACCTCCCTCCAAAATAATACTTAGTATTACTAAGTATATATTAATACATATACTATCCCTTGTCAACATATAAAGCAAAAAAGCTAGAAGCTGCTGGTACAGCGAATAATCAATATTCGATGTACCAGCAGCTTCTAACTTTTATTTTAATTATTTTATTTATTATTTTTACCTGATGCTAATTCATTAATATTTGTTGCACTAGCCAAACACAACTTCTAATTATATTATGATTACGGTTCCTTCTTCACAAAAAAACAGTTCATCCTCATCCACAAAAAATGCCACATCAATCCATGAGTTCATTTCTATTTCATATTCCCGGTCATCTGTTTTCCTCTCATCCGGAAATTGCAAAAATTCTTTTAAAATACATCCGTTTTTTATGGCTATAAACTCTCCATACGGCACGGCATCATTATATCCGGCAAAAATAAATTCATCCTCACAGGCAAAATATTTCCAGCTTTGTGCCGGAATCGTGGATAGAAAACCAGAAACATCCTCAAATATAGTCCAATCTGCTTTTTCATAAATATAAAGACACGTCCCTTTCCACTGTTCATTTTCATCCAGACATAACTTCACACAATCCGATAAACAAACTTTATCATATTTCTCTTTTACCGGTTCGTCCATCCAATCTAAAAACCTCTGAATGGCTTTCTCTTTACTTGTCTTGATTCTAAAATAACTTGGATTCATACATGTTTCCTTCTTAATATAACTGTTTTTTGCAAATTTTCGTAAGATACCTGACAGTGCCTATTTTGCCATTCGCACCTTATGAAACCAAATATGATATACTCATACCGCTAAATCTTTATTCCGATACCGGAACCATGCTGCCATAAATGAAACTGTAATGATTCCGACTCCAATTCCTAACATTATAGCATCAATTTCCCCATTGGTAAAGATATCAGCAGCATTGGAGTAATAAAATGGCGTAATGTATTTAACATCCTCAATCGCCGGAAGGATGCGGCACATCATATCAGCAGCAAACATAAAAATTGCAATTCCTAATCCTGCTCCCATAAGATTCTTTTTTACACACGCAGACAGCATAAAGCATATCGTTCCGATTTCAATCTGCATGATAAGCTGTGCAAAATGATATAGCAGCATTTCCTTCCCTGAAATTTCCTCCTTCATCATGATAAAACCCAGAATATACATCAACGTACAAAGCAGATTAAATACCAGAATATTGCTGACCAACGCCGCATATTTCTGAAGCAGAATACTCTGTCTGCTGACAGGAAGGACATTCAGAAATTCCGATGTATGGAAAGCCTCTTCCTTTGACAGCATTCCCGTCCCCAAAATTGCAGCAAACATGGCTCCACCTAATCCATGCATCATAGCAATCTCTGTGGCATAAAAACCGGTAAGCGTAGCCAGACTCATTTTATCCATTCCCAGCGCTACCGACATCGCACCCATATTTGAATAAGCATCTGCCATTTCCTGTATGGAATCTTCCAGACTTGTATAGAGTAAAATGCAGCCAAAGCATAAACCTCCTACACATAAGACCCATGTCAGCAGACTTTTCAGATTCATTTTCATTTCATGTACATATAATGTCATACCTGTTCCTCCTCGTAATAATGCATAAATATCTCATCCAGTTCCGGTTCTTCGATTACAATATCCTCTATATCATGCCCTGCAAAACTGGCAAACAGTTCATTTAAATTCCCTCTATAAACCATATTTTCCTCTACTCCGTCTTTTATCATGTGAATGCGTTTAGCATTGGTTTTTGTCAGATTTTCCACTGTATCGGAACGGATTAACTTCCCCTCCCTAATGATTGCAGCATGCTTACAATATTTTTTTATCTCCGATAATACATGAGACGACAGAAAACAGGTGGTTCCCTGTTTATTATATTCAATAATCAGTTTAAAAAATTCTGCCTGCATTAACGGGTCCAGGCCGCTGGTAGGCTCATCAAAAATAAACAGTTCCGGCTTATGCTGCATCGCACAGACAATACTGACTTTCTTGCGGTTACCAAGCGACAGCTCCTCTATCCTCTTTTCCGTGTCTACCAAAAGCCGTTCACACAACATAGATGCTTCCTGCTTACAATCCATATTCCGCATGTCCGCAGCAAATTGAATCACATCTTTTACTTTCATGGAGGGATAAAACATTGCTTCGGAAGGCATATATCCAATCTTCTTAAGAATCCGGTCATGATGCTTTTTTACCTCCATTCCAAGAATAGACGCATTTCCCTGTTGAAACTTTATCAGTCCCAACAGGCTTCGTATCGTTGTGGATTTTCCTGCACCGTTCGGTCCTAAAAATCCGAAAATATCCCCTTTTTCCACTTCCATGGTCAGGTTTATGATCCCTCTTTTCCTTCCATATGTTTTCGTCAGATTATGAACGGTAATTGCATATTCCTTTTCCATTATGATTCCCTGTCCTTTCTGTTTTTCTTAAAATTCTCCAGTTCCCGGTTAAGCCTGATGGTATCAGCCTCCCTTTTTATTCTATATACTACGGCTGCACAAACAATTGCAAAAAATATATAAATAGAAAAGAGCACTGTCACTTTTATGTTCCTGTCATACCACCGGAACAAATAACTTACTGCAGTATAGATCCCGGAACAGATCACTGCAAACATACCTTCTTTTATACCAAAATGCCTGCCTTCATCAAAATTATCAAAAACAAAATACTGGATATAACCCATAGCGTAAGTGGTACATATCATCTGTGCCATCACAATAATATCTGCCTTAAAGCTTCCTCCTAGAATCCTATACATTACATAAAAAAATAAGATACAAAAAAAATACAGGCATGCCTTAAACTCAACTTCTATCTCTAAAGAAAGATATCGTTTTAATCGGTTCATTCCGCTTCCCCCCTTAATATTTTTCTTAACTCCTTCGCATAACGTCTGGATATCACTACATGTTCCCCATTATCCATTGTGGCATCAATCCGGTTTCCCGACAGGCTTTTTAACTTTTTTATCCGGTATATATTGATCACCATAGACTTACTGCATCTGAAATATCCATCCCCTGCATAATTCGCCTCAACGGACATCAATGTTAAATTCGCCTTATACACTTCATGTTCTGTGTAGAGATAAGTAACACCATCTACGCTTTCCAGATAGAGCACACTCTGTGGTGAAAGCATAACCTTCTGTCCTTCCGTCACCCCTAATAGTTTATCATTTCTTTCTTCTATATAACTTATAATATTATCAATCTGAGCCGTCATCTTCCGGTACCGGATAATGATCTCTTCATTTCCCTGTGTTATTTGCTGTAACGTGATCTTCATATTTTCCTTTCCATCCTGAACATAATCTTTTCCTGTTTTCTCTTTTATAATATATCTTCACCCATAAAACAAGCGGCTTTTTATAAGATGCACTTTTTTATCCGTAAGGTGCTCTTAATAAAACAAGGATACAAAAATACTGTTATACTTAATATCATACGTTGTCAACCAAAAGGAATTATAATAGGATAAAAAATGTATCAAGTTGCATATCTTATTTTACGTGATGCCGGGTTCGCAGAAGATTCTGTACAGGAGGCTTTCTTAAAATTAATGAAATGGAATATATATTTTGAAAACCCAAAATCAGATGACTGTAAACGGTATATCATAACAGTTATTAAACATTCTTCAATCGATATCTAAATAAAAAGAAACAGGAACGGGAAATTATGTATCTTTCTGACAAAGATGCAAATATAAAAGATATGACTGAATCAAATGGTATGAACACAGATATAGAAGAATTTGTCGCGTTAGAGGGAATACATAAATTTTCCAGTGTCTTTAATCATCATATTGATACCTATCGCAGTAAATGCTACAACAAACGGTGAATTTTTTAATCGAATATGGGGACGTTTATCAAAAGAAAATGTAGCATCTCATGATGAAATATTATATAATGAACAAGAGTTCCCATACACATACACATTTCCTGAAAGAGAATATGTAGATATCGATGGAGCCAGAGGCATACAATCCTGAAACAAAGGGTATCACTTTAGAAGTGAGTGAATATCTCTGCACCAGAGGAGAATTGTTTGAAACCAATGCAGAAACTTTTGATAAGTATAAAGCTGACACAAAAGTTTCTAATATTCTGATTCCTCTTCGTGCACCGGTCAAAACAACCGAATATGTAAACACAGATGGCGGAATCACCAGTATTTCTCCATTAGCCATGAAAATTGATATGGATAAAGGTCTTGGATTATCTGAGTTAAATGAGGAATTATATGATCCCGATAATATTGAATCCATTACAGTAAATGAAACGACATATACCCTAAAGCCTTAAAATCACGAAACATTATTACCACGCTGAAATTTCATTTACATTTCACTTTATTTTGTTATAACCTTTAGCAGTCAATAGTTCCCGCAGCAAGCTACGGGGTATTTGACCCTCGCGGCATTCGTCAAATGGGTATGCAAGCATGTCCGCTTGACTCATTGCCCGCAAAAATAAAAAGAGCAGTGGATAAAGGAGCGACGAAGCATGAAACAAAGCAAACCATATTTTAAAATTATTCTATTATTGGTTCTGACATTTTTTTTCATATACATGAACCAAAGTGCTGCCGTATTTGCAGCACAGATGACAACAGAACAGCCATCTGATAATGAAAATAGTACTGAAGAGGAATACAATCCGGAAGATCCCGAAATTCCTGTTTTAGATAAAACAGCATTGGAAGAACAGATTGCAGTAGCAGAGGCAATTTTACCAAAGCAAAATAGTTATACTTCTGCTACATATAATGCAATGGTAAACATACTGAATACTTCAAAACAAATATACGCAGATGAAAGCAGCAGCCAGCTAGACATTGATACCGCATGCCTCAACCTAAAAAATGCGATCAATGCATTAGAGCTACTGGCAGACAAGACAGCACTAAAGCAGCTTATGGATACTGCCGCTGCCTATAAAAAATGGTTATATACTTCCGCTACATACAAAAAAGTGACAACTGCCCTAAAAAATGCACAAAAAGTTTATGACAATCCCCAGGCAACACAAAAAGAAGCAGATCAAAAAATGACCGCTTTAAAACAAGCGATAGACGGACTGCAGTTAGCAGTACAGCCCCGAAGTGTAAAAGGAGATACCTATTACTATAACATACGTGATTTTGGTGCCTCTGGATCTGACCGCAAAGATGACCGTGCCGCTATACAGGCGGCACTTGATACCGCAGGAAGTGACCATAAAATTGTGGTCCAGGTTCCTAACGGAAAATATTATATCAGTGGTGTGCTATATATCCAGTCCAACACAACACTTCAACTATCCAATCTGGCAACCATATATCGCAGTAATACAGATAGTAATATGCTCATGGTTTCCAATAACAATCATAAGACCACAACTTTTTACGGATATACCTTAGGACATCATATTACTGTTACAGGAGGAACATGGGATGGTGGTAAGATTTCTAAACTAAACAAAGAGAAGTACGCCCATAACTTAATTTATATCGGACACAGCGAGAATGTCACGATCAGCAATACCACTATTAAAAATTGCTATGGTGCCCATGCTCTGGAGTTTGCAGGTGTGAGAAATTCATCCATCAACAAATGTACATTTACCGGTTTCCGTTATGATCCTTCCAAATTTACATCAGAAGCTGTCCAGCTGGATATCTGCGATAAAAATTCAAGTGATGGATCCTGGGCACCGGGGTATACAGCAGACGGAACAACATGTAAAAATATCACCATTTCCAACAATAAGTTTGTTGATTATCCAAGGGGGATTGGCTGTCATCATCTATACAGCACAGGTTCAAAAAGAAATGGAAGTTTTAGCGGTCCTTACGAAAACATCATTATCAAGAACAATACATTTAAGCGAAGTTCCGCTTCCAAACAGTACCTGTGCTCCAGCGGTATTTTTATTATTGGTGCGAAAAAAATTCAGATCACCAATAATACGGTAGATAAATACAACTATGGCATCTGGGTTAAAAATTCCTCTCAAATAACCATTAAGAATAATAAGTTAAAATACAACACCTATGCCAACATTATTTATTCCGGCAATACCGGTAAGAAAAATGCTACTATTAAGTTTACGGTTACTCAGGATAAATATAAAACAAAAAAATTGGTATATACATGTCCTACAATAAAAAAAGGATATGTAAAAACCGCCGGTAAGACCTACCGCTTTAAAAAGGCGGCTTCAAAGCATACCGTCAAATTAAAAAAGAAATTAAAACGAAATCAGAAAATGACGTTTTATGGGCAGGATGCCAGCGGCAATAAATTTTACAGAACTTATTACACACCTAAAAGGAAATAACCATAACCTATGTTCTGATCATAAAACGAGGGGATATTTATGAACCATACAAATATACAAAACACAGCCTTACATAACAATTTTAGAAACAGCAGGGAATCTAAGCTATACTATTATCCGGATATCACTGCTCTTGGCAGTATTACCATTACCAGTACCAAGGATGCCATCACCGCCATTCATCTTGGAACCTTGGTCAATCCCCTCGGAACTAATCTCCGTACTCCTTTAATAGACAAAGCATTTCTGGAAATAAAAGAATATCTGGAAGGCAGGCGGAAAACCTTTGATCTTCCTCTAGCACCTAACGGCACTGCCTTTCAGCAAAAGGTCTGGAATGCACTATGCACCATTCCCTACGGGGAAACCAGAAGTTATTCAGAGATTGCTGAAATAATCGGTAATCCAAAAGCATGCCGTGCAGTGGGTATGGCAAATAACAAAAATCCAATTATCATTATGATTCCATGCCACCGGGTAATAGGGAAAAATGGCAGTCTTGTAGGTTATGCAGGAGGGCTAGAAACCAAGGAATATTTACTTAATTTAGAGGCTTAACTTATTTATGATAGACGGCTATTTTTCTTTATCAAAAAGATTTATCCGTATATCTCCTTTTATGTAACATATATCCTTCCATAAACCGCTACCACTTTCTAAGTTTTCCTCATATCCTACGCTCTCACCGCCCACCTCATTTTCGTTGACCGTGCACGGGGATTCCGGTTACATTCCTCTGCCGATGGACGAATTACATCTTCCGCAATTTCACGGTATATCCCCATTTTCCTCCCTGCCTTAAAGGCTTTCTTTACCAGTCTATCTTCACCTGAATGAAAGGTTAGAATTGCCACACGTCCTCCCGGCACTAAAACCTCCGGTAATTTATCTAAAAAGTTGTAAAGAACCTCAAATTCACTATTTACATCAATTCGAAGTGCCTGAAAACATCTCTGACAGGACTTCCTCACTGCTTCCTTTCTCTCCTTTTGCGGTATAAAAGAAAGGGCTGCTTCTATCGTTTCTTTAAACTGTGTTGTCGTCTCAATTTTATCTTTTCTCCGGTTCCGCCTGATTACCTCCCCTGCAATCTCTTTTGCATATGGTTCATCAGAATTTTCTTCTAACATCCCCTGAAGTTCTTCCTCCGTAATGTCAAAAAGCCGCTCCGCTGCAGAGATTCCTTTCTCCGGATTCAGCCGCAAATCCAGAGGTCCTTCAAATTTGTAGGTAAATCCCCTCTCTGGATTATCAATCTGCATGGAGGATACCCCTAAATCTGCCAGAACAAAATCAAATTTTCCTGCTTCTTCTGCCACCTGATCGATATTTGCAAAATTAATCTGCTTCACAGTAAGAATTTCCGGCCCAAACCCTTTGGATGCAAGCCGTTTCTTTGTTTTTTCAATCTCAATCGGATCAACATCCAACGCATATATATGACCCTTTCCCTCTAAACATTTTAGCAACTCCTGGGTATGCCCACCATACCCAAGAGTTGCATCTAACCCTTTCTGTCCAGGTTTAATCTTAAAAAAATCCAGAATTTCATCTACACAAATAGAAATATGCATACCCGCAGGGGTACTTCCCTTCCTTATCACCTTCTCTATGGTATCTGCATATTTTTCCGGATTCTGTTCTTTATATTTTTCTTTAAATGTTTTCGGATGTGTTCCGCTATATCTGACTCTTCTTTTATGTACCTGCTCCTTTTCTTCCATGATATTCTCCTGTTATATAATTCTATTTCCGTATAAACACCAAATATTTTCCATATTCTATACTTTCTCTTATATTACCGGAATAGTATAACAAAAAAATTATTTAAAATCTATTAAAATATCATTTTGATACTGATAAGCAGGAATCCTTCTTTCTCACCGGATACATAAGCTTCCAATCAGTGAAGCTACAATATACAAATTATATCTATAATAAAAACCTTGAGCGTCCACGTTTTGAATTTATAAAACCTGAAGCAGCGGAGTATCTCTCAATGATCTCAAACTCGACCAATTGATCCGTTGAGATAAGAGACTGTGTAATAATCTTCTTATCTTGCTTGTTGTGACATGACGGCAAAGCCTGTTTTGTAATATCAAGACCAGTACTACTTCCTTCTATCACCAAAACAGCCAGAAGAAAATAAATGATGAATTTTCTCATTCTTTCCATTCTATCTCTCATAGTCCCACCTCATATAAGATATTTTTACGATAACAAATCGAGTTTAAAAATTCAAGAAATTATCGCATGAATCCAATGGAATTTTCTATCTCTCTATGTTATAATTTTTGATAGAAAAATTTCCTTAGAAAGAAGGCTGCCATTTGGAAAATAAAAAAACAATGCTTCATATATTAGTAATCACAATCATTTGTATCATATCGATCACCCTGATACCGATACCCACATTAGCAGCCAAATCAAAAAACTCATCTTTTAGCACAAAATTGAAGGTTAAGGGTGTCAAAGCAGAATCAAAAACACAAAACCAAATTAAAATAAGATGGAAAAGCATAAAGGATGTCACCGGCTATCAAATCTATAGATCCACCTCTAAAAAAGGAAAATATACCAAAGCCGGCACTACCAAAAAGAGCTATTTCACAAATAAAAAACTCAAAGCAGGAAAGAAATATTACTATAAAATAAGGGCCTATAAAAAGAAAGGCAGATCACGTAAATACAGCCGCTTCAGTTCTGTTATCTGCATAAAGACACTTAAGAGCGGTAGAAAAGCAACAGGAACAGGAACATCTACTACTACGAAGAACAACACTGCAGAAATTCCCGGTACTACAGAGGAAAATTCTACTACAGAAAAAAATAATACGGAAATACCTGCCACTACAGAGAAAAACACTGCTACAGAAAAACCTACTACTACGGAAAACAGCACTGCTACAGAAACACCTACCACTACAGAAAACAGCACTGCTACAGAAGCACCTGCCACTACAGAAGAGAGTACTACGGAGGATATTCCAGAAATGCCGCAGCAATATACCCAGAATCTAAACTATGATGAAAGTACTGAAAGAATCAACAACCCGGATCAGGGCTTTTATCAACACATTAGTGTTAATGTAAAAGAAACCGGTATCAATTATGATCCAAGTGTTATAAAGAGCAACGACCAGCTCTATCACCTTCGAATAAATATCGGTAATTTTTCCGAGGCAAAGAACCAAACGGCAGACAAAGAATTAACCGCTCCAGCCTTAATCGGAATTGAGTGCCTTTTAAAAGACTTAAATAAACATAATAAAAATGCTATTGTGCGTTTTGCCTATGATTATGACGGCAAGAAAAATCAAGAACCGAAGCTTGATATGATAATAAAACATATTGAACAGTTCGCCCCAATATTAAACAAATACCCTGACACGATTACAGCAATAGAATTTGGTCTAATTGGACCATGGGGTGAAATGCATTCCAGTACTATGACAACAACGGATAATATCAACAAGTTGATTGATACCTATTTGAACAATACCCATCAGTTTCCTGTTTTGGTAAGAACTCCTACAGTAATATATAATTATCTCGGCATTACAATGGATGATATTGACAGCTTTACCATTACTGGAGATTCCAATGCATATCGTCTCGGACTTTATAACGACGGTTACCTTGGCAACAGCACCGACTTAAATACTTACAAAAACCGTGAAAAAGAAATCCTATGGTTAGCAAAGCAGACATCACATCTCCCTTACGGTGGTGAGGTAGTGGTTCCGGACAGCCCTCTTCATAATATTGAAAATTGTATTCCGGAAATGGAGCTAATCCATCTCTCTTATTTGAACAAATGCTGGAATAACAAAGTGATTGATAAATGGAAACAGACTTATTACTCGTCTACTGTCGGAGATAATACAATATATTATGACATAAGTGCCTATGAATATATTGAAAACCACCTTGGATACCGGTTTGTTTTAGAAAATTCTTTATTTGAATATTCCGACAGCTTATTAAATATCAAAATAAATTTAGATATCAAAAATGTTGGTTTCGGCAATCTAAACAGAACAAAACAAATGACACTATTATTTGTGGATTCCAATGGCAATATAATTGATTTTGACGCAGGCATCTTTTCCGGTGAACCTGAAATACAGATCGATATTCCGGTTGATATCCCTTCCGGTAATTATAAGGTATATCTCAAAATAGATAATGGGAATGATCAGTATCCTCTACGTTTTGCAAACAACTTGTGGAACAACGATTTAAGGGCAAACCAAATTGGCTCCCTTACCAAAAAACCGGACTAAGAATATACAAGCAAAACTGTGTAAGGTTGTCAACGGCGGACGAGACCCGTTCATCTTGCCGTTGACTGACTCTCGACTGGGTTTGCTATTTATTACAAGTATTACCATGTTAGTACTTCATATCCCGTATCTGTAATCAACACCTGTATTTCCCATTGTGCGGACGGTTTCCCATCAGCAGTATAAACAGTCCATCCATTTTCTTCATCAATCAAAATATCCGCACTGCCCATATTAATCATTGGTTCAATTGTAAAACACATCCCCGGAACCATCAACATTTCTTTCCCGTGCTTTGACACATAACTAACAAATGGCTCTTCATGAAAATCTAACCCAATGCCATGACCGCCAATTTCTCGAACAACAGAATATCCGTTAGCCTTTACAAAATCGTTAATTGCCTGTCCCATATCTCCGAGAAATCCCCACGGTTTGACCTCTTGCAGACCAATATACAAGCTTTCCTTTGCAATGTCTACTAATCTCTTTTTTTCTTCACTTACCTCACCTATACAGAACATACGAGAGGAGTCCGAGTAATAGCCTTGATATATCGTCGAAACATCAACGTTAACTATATCGCCATTTTTTAATTGAATATCTGACGACGGTATCCCATGACAAACCACATCATTGATTGAAACACATACATTTTTAGGAAAGCCTTCGTAATTTAATGGAGCTGGTACTGCATTGTGTAAAATGGTCTGTTCGTAAACCCAATGGTCGATTTCATCTGTTGTAATTCCTGCTCCAATGTTCTCACTGACATAATCTAAAACCGCTATATTTATTTTTGCACTTTTTCTAATTCCGTGTATTTGGTTCTCGGTTTTTATTAAGTTTCTTGTTGGAACAGCCGCACCCTTGCGATGGAATTCCTTTATTCTATCATCTATGTGACAATGACATTTTTTATATTTTTTGCCACTTCCGCACCAACAAATATCATTTCTGCCTAACTTCATAAAATAACACTCCTCTCAATTTCAGAGGAGTGCTATTCATCAAGATATACTCTTTCAAAAGTCAGTATTTCCATTTGCCGTTTTCTATACTGATATGGCGAACATCCATAAATTCTTTTGAAAGACCTTGTAAATGCCTCGTGTGATGAAAAACCAAATTGTATAGCAATTTCAATAATACGGCGGTCCGTGTTCAACAATTCATTTGCTGCACAGCTCAATTTTCTTTTGAATACATATTCCTTAAACGGAACACCTACATATTCATGAAATTTAGCAGAACAATAATATTCCGAATAGCCAACATAGAGTGCCATTTGCGGCAAAAGCGGCTCATCTTCCAGATTATCTTCTATCCAATCAAGCATATCTTTTATGGTTTTAACTGACATAGCTTTACTCCTCACATTTTGATATTATACATTAAAGAATTTTCTAATACTTGACTTATGTTGCAAAATTGGCAACTGATTTATACTTTCAACACTTCTTTTACAATAAATTTATAATTATTTAATAAAATTTTTTCTTTATCCTGCCGGATTGTTCCTATTATTCTTATCAAAATTTCCTTCTTCGCATCAGTTCCACCTTTACAATCGCTAATGCCACCCCATATATCATCATTATACCAAATGCCACCATTATCTTTCCCATATCATAATATTCCTTATTAGAAAACCAGCTTACAACATCAGAAACCGGTGGCACAACCCATAAAATGTATTTTGAGGCAGGAAATTTATCAATTACACCAGTTCGTATAATTGCCAACAATGATAGAAAAAAGGTTGCTCCTATCCCGATTGCCTTTTCATTTATAATACGCACATGAAAAAGCCCTCCAACCATTGCTCCGACAAATGCACAAGATGACATCAGTATAAGACCACCTATGATATCAGACCAGATAACATTACGCCCAAACACCCCACCACTATGTAATATATTATTCAGAATTGGTATTCCAATGGATACAACAGTCATGGTAATACTAATCATTCCCATAAATAAAATATGACTTATATAATATTTCCGCTCGCTTTTAATCCTTAAAATAATAATCTGCTCTGACACCTCTGGTTCCACACTCTGATTTGTTACACCGATCCATACCATGAGTAGAAAGACAAAAAGACTCATAATAGAGAAACTATTCACAACTTTAACCGGAGTCATCGAATACATAACAGATAGTACTGCAATCAAAGCAATCACAGGCATGATCCATTTCGAGGAAAGTATATATTGTTTATATTGATATCGAATCAACGCATATATAACTTTTAAATCATTCATTTTTCTCATTCCACATACCTCTCAAATTCCATCCGGCTTCTAACATCTCCAGAATTGCCCCATTACAATCTTTCCCTGCCACTCGCAGATTACATCCATTTTCAACAAATTGTAAGTGTCCCTTCCATTTCTCCGGAACATGTGCTGTCTGCCCTTTTTCAAAAAACAACGTATACCATTCTTTTTCTGATTGGGCTTTTTTAGTAACTTCTTCCAGTTTCCCACTTTCCAATCGATACACATAGTCTGCAACCGCATCTACCAGATACGGTTCATGGCAAGACATCAAAACAATAACTCCCCTTTTGCGTAATTCATTTATTTTCCCGATAAATACCTGCTGTGACATGACATCTTGCCCTGACAATGGTTCATCTAATAGTAAGACTTCCGGTTCTCTTAGAAGTGCCTGTACAACGCCAACCTTTTGCAAACTTCCTTTGGATAGATGTTTCATAGGTATATCCAGCATCTGGTCAAAGAAGAACTCCCCAGATAGTATCTGAACCTGCTCATCTGTATCTTCTTCACTCAGCCCATCCATTTTACCCTGACTTTTTAGATACTGTCTTGCTGATAAATTCATTTTGGGAAAATGTTCCGGAACATAATGAAACAGGAAAGGACGCTCGTAATTTACCTTTCCCGATGTTGGTCGTATCAGCCCGGCAATAACCTTTAACAATGTACTTTTTCCACAACCGTTATGTCCGGTAAATGCAAGTGATTGACCATGTTCGATTGTCAGACTGATATCATTCAAGACCATTTTTTTATTATATTGTTTTACTATATTACTTAATGCAATCATTTAATTACTCTTATCCTCTACTCTTCTTTCTTACATAAAAAATCCATCCTTATAATAGCATAAGAATGGGTTTTTATATTATGAAGATTTTAAAAGAATCGTTTTTACTTCTTCAAGTTCCCTATATATTCTTCGATTAAAATATAGTGCAAATCCACCCAGTATCAAAAAGGATGCTGATTTTGTGAGCAGTGCCGGTAATGCAATCTCAATTCCAGATGCACACTGGCACAAAGTCTGTGGTATCATCATAATTCCAACAATGATACAAGCTTTTAGAAGTATGACAAGAATCATTGTTCCAAGCGGTTCTCTTTTTTGCAGCAGATAAAGACAGACAAAGCACAACGGACTGATGATTCCCATATCTAATACATAAGTATTCTCCGTCGTATATATTTCAATCAGAGATAATGTATCCCCCGTAATAATGGAAGGGATAATATCTGGAAACCATGCCACAATAAGGGCTGCACCACTTAAAATCAAATACAGCTTTAATCCCCTTGTTACCGTAATAGTTTGGTTCCATTTCACCTTTTTAACATGCCAAAACATTCCAAACAACGAAAGAGAAAAAAGTGCAACGTATACCAAAAACAAACGATTATATGTAACTCCAAATGCAAGACTTACTGCATAATAAAGCACTACCGCATAAACAGAAATCAATTTAAGTTCTGAAACAGAATCCTCTCCATTTCGATACTTCCCATATGTATAAAGAAACATCGGCACCAATACAAATAACATACACATATCCGTTCCAATAAAAATCGGTGCTTTAAAATAACTGTCAAACGCATAGATTCCATATCCATAAATGGATATGGTCTGTCCATACTGATTCTCAAAATCATATGCATGAGAAAAATCAAGCGATAAGATTCCCATAATTGTAGTTACACACATAAGCAATATTATAATAACAGCAATACTATCTCTTCGCTTCGTCATTCTATGATTCCTCCTATATTTTTATCCATTTTCATTAATGTAGTAAGCGTAACCGCTAAATCTTCCCTTGAAATATTTTTATATAAATTATCCATAAATTCAATTGTTCTTTCTCTGTGCACCTGCCCTAATTTTTCAAATTTGCCGGTAGATACTAATAATAATTTTCTTTTATCTGAAATATCCTGTTCTATATTGAGATATCCTTCCCGTTGTAAATGAACTGCCATTCTTTTTACATTTTGATAAGAACAACCAATCAGTTCACCCATCTCCTTTAAAGTTGGCGGTTGTTTAAACATCTCTAAAACAATCATTAAAAAGTGCTGTTTCATTGTAATATCTTTAAATTCTTTGTCCCCGATTGTCTGGATTCTATTGCTTAACGAAAAAAGCATTCCATATATTGCATATTCTTCGCTTACACCTGTCAGTTTCATCCTCTTCCTCCTGTTTTATACATTTTCCGGTTCATATACTATAGTAGCAAATCTTCCTATCTCTGTATGATACCTTTCATCTGTTTTTCCCATGATAAAAGTCCTGTTGAATTTCATCCAACTTATCAAAATCAACAAAATCTACCTGTTTTCCATAAGTCTCAATCATATCCCTGACCTCTGCACTCTGTTTGTCCACAGGCAGATTTCTTGCCTTTTTGTATAATAATTTCATCATTGTTCTATGTTTGAAATTCAGTCTGCCATAGTCAATTCCACCTCTTAAATGATACACTTTAGCTCTTTCATAGATTTCGGCAGGAATTTGCTTAGATAACGCACTGCGAATATGGTTAATGTTCTCGATATCTGTCACATCCGCAAGACCTACCGTAACAATTACCAATTTTTTATATATGCTTTTACGAATCGCCGGAAGTGTTTCTTTAAGACCTTTTACACCGCCTGCATATAAACCGCCAAAATAAATGATTGTTTCACAGATTTTTGGTATGCTTACCTGCTCATAAGAAACGGCCTGTAATCCGGTTCTTCGTGCCAGCTCTTTTGCATATCTTTGAGTAGTCCCATAATTTGTTCCATAAATGATGATTGATTTCTGCATGATTCCTCCTGTATACATAACATATTATCTATTTTATATAATATGTTATGTATTTTGTCAAGAAAAATTTCCAATACATCATTATCTATGTCCAGAGATATTTTTTGTTCTTCCTGCTTTCCTTCCACTTTCATCTAATCAAAATAAAATTTTTATTGTCAATTCTTTTTGACAAGTTTTCTATGCAATTTGTATTTTAAGCAGCAGCGGGGACGGAAGTACGAGAATGACAAATCAGAATTTGCAAAGGCGTGCGTATTTATGATAAAACAGGCGGGAATCAACGATTTAGAAATACTTGAAAATTAGCTGTGATAATGTGGCAGAACCATTCTATTACCGAACTAATCAATGAATTTTCAGAAATTATGATGAACGGCACATTTCATGCACCGCCGTTAACAGCCTTGTCCGTCTTTGCTGATGGGCAATCAAGGCGGCAAAGTCCTAAAATGGCTTCCCGCCCATTTCAATTTTGAGAAAAAACGCTCCAAAATCAGAAAGAGAGCGGCCAAGCACTTTGAGGGTCCGGGAATGTGGCTACAACTTCGGGACATTTTGTCCACAAGTCGGAGCGTAGGACAAGGGGCGGGGGCTTTCATATACCTGCCGCTGTCAGCCACGCCAGCAGGTATAACACACTACACTTTGCAAGCATGTTCGCCTGGCTCATTGCTTGCAGGAATAAAATCGTAAAACAGGATGAAATTTTTGTCATTACAATGATATTCCAAATACCTCCATGGCATTCCGATACATTAAATCCTCATAAGCATCCTCGCTTATCTTTTCCGGGAGCACATGAAAATAATCCTGATATAAAGAACGTTCCCCCTTTGGATTACAAAAATACGTATCAACTCCATCAATGGGGGAATCACTGCCAAAAAGTATCTTTTTACTTCCATACCGTTTAATTGCTTCTATCGTCGTACTCATTGGAACCCATGTTGTATCACCATACAAATTATCTGCTTTTCCAAGCAAATCCAAAGCCTCTCTGTTATTGGTTCCCAGCCCCATGTGTACCATTACAAATGGCACCTTTGGAAATAATTTTGCTGCTTCATACAAATGCACCGGATCAGCCGCCTCACAGCCACCGGTATGGGATACCACCGCTAAATGATATTTCTCTGCTAATGAAAGATAAGGTAATACTTTCTCGTCTGTTGGGGAGGTATCAGAGTGAAAAGGATGAAGTTTGACCGCATATATAATATCCAGATTCTCCTGCATCATATTCTCCAGTTCCTTTGTTAAACCTTGCAAATATGGTTTTACCCATACTGTAGCCCCTATCTTTTCCGGATGTTGTCTGGCAAAAGCAAGTACCCTTTTCAATGCCTTTTCCTGTGTAATCTGCATTTCCTCCGGCAACAGTTCCTGTTTGTGGGTCATCTCCCCTGCATCTCCATTAGAAACCAATGCATAGTCTATGTGGTATTTCTCCATAGATTCTAATACCATTTGCTCTGTCATATGAAAACCTACTGCTTCCCCGCCAATATGTACATGTGTATCAATTATCATAGTCTTTTCTTCCCCTTTCCTATCATAGCTAAATAATTGCGAAACGCTCTTAACTTTACATTACAGTTGTGCGGCATATATAACTTCATAAGCAGGTACTTTGAACCCGTTGGTGCATGTATTTCGTACTTGGCAAAGCTTTTTCGAGCTTGGTACGAAAATACGTAACAGTTCAGCCTAGGACTTTGCACTTGCTGCAAAGTCCGTAAGAATGTGTATATTATATCAAGCAGGAATCTGGCTCTTTGCCGAAGGCAAACTTTAAATAAGCCGGATTCCGTAACTATGAAGCCGAAGACTGAATAGTTACGAAAGTACACCTGCACACTTAGTGTGCAGAGTGTTACATTGCTTAGCACCACTACGAGCAACAAGTAACACAAACGTGCCGGTGTTGAACACATGCCAACAATATCAATGGTACAGTACACTAGCTCTTCTTATAATATATACACCCACAATCAATAAAAATACAGCTATCGTCAGCAAAATGATCTGCTCTATATTTTTTCCGGTCAAATATTTCTTAATTCCTCTGCGGTCATACTCCGGATGTGGTTTTATCTGCTTCCAGCCTGATACTGTTTTCTGAAAATTTTTACAATTTTCAATAATGTCTTCATCCTCTGGATACAAATCCCAGTATTTCATTGCTTGGGGAATATCTACTATTGCGTCCAGACCATAAGCATAAATTTCTCCCAATCCGATAGCTGACATTATGTTGTCTGGATAAGCCTCAAAAAGTTTTCTTGCACGGGTATAATCACATTTGACTCCTTGTCCCTTAAGATAACACGTTCCAAGCATTACCGCCGCCCACTCACACTCTTCGCAGCTGGCGGAAAAATGTTTTACTGCCCTTTTATAATTGACTGCCATACCATCTCCACCATAATAAAATATTTTTCCAAGTTGTTCATGACACTCTGCAGCCATACTCTCACTTTTAATTCCTTTATCAAATAAAACCCATGCCTCCACAAAATCCAAAGGCATTACCCCACCATATGTATACATTCTTCCCATATAGTAATATGCATCTTTTTCCCCGTTGGACAATGCTTTTTGATACATCTTCAACGCTTCGTCCGGAGCATCACCTTCCAATTCTCCAGCCATTACCAGCTCTATAAATCCATCGTTGCACTCCATACCCATTGCTTTTAATTCCCGCAGACTCTTTTCATCTACTGGTATATCATATTTTCCCATAGAAAGAATTGAGTAAAGATTGCCAATTCCCATCCCTATTCCATGAGCAATAGATGCCTTGTACCAACGGATGGCTTCTGTATAACATTCATGCCCCAACTCATTTTGTTCTTTTTCTGATAATGACCAGTAATCAATATCAAAGAAATCTGTCACATCTAAATAGTAATACGCTGTCGCCACTAATGCTGTGCAAATGGTTCCCTATCCTCAGCCATTTGATATACGGCATCCCAGACTTCTTTATCCGAATAATATGGTGCATGGATATAGCTTCCCGAACGTGATTCAAATCCACCCAGACGTCTTGCAGCAAACATTCCAATGGCACTGCCACCTTCAATACTTTTGTTAAAATACTCCTCGGCTAACTTGTAATCCTCTTTAAATTTTAACCTTCCGGGAACATAACTCTTCCCCAAATAACATCTTCCCAGAAAGTAGCAGGCATCCGCATCTCCCTTAGAAGCCGCCTCCTTTAGATATTCTAACGCATCTTCTCCTTTTCCTTCCGGAGAATATCCCCATATATTTTGAATTGCGAACTCAATCTTGTCATCGTAAAAACGTCCCATATTTTTTTCCTCTTTAATATATTACTGACGCATCCTTCGGCAGTACTCTTAAAATCTTTTCATTTTCTTCCTCTTCTGTTTTTAATTTTCATTAAAATTTCCTATAAAGAAAACCCCGGGAAATATTGATTTCTTGGGGTCTTTAATAATCGTAATGTTATCTCTTGCATAGTTCCAAATGTGAATTCTCTTTCTCTACTTTACACTTTCCATAAATCTTTCATACCAAATCCGTATACTATGCGAAGTTCTTACCGGCTTCCCGTTTTATAAATCGTAAATCGATGAAATTCTAAAGTATTATCATAAAGTGCAGTCAAATTGCATAACGGCAAAACAACTTTTAGATTATCAAACGTATCCTCATATCTTCTCTCAATATCTTTTTCTGGAATACCGTGGCCTCCTTGTTTTACACGTCCCAATACCCTCTCCTTGACAATACCCACACAGTGTGGTTTTCTGATTAAATGTTATCCCTTCTTCAAAATATTGTATGATTCTCTTTACTGCAATTTTGCCCGCTTTCATTACATCTGATGCATTTCTCCAATCGTCAAAATCTCTCAATATTTCATCCGTATTCACTCTCAGCATATCCTGCAGACTTTGCAATGATTGGTACAGAGTCGATTTACCTGCCCCATTAACAACCTGCAATTAAAATATATTTTTTCACTAAAAGAGATTCCTTTCTATTACCTGTCGTTGTTTCTTTTGCAGAAGAAAATCACCCACCATTTATAAAAACTTCTTTGTTCTTCTGTTTCGGCTTCCAGTACAAGCTGCAAAGTGTCTTCTGGCTAAAGCATTTTTATATCTTCATAGATTTTTTCATATTTTTAACATCGCACATACCAGTACCTCCATTATGAAATCTGTATAAGCTCAAAATATATTATAACCTAAATAACCTGAAATGTTAATAGGTCCTTGAGTTTCCGCAATTTTATCCACAAACCATTGATTTTACCAGTATCATTATAAACAACTTTGAAAAAATGTCCAAAATATAAGGAATCTTCTTTCTTTTTGTAGTAAAATTAAGTTACCAGCAAAAGACTTACTAAACAAAAAAGAAGGAGATTCCCTATGATTAATTTTACATCAAATACTTATATTTTGAAAAGATTAACACGGTTGACCGCTTATCCAGACACCGTCAAAAGGGGACTCCCGCAACTGCAGTCGCTTCTTATCTTGAGGTTATTAAAAAATGGGTTCCGGCTGAGCCGGTATTAAAGTGCCTCTATTCGCAGGACTGCCACTCCATAACTTTCAAAAAACCGGCAGATTGGCACTTTGGGAAGTTATATTCATTTTTGAATTACAATTTGCGGAAACTCAAGTCTTTCTCCGCTTGACACCGGCCCGGTCATGCAGGATGTGGTATTCATTTATCTGTATGATTTCAAAATGGCAACCGGAAATTTACAGCAATATCTCATAGAGAAGAAAATTTCTGGGTACACCGATATCAGGATATGTGATTCTGACAGAATCAATATATTGAAAGCCAAGGGACTGATACATCTTCTGCGGAATGTCATTGCCTTCAATGCAGTCCAAACGAATTGCCTTTTGTCCCGTTTCTTTTGAAGTCTGAATTGCGTGCCTGACTAGCTGTTTGGAATATCCCCGCCCGGTATATTCAGGAAGGACACGCAGTGCATGTAGGATCATAACCTCTTCTTTTTTTACGTTTACCTGCCATTGAACAGAATCATATGCAGAATCACATTTGTGGTCGATGATATAAGCGGCAACAATTTTGTCATCTTCTATCCCGACAAATTGTGCTTTCATTGCGATAGATTCCTGTATCATCGCTTCTGAGGGAAAGCCGCCTTTGTCTCCCTCAGGCAGAAAATCCTGTTCTCCCAATACATTACACATCCTGTTATAGAACGACAGCAGTTCTGAAAAATCTTCTTCATATGCACTGCGAATTTCCATGTGTTTCCTCCTTCATTCATCATTCACATGTAAAGTCAAAAGCTCCAGCAATCCTCTGATTTCATAGTCGGGGATCACACCGGATGGATTCGGTCTCTTAGCCATGTTGAGCCAACAGGTTTTCAGCCCGCTTTTCGCCCCGCCGACAATATCTGACTGCAGGCTGTCGCCGACCATCAATACTTCTTCCGGACGGAAATGGATTCGATGCAGACATTCTGAGAAAAAACGGCCGTCCGGTTTTTCAAAGCCGATCTCATCAGAAATAAAAACATCAGAAAAGTACGAAAGTAATCCGGCACTTTTCAGACGGGAAAGCTGCATCTCCTGCATCCCGTTCGATGCGGCATACAGCGGAAACCGGCTGGACAGGGAACGGATCACACGGTTGGCATCCGGCACAAAGACTGTCCGCACAGATAACGCCCGCTGAAACGCCTGTTGAAATGCTGCTGCCTGCTCCGGTGCGTTTACAGCTTCGGTAAAGCGTCTGGCACGAAACCGCACCACCTCCGCAATGGTCAGCCGCCCCGCTTTTTGTATATCCCAAAGTGCGGTGTCAATCCGGCAAAAAGTTTGCCAGGTGTATTCTACCGCTGTGATTTTGACAGCGGCGCAGGCTTCCCAAAACGCTCCGCACGCGCATTGGCTGAAATCAAATATGGTATCGTCTATATCCAGAAAAATTGCTTTGATCATTTCTTCTCCCATATAAAAATATTCAAAACCGGTTATGTAACACAAATGCGATGAATTTTATCAACTTCTGAATATCTGGATTTGCTCTGTGGTAACATTCGGGCCGATGGTTTCCGATATTATTCCAAACCGGTCATGCAAAATCCACAAAGATGAAGGAAAAAACGGAATATTGAAATTTCTTTAAGGCTTCCACATAAATCCTGCCCAGTTCAGATAATTCCTTGTCCCGGTTGATGATATAGCCAATCCGCATGGTTTCCTGTTCCTCCAATGGGATCGAGACAATATCGTCTCCCTGCAGATATTTCGAGAAAATCCCACTGGATATCGTATATCCATTGACTCCGATCATCAGGTTTACGATTGCCGCCCGATCGCTGACTTTGATATTTTTTCCCGCAGTGTGCTGAATAATTCTTCCGAAAAATAGGCGGACTCATAATTGCCCTGCACAAAACTCAGACGGGAATAGGGCTTCAGGTCCTCTAGCTTCAGAGACGGATGGCCGCAAGGGGATGATCTTTGCTCAGAAATACATGAGAGGAAGCACAGAGCAGTTCAAAAAAATGCAGGTCATACTCTTCCAGGAGTTTGGTTAGAACGCTCTTATTCTCCTGGCTCATGTAGAGGATACCAATATCGCTGAACCGATTGTGCACGTCCTCGATGATCTGGTGGGTCTGCGTTTCATTGAGGATAAATTCAAACCGCTCCTGTCCGAACTTCTGAATCAGTTCCACGAAAGCGTTCGTGGTAAAAGTATAGTGCTGAGTTGAAATACAAAACCGCTGCTTGGGCGGCTCGTTGTTGATATATTTTGTTTCCAGCAGCTCCATTTGCTGAACTACCTGCCGCACATAACCCAAAAATTTCATCCCCTCTTTGGTCAGTGCCACACCAGCCCGGCAACGGGTAAAAATGGTCGCACCCGTTTCTTTTTCTACCTGCCGTACCGCATCGGACAGACTAGGTTGGGCGATAAACAAAAATTTAGCTGCCTCCGTGATGGACCCTTTTTCCGCCACAGCAATCATATATTTTAATTGTTGTATCGTCATATCTCGTTTCCTTTCACAAAATACTTGGGAAAACATAGTCAAAACCGTATGTATGCGAACAGCATCCTATAGTAACCCGTAGTATCAAAAACAAATTCTGAAAGTCTATGCCATTATTATAACAGGCTTTACACTATGCTGCACCTTGATTTTGTACGAGGGAAATAGATTTTGCCTTTTATTGAATTCATCACTTGATATTGTGGCAAAGAAATAATTGGTGTGGTATCTGAAACAACAATCATACAGTCGCACCTCTTAATTTTTTCAATACTGCCAAATCTTCTTCAAACTCTTCTTCTGTTTCATCAAAATATGGCAGACCTAATTTACCATACAATGTAATCAGGTCAATCTTATGAAGTCCAAGCATTTCTGCTGCCTTTCGACACCCCTTTTGATATAAGGGTATACCAGCATTGCATTCCTTGTTATTTGTGCGTCCTTATCCTCCAGCACAGTATATGGTACAATTTCTTCCTGCACATCAATTTCTACCTTTGTCATTGTCATAGCAATCATCCTCTTACCTTTCGGATTCTCCCTAACTATATTATATACATTTTATTTTTGCCTTACAATAGAAAAATAACAAATCCTCAGCTTATTCCTAAACTGCCACACAAAAAGCATTCTATTTCTCTACCACCACAGATTCTCTACCAGATAAATCCCCATTCAGCATGTGCTTAGCTATCTCTGTGTGTCTATTTTAGATATCTACTATAAACACAAGCATGTTTCTCTGGAAGAACTATA
>CAJUBR010000010.1 GCA_910584695.1 uncultured Lachnospiraceae bacterium
GCATGGAAAATTGGTGGAAAAACAGCGTGGTATATCAGATTTATCCAAGAAGTTTTATGGATAGTAATGGAGATGGGATAGGAGATTTGAAAGGAATTATTGGAAAACTGGATTATCTTCATTTTCTAGGGATTGATGCAATATGGTTAAGCCCTGTCTTTCAGTCCCCAAATGATGATAATGGTTATGATATCAGTGATTATCGGAATATTATGGATGAATTTGGTACAATGGAGGATATGGACCGTCTGATTGAGGAAGCTGAAAAAAGGAATATCAGGATCATCATGGATATGGTATTTAACCATACATCAGATGAACATGCATGGTTTGTTGAGGCAAAAAAGAGCAAGGATAACCCATATCGTGATTACTATATTTTTCGTGATAATACGGACGGAACGGTTCCAAATGATTTAACCTCTTTGTTTTCAGGTAGTGCATGGGAGTATGATGAAACAACGGATTCTTATTATCTTCATATGTTTAGTAAAAAGCAGCCTGACCTTAATTATGCCAATCCAAAAGTCAGACAGGAAATGATTGATATTCTGAATTTTTGGATTGATAAAGGGGTTGGCGGATTCCGCCTGGATGTCATTGAGATGATTGGAAAAGAACCGGACCGGGGAATTACTTCAAACGGTCCTAAGCTTCATGACTATATTCACGAAATGTATGAAGGTGCTTTTTCAAGAAAAGACCTGATGACAGTAGGTGAATGCTGGGGTGCAGATGAAGAAATCGGAAAACTTTACAGTGACCCGAAACGCGGTGAATTATCTATGATTTTTCAGTTTGAACATATGATGCTGGATGAAGAGCCGGGAAAAGGGAAATGGGATAGTATGCCCCTTGACTTACAGGAATTAAAGCGGGTTCTTGGCAGGTGGCAGAATGCCTTTGATGGAGACGGATGGAATAGCCTGTTTTGGAATAATCATGATCTTCCAAGAATTGTATCCCGGTTTGGTAATGACGGAGATTACAGGGTGGAAAGTGCAAAAATGTTAGCCACACTTCTTCATGGCATGAAAGGAACTCCTTATATTTACCAGGGGGAAGAAATTGGGATGACGAATATTGAACTTTCTGCAATTGAAGAGTATGAGGATATTGAAACTCTCAATATGTACAAGGAACGGATTGCAAAGGGAGAACATAATGACAGTATCATGAAACGTATTTATGCAAAGAGCAGAGATAATGCAAGAACTCCGATGCAGTGGAACAGAGAAAAGAATGCAGGATTTACTAGTGGAAAACCATGGTTCTCAATTAATGAAAATTATGATAGAATTAATGTAGAAGATGCATTAAACGATGAGAATTCCATTTTCTATCATTATAAGAGATTGATTGAACTGCGGAAACAAAAAGAGATTTTTATAAAGGGGGATTATCACCTGCTTGGCATGGAACATCCATGCGTATTTTCCTATGTCAGAGTGTATGAAAATACGGGATTACTGGTGGTTTGTAATTTTTATGGTAAGACGGAGTGCATCCATTTATATGAAGAATTAATGGAAGTGATCGGAAAGGGAGATGCCCGGAAGGCGGCAGTGAAGATGACCAGAGTCATATTGTCAAATTATAAGGATAGCGGACAGAACCTTCAGGATATAGAACTGCGTCCGTATGAGGCAGTGATGTATGAATTGTTATGGGATTGATAGGAATTTGGAAAAGTAGACGGCATCTGCATATTAAGAAAAGAGGGCAGGGAGAATATGTATCGGATATTAATTGTGGATGATGAAAAAATCGAAAGAAACGGGATTAAGTTTTTGCTGAAACAGACCGGAATTGAACTGGAAATTTACGAGGCCTGTAACGGAAAGGAGGCACTCTCCTTCTTAAAGAAGCAGCAGGTAGATATTTTGCTTACAGACATTAAGATGCCTTTGGTTGATGGGATGGAACTGTTAAAACGTATATGTCCGGAAAGACCGGAAATGAAGAGCGTTATTTTCAGCGGATATAGTGAATTTGAATATGCCAAAACAGCAATGAAAATGGGAGTAAAGGATTATATTCTAAAACCGGTGGATCCCGATGAATTTAACAAAGCAATCGGCAAAGTGATTCAGGAGCTTGATGAACAGGTTCTGTTTAAAAATAAAGAGGCAGAAACGGACACGTTTATGCGGGAACATATTTTATATTCCTTTGTAAATGGTGTAAAATCAGAAGATATTCAGAAAAAAGCAAAAGGCTATTTTGATGAAAAGGAGATTAACAGATATCAGAGAATGATATTGTTAGAAGTGAACGATGATTTCTTTGGCAGAATCGGAAATGATTTGGAGGAGATTTTTGAAGGTGCGGTAAAGGGAGATTTTAAATATCTGAATCTGAATGAACAGCAAAGTGTTCTGTTTTTAGAGGAACGGAAAGAGTATGATTATAAAAAAATAGCAGAAGATTTTGTAAATATTCTGGGGAAAAAGTACAATGAAAAATGCTTTGCGGCGGTAAGTGAAAAAATGGAGCATCCGGTACAGGACATTGGGAAAAGTTTTGATGTACTGGAGGAACGGATGGAAAATAAATTTTATCAGACGGAATACCGGGTTTTTATGCAAAAGGAAAAGAAAGAGGGAAATCTGTTTGCACAGATTGATGACGACACGTTGATGAAAAAGATGAAGCAGGATATCAAAATGAAGGATATCAGCGGTCTGAGGCAGGATTTTGGGTCGATGTGTGAAAAATACAGCAGAGATAATTCCTTTTCCCAGATTTATATTAAATTTATTTTTTCAAACTTGTTAAAGGATTTTTATGAAAATCTGCCCAGCAGCAAAGAACAGACATTGAACCAGGAGATTGAAAAGTTATATTGTTCCACGGATTTTCAAACGGTAATGGAGATTATCAACCGTAATATTGACCGTCTGGAGAAAGAATTTGCAAGTCATCCCCGGGTGATACATAAAGAGATTGAATCTGTCAAAAAATATATATACGAAAATTATGACAAGGAGATCAGTGTTGACTATTTGGCAGATATGGTATATATGGCACCAAGCTATTTAAGTCATGTGTTTAAGAAAGAGACGGGACAAAACCTAAGCAAATTTATCAAAGCATATAGAATGGAAAAAGCAAAAGAGATGTTAGAGGAAACACATAATAAGATTGTAAATATCAGCTATGCGGTGGGTTATCCCAATGTATCTTATTTTTGCCAGAGCTTTCGGGAGTATTTTGGTGTAAGTCCGCAGCGTTACCGTGATCAGGGAGAGAGAGGATGAAATATATTCGCAGGAAATTCAGAGATGCCAAGCTAAGACATAAAATACTCCTCACATTTTTTATCATCGGTATCATTCCCATGCTGGTTTTAGGAGAGTATTCTTATTCTGCGGTCAGGGAACTGCTGGTAAAACAGGAAAAAAGCAATATGTCAGATTATCTGACACAGGCGATTATGAGTGCGGATAACCAGATTCAGATTTATAACAATCTGTCCGAGTATATTTCCTATAATGATACGATTGCACAGGTGCTGACTTATGATTATAAAAATTATTATGAAATGTATGAGCAGTATACAAAAGTATTGGACCCTCTGCTTTCTTCAGTAAAATATTTCAACCATGGAGTAAAACAGCTTACTGTTTATACCGGAAATCCGGGAATTGCAAAACATGATGTTACAATCGCCCCCATTCAGGAAATTGCTGAAGAAAAATGGTATCCGCTAGTAGAGAAATCAGACAGCCGTTTTATTAACTGGGTTGTGGACCCAAAAAACAGGAAAGTATTTTCGGTAAGGAATATGCCGGCAATCCGCAATAGTGGAAGCTCCGGTATTCTCTATATCGAAGTAGATTATGATAAGCTGTTTGAATCCTTTGAAGAGATGAGCGGAAATCAGTATGGGATTTATATTGTAGATGAGAATGATTTTACGATTTATCAGATGACGTCTTATGATACAAGCCGGGAGCTGCATCCATTAGCAATTGCAGATATCCGGAATCAGAAGGCAGTCTGTGATGATTATACGATTGTGGACGGGAGTATGGTAACAGGCTGGAAGGTCTGGTTTTATAAAACAAACCGTGAAATCCGCTCCTCCGTGATTCCGTTGATTGTGGCAATCTTAGTTGTTACTGCTTTATGTATTACCTTTTCGGTTATTGCAACTACCGTTTTATCAAAGGTTATGGTAAATGATATTGAAAAACTGACAGAAAATATGAAGGCAGTAGAAAGCGGAAACATGGAAATTCTGGTTACTAGTGATGCTGCTGATGAGGTGGGAAACCTGATTCGTGGATTTGGAAATATGATTAACCGGATTAATCAGCTGATTAATGAGGTATATAAAGGTAAGATTTCCCAGAAGGAATCGGAGATGAAAGCATTGCAGGCCCAGATCAATCCCCACTTTCTATATAATTCCCTATCGCTGATTAATTGGAAGGCATTAGAGACGGAACAAAAAGATATCAGCCGGTTGACACTTTTGTTGTCTACCTTTTATAGAACGGCACTAAATCGTGGACGGAATATTTTGTCCATTCGGGACGAGATCAGCAATATGAATTCTTATCTGGAAATCCAGTTAATGATACACGATTATGCGTTTACCGTAGTACGTGAAATTGATGAGGACATTCTGGAGTACCAGACCCTTAACCTGATCTTACAGCCTTTGGTTGAGAACGCAATTGAACATGGAATTGATCCTGACGAGGAAGGGAAGGGAGTTATTACTATTCAGGGCAGGAAGGACGGAAACCATATTTTGTTATCTGTGAAGGACAATGGAATCGGAATGGACGAAGAAACGGCGGCTACTATCCTGACGGCACGTTCGAAGGGGTATGGTGTCCGTAATGTGAATGAAAGAATTATGCTTTATTATGGAGAATCTTATCATCTTACCGTAGAAAGCATGCCGAGAAAGGGTACGGTGATTACAATACGGATTCCTCAAATCAGGATGTAAAGTACCGCTTTTTTTCTTCTTTCGTATAGAAAAGGAAGATAGTGCACAAAAAAACAGACAGTGCATAACGGATTTTTGTGTAAAAATACGATAAATGCAAAAAAATAATATATTTCAAAGATATCTTATATTTTCTTTCTTAAATTGTGAAGATATAATTAATTTATCGGTAAGCTGCAATATAAAGTATATTAAGTGCTTATCAAAAAAGGAGGAAATCATAATGAAAATGAAGAAATTTTTATCCGGTGCATTAGCAACAGCAATGGTTGCAAGTTTAGTAGGATGCGGCGGAGGAGATGCAGGAGAGTCAACTACAGCAGCAAATAACGGTGGTGACACAAGTGCAGAAAGCACAGAAGCTGCTGGCAATGGTGAAGCAAAGGATGTAACCCTTACTGTATGGGGACCTCAGGAAGATCAGGCACCGCTTGACGGATATGACAAAGGTATCCTGCCGGCTATGTGTGAAAAGTTTAATGAGGAGCATCCGGAATGGAACATTACGTTTAAATATGAGGTATGTTCAGAAGGTGATGCAAAAGATAATGTAACAAAGGACGTTGCAGCAGCAGCAGATGTTTATATGTTTGCAAGCGACCAGATTCCGACTTTGGTTGAGCAGGGAGCTTTGGCTCAGCTTGGCGGTGCAGCCGTAGATGCTGTAAAGGCAGATAATGAAGATGTAATTGTAAAGTCTGTTACATACAATGACGGAGTTTACGGTGTTCCATTTACAAATAATACTTGGATTATGTATTATGACAAGAGCAAGTATAGCGAGGAGGAAGCTAAGTCCTTAGATGCAATGATGGGAAAAGATTTGGGAGATGGCGTTGTTAACTTTGCTTTCCCACTTGATAATTCTTGGTATATTGAGGCATTCTATTATGCAGCAGGCGGAACTTTATACGGTGATGGAACCGATGAGGCTGCAGGTTGTACATTCGATGATGCGAATGGTGTGGCTATGACAAAGTACCTTGCAGCACTTGCAGCAAATCCTAAGTTCTCTAATGAGAAAGAAGGAAGCAGTATTGCAAAATTCAAAGACGGAAAGCTTGGAGCTTATTGTTCAGGTTCATGGGATGCAGCTGCAATCAAGGAAGCATTAGGTGACAATTTTGCAGCAACTCAGCTTCCTACCGTTAAGGTAAATGATACAGAAGGTCAGATGAGATCCTTTGCAGGAAGCAAGGCAATCGGTGTAAATCCACAGTGTGCTGATCCGGAAGTTGCGGTAGCACTTGCATCTTATTTAGGTAGCCAGGAGTGCCAGCAGATCCGTTTTGACGCAAGAGGAATCATTCCTGCAAACAAGGCTGTAGCAGCTACAGACGCAGTTAAGTCTGATGTGGTTGCCACTGCAGAGACAAATACAATAGCAAATACTTCTATGGTTCAGCCATTACTTTCTGCAATGTCTAGTTACTGGACACCAGCAGAGACAATGGGTAAAGAGCTTGTTCAGGGCGATGTTAACGATTCAAATGCAGAAGAGAAGACAAAAGCCATGGTTCAGGGTATCTTAGGCAAATAATCATCGGAGTGGTAAACATTCCATACAAAATTAAAATGTTATGCTTGTTGTTTAGTCACCGGTATTCCGGATATTAAGGATAAGCAGTTGCAGATATCGGTACTAAGGAGGCATTTAAAGCAGCTTTGGTACCGATATGTATGCAGAGGATATATTTTTGCAAAAATGGAATTTAAGGCATTGTGCGTTGTTGGATGATATGTAAAAGCAAGGCTTGCTGTTAGATATCATCTAACACGGATTGCAGTTAAAAGCAAAAATAGTAAAGCAAAAGATAAAAAAAAGAAAAGGGAAGGAGTATGATTGCAATGGCAAAAAAGGAAGCTGTAAATGGTGCAAATCAGCAGGAAATCAGCGTTAAAAATGCACTGGTATATGGCGATGCGGTTACCAAATGCAGTGCCGTAATTTTAGGAGCCGGAAATCTGGCAAGAAAGCAGATTATAAAAGGTCTGTTGTTTTTGGCACTGGAGGTTGCTTTTTTTGTATTTATGATATTAAAAGGGGCAGCATTTTTAGGTGATTTGATTACATTAGGAACGAATACCGGAGAGGAGGTATTCAATGAGGCAAAGCAGATTTATGAGTATACACAGGGAGATAACTCTATGCTGTGTCTTCTCTATGGAATTATAACGATTTTTATCATTCTTGCATTTGTTGTTTTGTGGTGTGCTTCTTTAAAGTCTGCGTATATGGTACAGATGTATCAGGAGCAGGGGAAAAAGATTCCATCTTTTGTGGATGATATTCGGGCACTGTTTGATCAGAATATACAAAAGACCCTGCTGGCACTTCCGGTGGCATGTGTCGTTTTATTTACAATTCTTCCGTTGGTATTTATGATCAGCATGGCATTTACCAATTACGACAGAAATCATCAGCCGCCCGGAAAGTTATTTGACTGGGTGGGACTCCAGAATTTTATAGAACTTTTTAATTCCAAGAGTGGTCTGGGATATGCATTTGTACACATACTTGGGTGGACACTGGTTTGGGCAGTGTTTGCTACTGTACTGAACTTTGTGTTTGGTATGATTCTTGCGATGGTCATTAACAGAAGAGACACAAAGGCAAAAGGATTTTGGAGATTTATTTTTATCCTATCCATTGCAATACCGCAGTTTGTTTCTTTATTGGTTATGCGGACGATGTTGCAGCCAGAGGGGGCAGTCAATGTTATGCTGAAACAGTTGGGCTTGATTGATCAGGGGCTTCCGTTCTGGACGAATGCTACATGGGCAAGAATTACCGTCATAGTGGTGAACCTATGGATTGGTATTCCGTATACGATGTTACAGACCACAGGTATTTTGCAAAATATTCCGGGTGAATTATATGAGTCTGCAAAAATTGACGGTGCAGGACCTGCCACTATTTTTGTTAAGATTACAATGCCGTATATGATGTTTGTTATGACTCCATATTTGATTACATCATTCGTAGGTAATATTAATAATTTTAATGTCATCTATCTGTTAACAGAAGGTGCACCAAAGGCTATGGCATATAATAACGGTACCGGTGGAAAGACCGACCTCTTAGTTACATGGCTGTATCGTCTGACCATTGATCTAAAAGATTATAATCTGGGTGCAGTAATCGGTATTTTGACATTCGTATTGTGTGCGGTATTCTCGTTGATTGCATATAGAAAGACCGGATCCTATAACAATGAGGAGGAATTTCAATGATGAAAAAACAAGAAGAATTAGCAAATTTTAAAAAGAATAAGATGTCTACCAGAAGAGTAGTTACCAATACGCTTGTGCATATAATTCTTGGCTTGCTTTCAGTGGTATGGGTATTTCCGATTTTCTGGGTGATCATGACATCGTTCCGTGCAGAAAAGGGTTCCTACTCTACAACCTTTTTCCCAAAATCGATGACCATATCAAATTATGTAACTTTATTTACCGATACGGATGTATTTAACTTTCCGAAATGGTTTGGAAATACCTTTTTTATAGCAGTTTTTTCCTGTATATTAGCTACCTTTTATCTGGTATCCATTGCCTTTGTAATGTCCAGATTAAGATTTAAGGCAAGAAAACCGTTTTTGAACATTGCTTTAATATTAGGTATGTTCCCAGGATTTATGTCTATGGTTGCCGTATATTATCTCATAAAAGGAATTGGTTTGACGGAAGGTCCCCTCAAATTACTTGCACTGATTCTACTGTATTCCGGTGGTGCCGGCATCTTACAGTTTTATGTGGCAAAGGGATTTTTTGATACGATACCGAAGGCGATTGATGAGGCAGCATTTATTGATGGGGCAACAAAATGGCAGGTGTTTACAAGGATTACACTGCCGCTTTCTAAACCGATTATTGTCTATACCGTATTACAGTCTTTTATGGCACCGTGGATTGACTTTATTATGGCGAAGGTTATTATTGGTGCCGATTCAAAATATTATACGGTTTCCATCGGGCTTTGGAATATGCTGACAAGGGAAAATATTTACAACTGGTATACACGGTTCGCAGCCGGTGCAGTCATTGTTTCCATTCCGATTGCTATCCTGTTCGTATTCATGCAGCGGTTCTATACTGATGGTATGACAGGTGCTGTAAAGGGATAATGTATTGTTGTTCCTGGTAAAAAGAATTTGCAGATAAATTGCATAAATATAAAGGATAGATTATAATAGAGTAGCAAATGGCGAAACTGTTATAGTCTATCCTTATTTTGTATAAATCTAAATAATTATGGAAACATAGTAAGAAATGGAGTCTGTATGAAAAATAAGATCCGATTTTTAGCTGCAGCGGTGATATGTATTTTAATCAGTGGGTGTCTGCATATGGACGCTAAGCCGCAAAATGAGAAAAAACAAGAAAAGGATATGTTTGATATGGAAACGGCAAGCACAACTCCATATGGGAAGTATCCGGAAACGGTTACCTACTCGTTGGGGAAAATGACGGGAAGTAACAATTCCAATATGCCGCTGGGGGATACTTATGAGAATAATGCATATACGAGATATTTAAGGCAGACCTTAAATGTACAGAATGAAAATGTTTTTGAAGCGTATGAAGATTATGATGAAGTGGTTTCCATGTCTATTGAGACAGGGGAAATACCGGATATCATGGTGGTGAGTGATCTGGGTGAAGTACAAAGACTTGTAGAAGAAGGCTTGATCGAGGATTTGACAGAGGCGTATCATAATTGTGCCAGCACGCGGATTAAGGCAATTTACAGTAGTTACGGAGGTTCTCTTTTTGACAATGTAACATTTGACGGTAAAATAATGGCAATACCTGAAACCAATATTGAAGACGGACCGACAATGCTGTGGCTGCGGAAAGACTGGCTGGATCAATTGGGACTTTCAGCCCCAAAAACAATGGAGGATGTGGAAAATATTGTATCCCAGTTTATCAGAAACGATCCGGGAAAAAATGGACCGGGAAATACCGTTGGACTGGTGTGTGACCGCAATATGGTGGGAGAGAGCGGATATAGTTATGAATACCAGATGGATATTCTCTTTGCCAGCTATGATGCATATCCAAGACAGTGGCTGATGGAAGATGACGGAAGTGTTTCTTACGGTTCTGTTCAGCCGGAGGTGAAAGGTGCACTAAAAAAACTCAGTGAAATGTACAAAAACGGAACATTGGATAATGAGTTTTTACTTCGTTCCAATTCCAATATTATCGAACTGATCGAAGATGGAAAATGCGGTGCCTTTTTCGGTCCGTGGTGGGCTCCGAATAATCCGTTAATGAGTGCAAAGAGTAAGGATCCCGATGCGGATTGGGAACCTTATATTATTACGACAGATGAAAAGGGGAACGTTAGTTATTGTTATAGAAATCCAAGTTATAAATATGTTGTGGTAAGAAAAGGTTATGCACATCCAGAGGTTGCAATCAAGATTTTAAACGTCATGTACGATGATTTGAGATATCATAATAAAAAGGCAGGGGAAATATCCCGGTATTACCAGCTTAATGTGGATGTGACAGCCAGACCCATCAGTATTAACATTGATTATCAGAATGCTTTAAACCGGTGTTATAAGGATCTGATGGAAACATTTTCCGGAGAAAAAAGGGCAGAAGATATGGAATTAATGGAAGCTTCTTATTATGAATCCTGTAAATCTTATCTGGAAAACGCAGAAACGGCAAGTGTGGAAGACTGGGCTGCTTATACTTCCAGAATAACAGCCTGCCGCCTTTTAAACGAAGCAAAAACCAAAGTTGTGAAATCCGTTTATTTTGCGGAAACGGATTCCATGAAAGAGGAATGGTGGAAACTCCGGGAACTGGAGGAGGAGACGTTCTTAAAAATTGTAACAGGAGTGGAAGAACCGGACATCTTTGATGATTTTGTATCGCAGTGGAAGGAAAAGGGTGGAGATAAAATAACAAAAGAGGTAAATGCAGCCGTTGCGGGGCAATAATCCGTCTTGGAAAAATAAAGGAAGTATGTTATACTTACGATATCTTTGCAGTGGATTTGCTTAATATTATGTAACACGGGCTGCAGGCAGGAAAGGCAATATTTATTATGGGCAGACGAAGAAATAGAAGAGACCGGTATGGAATATATGAATTATCGGAATACCGTCCGGTAAGGAAGAAAAAGAAAAAAAAGAAATTTACATTTCTTGGTATCATAAAATTCTTTATAATGGTTATGCTTCTTTTGGGCATCCTTTATGGGGTGTCAATCGGGGTAAAGCATAGTATGTTTAATAAAGGTTTGGCATTATATGAAAAAGAAGATTATGAAGGGGCAATTGATCTTTTTGAAGAGGCATTGAAGCCACGGCTTCCCCTTTTAGAGACGTTTGATAATGATGTCCGCCTGTATCTGGCAGACTGCTATGTAAATACAGGAGAATATGGTGATGCCTGTTGTGAGTACAGCAAGGTTAGGTTATGGGCAAAGGCGAAGATAGAAGGTCTGGATTATCTGCAGAATATCGCCTATGGACTGCAATTGTATGACTGGCAGGATTATAGAGCTGCACTGCCGATTTTACTGGAGGCCTATGAGGATGGTTATAGTGATCTGATCTTGTATGTAGGAAGCTGTTACGGACAGACTGGGGATCTTGATAATATGCAGCTTTATTATGATGTATTTTTAAAAACAAACGACATGAATAGTTTTATGTATGCACAATATGCGGCAATTGCTCTTGATGAAGGGAAAATGGAGGAAGCACTGGGATATATTGAGAAGGGAAAGAGGTTGAAAGATCAGTCAAATATAAAGGAATTATTATTTGATGAGATTGTATATTATGAGAAATTAAAGGATTATAATATGGCATATGCAAAGGCGAAGGCATTTGTTGAGGCATATCCACAGGATGCAGACGGTAAGAATGAGTATGACTTATTGTATACAAGACGTACAGAATTGGAAGAGTAGTTGGAGGGTCTATGATACGGTTCTTTGAAAATAAGCAGGAGACGGAACGCGTAATTTTAGTTGCGGTATATGACAGAGGACGGAAGGATGAGGTGTCTTTGGCAGAGCTTGCAGAATTGGTGAAGACTGCAGGAGCTGTTGAAGTGGGAAGGCTGGAACAGAATCTGGAAGAGGTCAATCACACTACCTATCTGGGGAAAGGGAAATTAAAAGAATTAAAGGCAATGCTTGTGGCACTGGAGGCTACAGGCATTGTTTGCGATACGGAATTATCTCCGGTACAGATGAAGACGCTGTCCCAGGAACTTGATACAAAAATTATGGATCGAACCATGATCATTCTTGACATTTTTGCATCAAGGGCAAATACCAGAGAGGGAAAAATACAGGTTGAGCTTGCACAGTTAAAATATAATGCCACAATGTTGGTGGGGCTTCGTTCCTCTTTATCCAGATTAGGAGGAGGAATTGGAACGAGGGGACCGGGTGAAAAAAAGCTTGAGATGGACCGGAGAATGATCCGGGAACAGATTTCCAGATTGAAGAAAGAACTAGAAGAAGTAAAAAGGCATAGAAAGACGCAGAGAAAGCTGCGAAGCAGCAACAGCAGTCCGGTTGTATGTATTGTTGGTTATACGAATGCAGGGAAGTCTACCCTTTTGAACCAACTGACAAAGGCAGAAGTACTGGCAGAGAATATGTTGTTTGCTACACTGGATCCGACGACCAGAGCCTTAAAGCTTCCCAACGGTCAAAATATTATGTTAACGGATACGGTTGGATTTATCTCAAAATTGCCACATCATTTAATTCAGGCATTTCGTTCCACATTGGAAGAAGCAAAATACAGTGACCTGATTCTTCATGTAGTGGATGCTGCAAATCCGGATATGGATCGGCAGATGTATGCGGTATACGAGACTTTAAGAGAATTGGGAATAGAGGATAAACCGGTTATAACCGTATTTAATAAAATAGATAAATTAAGTCATGTTCCGGTATTGAAAGACCTGCAGGCGGATGTTACTGTTTTGATTTCTGCTGGAAAGGGAACCGGAATGAAGGATTTGCTTCATGTGATAGGAAATCAAATACGTGAAAACCAGATTTATATCGAACACCTGATTCCATATAAAGCAGCCGGGCTGCTTGCCGATATCAGGATATATGGACAGATACTTGCCGAAGAATACAAAGAAGAGGGAATACAGATTAAGGCTTATGTAAGAAAGCAGGATGCCCTTCGCTTAGAAAATTGGAGAGAATTATGAACATTATAAATATCGAAAATCTGACAAAAGGATATGGTGAAAGGGTTTTGTTTGACAAGGTGAACCTTGGTATTCATGAGGGAGATAAAATTGGGATTGTCGGTATAAACGGTTCGGGAAAGAGTACATTTTTAAAAATGCTGGCGGGGCTGGAGGAACCGGATGCAGGGAATATCATTTGGAATAAACAGGCGGATGCTGCATATCTTGCACAGAATACAGAATTTAGGGAGGAGGATACCATACTTTCCTATGTGATGAGGGGAAAGAAAACTTCAAATCCCCACTGGAATCTGGAAGCAGAAGCAAACGCAATTTTAAAAAAATTATATATACAGGATACGAGTGCAAAGCTCCTTCATCTTTCGGGAGGAGAAAGAAAGCGGGTCGCATTGGCGAAGACACTGCTCGCACCGGCAAAGGTGCTGCTTTTAGATGAGCCTACCAATCATTTAGACAATAAGATGGTCACGTGGTTGGAGGAATATCTGAAAAGATATAAGGGGATTCTTATTATGGTAACACATGACCGGTATTTTCTTGATCGGGTAACCAATAAAATAGTAGAAATTGATTGGAGAAGGCTCTATCGTTACGAAGCCAATTATTCCGGTTTTTTGGAATTAAGACAGCAGCGCATAGACCGTGAAGCCGCCGGTTATCGTAAGGTGCAGAATATATTACGAACAGAGCTTCAATGGGTAAGACGCGGTGCACAGGCACGTTCTACAAAGCAAAAGGCAAGGCTGCAACGTTTTGAAGAAATGAAGTCTGTGAAAGCACCGGAAGAAGAACAGCATGTGGAAATGAATTCCCTTGCCTCTAGAATGGGAAAGAAGACCATTGAGATAAACAATGTTTCGAAAGCTTACGACGGTCGTGTTCTTATCAAAGATTTTACTTATTATACAATGAGAAACGAGCATATTGGGATTGTAGGGGAAAATGGTTGTGGGAAAACAACCCTGCTTAAGATGATTTTAGGGAAAGAATTACCGGATTCCGGAGAAATTATCATTGGAGAGACGATTAAAATAGGCTATTTTTCCCAGATGGTGGAGGAAATGGAACCGTCAAAGAGGGTGATTGATTATATAAAGGATGTGGCGGAATACATAACAACCGATAATGGTATGGCATCTGCCTCTCAGATGTGTGAACGTTTTTTGTTTACTCCGGAAATTCAATATCAACTGATCCGAAAACTTTCCGGGGGAGAGAAGCGAAGACTGTATTTACTAAAAATATTAATGTCAGCACCGAACGTATTAATATTAGATGAGCCTACAAATGATCTGGATATTGCGACCTTGACAATTTTAGAGGATTATCTGGATCATTTTGAAGGAATTGTAATTGCAGTATCCCATGACCGCTATTTTTTAGATCGTATTGCTGACCGGATTTTTGCATTTGAGGAAAATGGAATGATTGCCCGGTATGAGGGGGACTATACTACTTATGTAGAAAAGGCAGAGCAAAAAGGAACACTTTTTACAGAAGAGAAGAAGCAGGGAAGCGGAAAAACATTTGCTGACAGTAGAGATACATGGAAAAATAACAGGGAAAAAAAGCTTAGATTTACTTATCAGGAACAAAAGGAGTACGAAACCATTGATGGGGAAATTGCTGTTTTAGAGGAACAGCTCAAGGATATCGAAGAGGAAATCAACAAAGCGGCATGCCAGTATTCCCGGCTGCAGGAGCTTTCAGAACAAAAGGAGAATCTGGATTATAAACTCTCTGAGAGAATGGAGCGGTGGATTTATCTGAACGATCTGGCTGAAGAAATCGAAAAGCAGAATAAAAAACCGTTACGCTAGAGATTTTGGGAGGAAAACGCTGTAGGATAAAAATAATAATTTTCACCTTTGTTTCACATTTGTGTAGTAGTTTACTTAATATTATAGAATGGTTTTAAATCATACTTCCGATATGACAATATAAAAATAGAGGAAGATGCGTTAAGGAAAGATATTAGGAAGAAAATACAGGAAAAAGCGACTTTCCTGTTGAAATGCTGAAAAAGATATAGTATTATGTAACTATATTATGTTAATTTGTTATGTAGGACTAATATGTTAGGGGTGTACAGATGATTAATAAAAAAATAAAAAGCGAAACAAAGGGGACAACAATTAAACTTGTAATTGCATTTATGATATGTATGTTTTGGATTTTTGCATTTGGTGTGCACACAGAAGCGGCTACAACCTGTAAGTCGGTTATTTCCTATCCGGGCAAGACGACGGCAAAGGTTAATATGAGAAAAAAGGCGGGAACAAATTATACAAGCTATGGTATGCTTAAGAAAAAGCAATCTGTTACGATTCTGGGCTATGCAAAGAACAAGGGCATGACATGGTACAAATGTAAAGCAGTAGTCAATGGAAAGACAAGAACAGGATATGTCAGTTCCTTTTATATCAAAAAAAATTCATCGGTGAAAGGTAAAGTAAATAATAAAGTCACTTCTTATCTGAATGTGAGAAAGAGTGCAAAGAGCTCTTCGAAATCACTGTTGAAGGTTCCCAAGAATACGGCAGTTACAATTAAGGGGATATCATGGAAATCAGGGAAATACTGGTATAAGGTTAAGACAACCTATAAGAAAAAAACGAAGACGGGTTATGTGTTATCGGATTATATTACGGTAAATGGGAATAGTACGTCAAATACATCTTCAGGTAACACTGGTACGAATAATACTAATAATACAGCAAAAACGGGGTATGTAAATGATAAGGTGACTACCTATCTGAATATTCGAAAGAGTGCCAGCACGGCAAGTTCTGTTCTTTTGAAGATACCGAGAAATACACTTGTTTCTGTATTGGGCACAAGTGGAAGCTGGTATAAGGTAAAGACAACATATGGAGGAAAAACCGTTACGGGATATGCCTCAAAAGCATATATTACGATCGGAACGCTTCCAGCTGATAACAACAACAATAACAACAACAATAACAACAATAATAATAATTCGGATTCTTCTTTTGAAACTATGTTAAAGAAATTTCCGGCAAGTTATCAGTCAAGCTTACGTGCGTTACATACCCAATATCCAAATTGGAAGTTTATTGCAGTGAATACAAATCTGAATTGGGCAACTGTTATCCAAAACGAGAGTATAGTTGGACGAAACGTGATTCAAAGTAACTATCCGAAAGGGACAAGCTCACTGGCACCGTTTTCTTATTTGTCCACTGCGGATGGTGCATATAACTGGAAAACGGATACGTATGCTGTAAAGGACGGAACAAACTGGTATAGTGCAAATTCAGAAGTAATTGCTTATTATATGGATCCCAGAAATTTTCTGAATGATATGGATATTTTTCAGTTTGAGGCACTGGCATATGATTCCTCCCAAAGTGCTACGGTGGTACAGAGCATACTGAACAATACTTTTATGAAGGGAAATTACAGTGTAACGGATTCTGCAACAAAGAAAAAGGTAACCGGTTCCTACAAACAGGCGTTTATGGATGCCGGAAAAGCCTCAAAAGCAAATCCCTATTTTCTGGCTACCAGAAGTAAACAGGAAGTGGGTGTAAATGGTTCCAATGCCACAAGCGGAACATACGGTAGTTATAAGGGACTCTATAATTTTTATAATATAGGGGCATATGACGGAACGAATGCAGTGGCGAGTGGTTTAAAGTGGGCAGCCGGAGGTGATGCAAAATCGACAACATATGGAAGACCATGGACGAATCCGTACAAGTCGATTGTTGGCGGGGCACAATATATTGCAACCAATTATATTAATCGGGGACAGAATACCCTATATTTTCAAAAGTTTAATGTCAATCCCGTAGAGACTAAATATTTATATCTGCATCAGTATATGACAAATGTTCAGGCACCTTATTCCGAGGGAAGAACGACAAGAAATGCATATAATAGATTGGGAGTTATAGGAGATACGATGATATTCTATATTCCGGTTTATAATAATATGCCGGCTACTGCCTGTCGGCTTCCGAAGGCGGAAGGAAACCCGAATCCTTACCTTTCCAGTCTGAAAGTATATAAGGGCAGCAGTACTTCCACTCAGTATACATTAACACCAACGTTTAGCTACAATACCTATACGTATTCATTGGTTGTTCCGAATTCCGTTTCCAGTGTGACGGTAAAAGCGACTGCTGTAAGTAAACGAGCCTCTGTATCAGGAGCAGGGACTTATCAACTGGCAGCCGGAAAAACGACAGTTATTACCGTAACCGGTAGGGCTGAAAACGGAAAGACACAGCCTTATAGAATAAATGTCACCAGAAAATAGTGATTGGGATAAAGCTTTGGAAAGAGGAGATGAAGTATGAAAAAGAAGATTGCGTTATTATTGACATTGGTGCTTGTACTTGGTCTGGTGGTAACGGGAATCCATTCAAAGGAAAAAGCATATGCAAAAGAAGCCGAGATGCATCTGGAGGTTCCGGAATCTGTTAAAAAGGAAAACGAATTTACTGTTAAGCTTGTTTTAAATAGTGATGCTGCACTCTATTCGGTGGATGCATATGTATCCTATAATGCAGAAATATTAGAGTTCATTCCAAAGGAGGATTGTGTTACAGGTGGAGCCGGAGTGTTGGAAGTGAAAGACACCTATAATGCGGAAACAAAAAATGCAGTCTATGAGCTGACTTTTAAAGCATTGGATATTGGGAATGTGGAGGTTGCATTAACAGATGTATTTCTGGTTGACTATGCTGACCTGGATTATGTGGAGGTTGCTCCATCGGCTAAGAAAATTGAAATCGGTGTCAATACGCAGGAAGATACGGATGCAAGACTGTCAGATTTACTGGTTGCACCAGGAGAATTGTCAGAGCCTTTTGATCCGGGCAGGACGGAATATGAACTGCATGTAGGTTTAGATGTGGAAATGATCGGGGTTAGTGCGATTCCGATGGAGGAAGAAAGTGTAGTAGGATTGGAGATGCCGGAAAGGCTGCAGATTGGGGAAAATACAGTTGTGATTACGGTAACGGCATTATCCGGTCATGTAAAGACTTATACAATAAAGGTGTATCGTGAAGAGATTCCAGAGGAGGAAACTTTAGAAGATACCCAGGAAACAAGTACAGAAAAGGATACGGAACAGACTACCGAGAGTGTAACGGAGCAGGAAAAAGAAGAGGCATCTTCTGAAACGACAGAGGAACAGAAAACGGAAACGATTACAACCGAGGAGATGACCACCACACAAGAAGTTACGACAGAGTATGTGACGCCAGAAGACAATATGGCAAAAACAGAGTAGAAGCGGTTGTGCAAAGAGGCACAATGCAATAAAAAAGAAGCTTTTGAGGCAGTCCACCGATGGGTGGGTGAGTCGAAAGCTTCTTTTTGTATACTTAAATAATCAGGAAATCATATTTTTTAGCTCTGCCGTTTCAAAAATATAATGTTTATTACAGAACTGGCAGTTTACCTCAATCGGTTTTTTATCGGCGATCATTTCTTCGATTTCTCTTTTTCCAATACTCATAATGGCTTTATGGACACGTTCTTTTGAGCAGTTACAATGGTAAGAAGGGGTGATGGAAGAATTAATGGTAATATCATAGCCTTCCAATAACCGGTTTATCATATCGACCGGTGTCATGCCTTTATCCATTAGAGAGGTAACCGAAGAAAAATCCTTTAAACGGTTTTCCAAATCGGAAATTAGAGATTCTTCTGCAAAAGGCATCATCTGGATAATAAAACCACCGGCATGTTTCACTGTGTTGTTCTTTTCCATCAGGACACCAAGTGCAACAGAAGTTGGAATCTGCTCACTTGCGGCAAAGTAGTAGGTTAGATCTTCGGCTATTTCACCGGATACCAGATCAGACTGACCAACATAAGGTTCTCTTAAACCGATATCCTTTATCACACTAAGGACACCGGAACCCAATGCTTTTCCTACATCCAGTTTCCCTGCGGGACTTGGAGGAAGAATTACGTCCGGCCTGTTTACATATCCCTTTACCTCTGCTTTGGCATTGGAAGTAACCGTCAGCCCACTGATTGGTCCGGAACATTGAATTTGTAATGTTAATAGATCAGAATCATTTTTGCACATACTTCCCATGATAGCACCTGCTGTTAATAGCCGGCCCAATGCTGCAGTTGCTACCGGACTGGTGTTATGAATCATGCGTCCTGATTCAACGACCTTTCTTGTATAGGCACAAAAGAAGCGTACCTGATTTTCGGCAGCTGTGCCTCGTATCATGATATCTTTCATATTATTTGTCTCCATTTCTGTTTTTTGCAATAATGTAAATACGCTCACTCGTAGAAGCAGGGGGATTTGATGTAAATGCATCATAAGCTGTAATATATTCTAATTCGGCTTCTGCTAATAAGTCAATGATTTCTGTTAAAGGATATGCCTTTTGATGATGGGTTTCGCAGAATCGTTCAAATAATCCACTATCTGCATGTTTTGCAAAAATAGTCAGATCGTACTGGTTGATTCTGTCTTCTTCAAAATAACTGTTTTCCCATGTATAGCTGCAATCTTTTTGATGGTCGCAAAACACCTGGTCGCCTAGTATATACTGATAAAAATAAGGCGTCTTCAAATCGAAAATAAAAACTCCGTTGTCTTTAAGGTATTTTTTGATTCCTTTAAAGGCAGATAATATATCACTTGCTGACAGCAGATAATTCAGACTGTCGCAAAGGCAGTAGAAACCGTCATAAAGAGTTCCCAGATCCAATTCACGCATATCCTGACAAAGAAGCGTAATACCGGAGGTGCCTGCAATTTTTTCTGAGGCCAGAGTAAGCATGTCAGTGGAGTTATCAATACCAATCACAGAGTATCCGCTTTTTTTCATCTGCAGGGTAAGCGTACCTGTACCACAGCCAAGTTCTACTAAAGTTCCGTCTGTTATAGAGTATTGATGAAATAGACCGGTAAGATAGTGGCTCCATGTATTGTAGGGAATATGATCCATAAATTGATCATAGACATAAGCAAATCCTTGATAAGTAGTTGACATAATTGTGATATCTCCTTGTCTGTATTTTATAATGAACCATATGCCATGAAAGGGTATAAGAATACCGTAATAATCAATTACAGCAGATTATTACGGTACGAAAATCTTGTTATCGGTCTAATTTGTCCTGCTCCTCCAATGCATCGGAATCCTCGGAAACATCAGATAATCCTTCATTTTCATAGTGGTTTTCTTTGGTAGAAGAAGTATTGCCTCCAGAAACGGAATTTGCCGGAGCGGAAGTGTTTCCAACTTTGATGTTGGAAATGGAATCTTTAGGAAAAATCTCTATTAAGTCTTCGTTTGCGGCTGTTTCGTCGGACTTTGATGTATCATCTTCTGTGGAAGAATCGGCTTGTAGGGAATTTGCGGCTTCCTGTTTAGAAGGATTTTTTTCGGAAAAATCTACCGTATCTTTTTCTTCAGAAGAGTCCTCTTTTGCGTTAATGGTGATGGAAGTATATTCACGCCCGTGTTCCGTATCTTTGGAAAATGCATCTTCGAAATCATCATCCTCTTCATCAAAGAAAAAATCGTCATCATCATCGGAATATTTTTCGGAAATGCTGCTGAACAGATCGGAAAGTTTTTCTGAAACGGCTTTATAGACCGAACTTTGTTTGATTTTGTCGCGGAAAACATAACAGGTTCCGCCAATCGCAACAGCCGTAGTTGTAAAGGCAAGTAATTTGCCGAGAGTCTTTTTTTTCTTTGCCATAATATTCTCCTTTTCATATTGCTGCAAGACCAGTAGTTACCGGTTACAGTAGAATAGTTTTTACATATATTTTCTAATAGTATTGCCTTTCTTAGTAAAATATATAAAATATAATTATTTACATTTTAATACGGATGGAAGGAAAAAGCAATTCTTTCTTTTTTTGTTTGTGGAACAGCAGCATTTGGAAATAGTTTTATCAGGAAATTGTATAAATTGCACAATTGTTCTTTGTAATAATAACTGAAAAATCTGAAGATTTGGTTGTAAACTAGTAATAATTGTGATAATATTGTAATTAATTAGGTGGAATTTATTTATTTCACACAAATTCAATTATTAAGGAGGAATTATTATGCAGAATTTACCGGCAAATGTTACCCGGGGGAATGATACAAACATTATTTCCATTGCGGCGTCTTCCAATAAAGGAATGTTAATTCGTTTTCTAAATGAGCAGGTTGAAGAAGGATTTTATGCATTGGTCATTGATTATTTAAAGGACCATAATTTTGACTTATCCAGTATGAATGTAGATGAGGAAGTCAAATCACAATGTACAAAACTTTATGAATTGTCAGAGTTTGTAGATGAGAATATTAAGCAGCCCGGGAAGTACGAGATTGAGGAATGGATTGAATCATTGTTCAAATTTGTATACGGGGATATTGATCCTTCGGATACCGATGCGATTATAAACACTACAGGTATTTATAGATATAGCGTCTGGCTCATTTATCTGTACCAGCTTGATAAATTTGGAGATGCGATGCGTCTGATTGGAGAGAGAGTTGCTCCATTGCTAATTAATACCTGTTATCAGATTGCAGATGCGGATGACAGACCATCTACATATGATAAGGCTGTTATGGGATACATGGATTTAATTAATGTTGTGATGGAGATGGACCTTCCTCCTTCTGCTTCCAATTCGGAGTCTTATCTGAATAATTTGGAAGTACTGTATGATTATTTTGTAGAGGATACCCATGTAGGAAATGATTATAAGATTCAATTTAGTATGGGTCTTTTTAATTCATTTATCCGAAAAGGGGATTATGAAAAGGCTTTTGAATTCTACGGCTTGAATGCAGAGTTTATTCCGGTGGATAATTTGCATGTATATGAGAATTTTAAGGATCTGATCCGGAATTGCAACAGTACCCAGTATACAAATGTATTAAGCAGAAATGTGATTACGGCTATTTCTAAGCAGGATATTTATAATAAGCGAATTGACAGTCTGTTAGTTGAGGTATCGGCATTTGTGAAAAAAGTATACAAATACATCGAGGATGAACCGATTATGAAGAAAAACCTGCAGATTCTCGGAAGCGGTGCGTCACTGAGTGATAAGAGTAATGTATTTGAGGGCTTATATGAATATAATCTTGTATTTTATGACTGTGGAATCAAGCAGCTTGTAAATCAAGACTTATCCACACGTTCATGGGAGGAAAAATACGAAATTTTAGATATGCTTTATACAACACTGAATGTTGTTTTTGATGGTTATAGTGTTTATGAGATTTCAAATCGTATTGAGCACCAGTATGTGGAGCTGACCTGGATTGGAAATTATGTAAATGCAAATCCATCCCTGTTAAAATTGTTCTTTAGTGTAAAAGAAAAGATTAAAGCATTTAAAGTACGGAAAAACAATATTTTGGAAAAGAGTAAAACGAATTATGAGATTAAAAAACTTTTAGAGGACAGGCAGAAACATCTTGTATTTCTTGCTGCAGATGATATGATCCGGCAGGGGTTGAATAATAAAGACATGCCAATCATTAATTCAAATTATGATATCGAAAAGGCAAAGAGAATGTTTACCGAGACATATGGTAAGATTAATCTGCCATCCAGATATAATATAGAGAAACCAAAGGCCGAGACAACGTCTACATTAAAATTTGGTTTTGCGAAAGCGGCTCCTTCAGCTGTTAATCCGGAACTGAATAAAATGTTTAGTAATTTACGTATTGAAGAGATGCTGTGCAAATCGGAATGGCTTTGGAATCAGTATAAGGATAAGGGACACGAAAAACAGACTGCAGAAGAGAGTACTTATAGCGTGGCGTGCCTTATTAAAGTGGTAGAATTGTTGATTGTCCGACATGAGAGAAAGGTTACGACAGAAGCGTCAGCTCCTAATAAGAAAGTGATTATTACAAAAACAGGCAAGGTAATTGAATTGTCAGATGAGTCCGGCACGAAACCTGTAAATGCTTCAAATGATGACCCGACTGTCATTGAGCATATCGCTAACATCGAAACTTATCTGAAAAACCGCAGTCGAGAGAATGTAGATTATGTTAAAAACTATATTGAAGATTGGGTGAGTTATTTAATGCAGAACAAATTTGATAGGGACTCTTTGTTATCTTTAGCAGAGGCAGAGGAGGTACGGACAAAGACGTTGCAGACTATTAAAAAGTTAAATTATGATATGATATCTTTATAAGCAGACAGATAAAAAGTATCATGGAAAATTATGCAATAGAGGATTTTTGTAAATCCACTATTGCATGATGATTAAGGGAGAATTTATGAAAAAGAATCAAGGATTTTCAATGATTGAATTAATTATAGTGATTGCGATTATGGCGGTGCTTGCAGGTTTTTTGGCACCGAAGTTGATTCAGTATGTGAACAAAGCTAGACTGAGTGTGGATATTGATACTGGAAATAAGATTGCAAAAGCAATTCTGGTTGCGATAACGGATGAAAAGGTCAGAGGTAATGCAGTAGAACATGCAGAACCATGGGAAGTTGATAAAATGGATGGGAATGATTTCAAAGAGGCCGTTTACAAGGTTCTGAATGTAGACAAAGTAGAGGGAAAATCCAAAAAGGATGTGGACGGCAATGCTTTGAGTCCTGTTTTTTATTACAAACTGGATGCCAATAAAAATATAGTCGAAATATATTATGGCGGTAAGAGTGATGATTATCAGATTTATCCCAAAGCAGGCAGTAAATTAATAAAATGATAGTGTATTATAATATTTTCAATGGATAGCAGAAATGCACAAACATATTTGACTGACGTTCCTAAGACGTCTTGTGTATGTTTGTGCATTTCTGCTTTGTAAATCTATAAACTCAAAAAGAAGCCTGAAATAGAATCCAGACTTCTCAGTAAGCGCGAGACGGGGATCGAACCCGCGACCCCCTCCTTGGCAAGGAGGTGCTCCACCGCTGAGCCACTCGCGCATGTCTTAACGACAGGTACTAATATACCAAAAGATGTTATATTTGTCAACATAAAAGATAAAAAAATATATTTTTTTTTAAAATTTTAAAGATTGCTTTAAAAATGGGATGTATTCAGCGAAAGAACAGTGTATAATGATAGAAAGGTTTACTTTTGTTAAAGATGCGGGCTGTACATGAAATAGACACATATATATTATATAGTTGGTTATTATTTATTATGAGTAAAAAGGGGTGTCTGATCATGAAACAAAAAATGGACTTTCGACAAAGGATATTTGAATTTATGCAGGGACGGTATGGAGTTGATCAGCTATCAGTTTTTCTAATCTGGACCGGAATCATTCTTTCATTGTTTACAATGTTTTTCCGGTTTCCGGTTTTCGTGATTGTCAGTTGGGCAATGATTGTTTATGCATATATCAGGATTCTGTCCCGGGACAGAAATAAACGTTATGCACAGAATCAAAAATTTTTAGACCGGACATGGAGAATAAGAAATGGGTTTGCAAAAGTAAAATACCGTATGAAGTATGGGAAACAAAAGACCTCTGCATATCGGATATTCCGATGCCGGGAATGTGGACAAAAGATACGGATTCCCAAAGGGAAAGGAAAAATTATGATAACCTGCCCGAAGTGTAAAAATCAGTTTAAAAAGAGGAGTTAGGAGTCTGCCGATGTTTGGTTATGTTGTAGTGAATAAGCCGGAAATGAAGATACGGGAATATGAAAAATATTGCTCTTACTATTGTGGTCTTTGCAAAACTCTTCAAAATAAATATGGAATATGGGGACAGCTTTCATTAAACTATGACATGACTTTTCTGGCAATTTTGTTGAGTGGTCTATATGAACCGGTTTGTAAGGAAGAGTTATCAAGATGTGCGATACATCCCTTTGCGAAGCGGAAGATTAGAAAAAATGAAATAACGGATTATGCAGCGGACATGACACTGCTGCTTGCATGGTATAAATGCAGGGATGATTTTTTAGATGAGAAGAAAGCCGGAAGTGCATTTTATGGAAAACTGATAAAATCCAAAGTAAAAAAAATCTCTCACTGTTATAAAAGACAGGAACGTGCAATAAAGGAAAATCTGAAGCAGCTTTCTGTACTGGAAAAGAAAGGTGATTGTGATATTGATCAATTATCTTGCTGTTTTGGGCATATACTGGAAGAGATTTTTGTACCGGTTCCGGATGTATGGGAGAAAAGTCTCCGCAGGATTGGATTTTATATCGGAAAATTTGTGTATGTTTTAGATGCGTATGATGATTTGGAGCATGACAGGAAAAAGAACTGCTTTAACCCATTGTTAGACAAAGAAACAGACGGTATGTTTCATGAATGGGTTAAGCAGCTTTTAACAATGATGGCGGTGGAGTTTGCCAGAGAATTTGAAAAACTTCCTATTGTTGAGGATGCTGAAATTTTGAGAAATATTCTTTATTCCGGTATCTGGACAAAGTATGAGGAAGTAAAAATAAGACGGGCACAGGCGAAATCCCGTAAAGCAGATTATGAAAATTAAGAAAAAGGATATTTCCCATTTTGTTTACAGGAAACGGAGGCATAAGAATGAGAAGTCCATATGATATTTTAGGAGTATCAACGGAGGCATCAGAAGAAGAAATAAAAAAGGCATATCGTAATTTAAGCCGGAAGTATCATCCGGATGCGAATGTAAATAATCCAAATAGAGAGCAGGCAGAAGAACGTTTTAAAGAAGTTCAGCAGGCATATCAGGCCATTATGGATGGAAAGGCAAATGCATATGATGGCAGTTTTGGAGAATATGGTAATTTTAGCGGTTTTGGGGGTTTTGGCAGCTATGCTGGTGGACAAAGTGATGATAAGGAATTTACTTATTTGCAGGCAGCGTTCACTTATGTGCAAAACGGAGATTACCGGTCAGCACTTCGTGTATTAAGTGATATACAAAACAGAAGCGGAAGATGGTATTATATTTCAGCAATTGCAAACCGGGGAGCAGGTAATCAGGCAACAGCACTGGAGCATATACAGATTGCAATGCGTATGGAACCAAGCAATACAGAATACCGGCAGTTTTATAATATTTTGCAAAATGGCGGTACATGGTACGCAGGACGTGGGGCGGAATATGGAGTGCCGAATGTAAGTAATACCGGTTTTTGTTTTAAATTATGTCTTGCAAATATTCTTACAAATATTTTGTGTAATGTGTGCTGCAACGATGTATGCTGTCCACGTCTTTATTAATGTATATATGGCATAAAATCAGGAGGGATGTGAGAATAAGTGAAAGAAAAAGAGGAAGAATACAAAGAATATGACAGTCCGTTTTTTGCGATGATGTCGAGAATGAAGTATATTAACCGCTGGGCATTGATGCGGAATTCTTATTCGGAAAATATCAGTGAACATTCTTTGGAAGTTGGAATGCTTGCCCATGTGCTGGCATTGATTAGCAATAAGAAATATGGGAATCATTTAAATGCAGAGCGGGCAGCTCTGCTTGGAATGTACCATGACTGTACGGAGATCATCACCGGCGATATGCCGACACCGATTAAGTATTATAATGCACAGACAAAAGAGGCATATAAGAATGTAGAAAAACAGGCAGCAGCAGAGCTTTTGTCTATGCTGCCGGATTATCTTTGTGAGGAATATGAAAAGATATTGTTTCCACAGGAACAGGAAGAATATTTGTGGAAGCTGGTAAAGGCAGCGGACCGTTTATCTGCATACCTCAAATGCATTGAAGAAGAAAAGGCAGGAAATAAAGAATTTTCCAGTGCAAAGGCTACAATCTTTATAAGGCTTGTTGAGATGGATTTGAAAGAGGTAAGGGATTTTTTAAGGGATTTTGAACATTCCTACAAGAAAACATTAGATGAATTGAAAAAATAAAAAGGATTCATAGACAGAATTTAGAAAAAATAGTATAATAGATACAGACGTTTCGTCAGATTTTGGGTAGAATTGGAGGGTATTTTATGAAGAATATTTTATTTGTGGCTTCTGAATGTGTACCATTTATTAAGACAGGCGGGTTGGCAGATGTTGTGGGGGCACTTCCTAAGATGTTTCCCAAGGAAGAGTATGATGTACGGGTTATCATCCCGAATTATACATGTATTCCATGGGAATATAGGGAAAAATTCCGCTATGTTCATCATTTTTATATGGATTTGGGTAAGCGTTTTTCGGATGTGCATGTAGGGATTATGACATATGAACAGGACGGAGTTACTTATTATTTTATAGACAATGAGTATTATTTTTCGGGCTGGGCACCATATGGCACCATTCGTTTTGATATTGAGAAATTTACATTCTTTTGTAAGGCAGTTTTGGCAATTCTTCCGGTAATCGGATTTCGGCCGGATATCATTCATTGTCATGACTGGCAGGCAGGACTGGTTCCGGTATATTTGAGGACGATTTATCACGATAATCCTTTTTTTGCGGGAACAAAAACGATTATGACAATCCACAATTTGAAGTTTCAGGGAGTTTGGGATGTCAAGACATTTAAGTATATTTCCGGATTACCGGATTATGTCTTTACACCTGACCGTATGGAATTTTACAAGGATGGCAATATGTTAAAAGCAGGAATGATTTATTCCGATTATATTACTACCGTCAGTGATACCTATGCAGGAGAGATTCAGACTCCGGAATATGGAGAGAATCTGGATGATGTTTTAAGATTTCATAATCAAAAGCTCTGTGGTATCATAAATGGTATTGATTATAGTGTATATGATCCGAATACGGACGACAAATTATTCAGAAAGTATAATATAAGGAGCTATAAAAAGGGAAAATCAGAAAATAAGATGGAACTTCAAAAAGAACTTGGTCTTCCGGTGGATGAGAATAAATATATGATTGGTATTATTTCACGTCTGACGGAACAAAAGGGGCTTGATTTGATTGACTGGGTGATGGAAGGAATTGTGGATCCATATATGCAGTTTGTTATCATCGGAACCGGTGAGGCGAAGTATGAGAATATGTTCAAACATTATCAGTGGGTATATTCTGACCGGGTTTCTGCAAATATATTTTATTCGGATGATAGAGCACATAAACTTTATGCGGCCGCAGATGCGATGCTGATGCCGTCGCGATTTGAGCCGTGCGGACTGACCCAGTTGATTGCACTTCATTATGGAACCGTTCCAATCGTAAGGGAGACAGGAGGTCTTAAGGATACGGTGATTCCGTATAATGAATATGAGGGAACCGGAACCGGATTTTCTTTCAGAAATTATAATGCAGATGAAATGTTAAAAGTGATTAATTATTCAAAAGAAATCTATTATGACCACAGGGAAGATTGGAATAAGATGGTGCTTAGAGGTATGAAAGAAGATTTTTCATGGAATAAGTCTGCGGAAAAATACATGCGTTTATATGACAGGTTGTTAGGATATTAGTATAACAAACGGTAACGAAAAAAGAGTTTCGCTATTACCTATGTAAAATAAATGATAAGAGGAGAAAAGACATGATCGACATTAAATTTTTACGCGAGAATCCGGATGTGGTAAAACAGAACATCAAGAACAAATTTCAGGAGGATAAGCTTCCTTTTGTCGATGAAGTAATTGAATTGGATACCAAAAGCCGTGAGGCAAAACAAAAGGCAGATGCATTACGTGCAGAACGTAATAAGGTTTCAAAGCAGATTGGAGCTTTAATGGCACAGGGTAAGAAAGAGGAAGCAGAAGCCACAAAGAAGCTTGTAACGGAGCGTTCAGCAGAACTGACTGCACTGGAAGAACAGGAGAAAGATTTGCAGGAGAGAATTACGAAAATTATGATGGTTATTCCCAATATAATTGACCCTTCTGTTCCAATCGGTAAAGATGACAGCGAGAATGTGGAGATACAAAAATATGGAGAACCGGTAGTTCCGGATTTTGAGATTCCATATCATACAGAGATTATGGAGCGGTTTCATGGGATTGATTTAGATGCGGCAGGAAAGGTGGCAGGAAACGGTTTTTATTATCTAATGGGAGATATTGCGAGACTGCATTCGGCTATCATTTCCTATGCAAGAGACTTTATGATCGAAAGAGGCTTCACTTATTGCATACCGCCGTTTATGATTCGTTCCAATGTCGTTACCGGTGTTATGAGTTTTGCTGAGATGGATGCCATGATGTATAAGATTGAGGGAGAAGATCTTTATCTGATCGGAACTAGCGAACATTCCATGATCGGCAAGTTTATTGATACGATTATTAAGGAGGAAGAACTTCCAAAGACGCTTACCAGTTACTCACCATGTTTTCGTAAGGAAAAGGGTGCACATGGAATTGAGGAGCGTGGTGTTTACCGGATTCATCAGTTTGAAAAGCAGGAAATGATTGTAGTGTGTAAACCGGAAGAAAGCAAAATGTGGTTTGAAAAATTATGGCAGAATACAGTCGATTTATTCAGAAGTTTAGATATTCCGGTTCGTACATTGGAGTGTTGTTCCGGTGATTTGGCAGACTTGAAAGTAAAATCAATTGATGTAGAGGCATGGTCTCCAAGGCAGAAGAAGTATTTTGAGGTGGGGAGCTGTTCCAATTTAGGGGATGCACAGGCAAGGCGGCTGAAAATCCGTGTGGATGGGAAAGACGGAAAGTATTATGCACATACGCTGAATAATACTGTAGTTGCCCCTCCGCGTATGCTGATTGCATTTTTGGAAAATAACTTAAATGCAGACGGTACCGTTAGGATACCGGATGTTTTACAACCTTATATGGGTGGTAAGGCAAGACTTGATTAATGTAAGCAATGAGCCAAATGTGCCTGCCTGCACATTTGGTGGCTTTTGCGAGAGTAGTATATTTCACTGCTTACAGCAGGGTGTTGACGAAGATTGCGTTTGAGGAGTACTGCGGTAAAAGATTGGAGGAGAGTAGAAATGCACAGACATGAGGGGATCTTAAATACGTTAGCTTTATGTCTGTGCATTTTATGTTATATTTTTACTTTTCCTGTAATTTCTAAGAATATGAATGATATAAATGAATATGGATAATAGAAACATTCCCGCAAACATGATACTGGCCAAAAAGGAATATGTAAATTCTGAAAAATAGGTTAATCCGGCCATGGGTCCATACCCTGGCAGACTGTCATAGTAAAACATGATTCCAATGGCTGAGATACAGGATATCAGCGAAGTTGTAAAAGAACATATCAGGTGTTTCATTTTCCTTTTTCGTATGAACAGAATAAGAAAGATTATTTGAATGATAAACAGGATGATATAAATTAATAACAATGATATTCTTACTATAAGTTGTATGTTTTGATTATGCATGGTTTTTCCTTTCGTATCTTTTTATTATTTTTCCGTCAAATCCAAACTTTTGAAATATTTTAAGATATGTTTGTACATGGATTTTACTGCCGGGGTCATTAGATTGGTATTTAAGGAGCAAATACCAATGGTGCGGTATTCCGGAGGCTGAAAAGAGTATGTAACTACATCGTAAGGAATGCTTCGCATAACCAGTTCCGGCATAATGCAGACACCGAGCCCTGCAGATACCATAGCAATTGTACTCAGATCATCCACTACATGGCAGGAGGAGTGAACTTTAAGATGGTGTTTATGCAGCAGATGCTGAATATCTGCAACCGTACTTTCATGCTGGGATACAAAAGGCTGGTTCTTTAGTTCTTCTAATTCAATGTAGCTACGATGCTTTGGGTGGAAAGATTTTGGAACCACACAAAGTAATTCATCCTGATATAGGGCAGTAATTTCTAAATCATTATGACTGGATTCGGATAAGAAACCGAGATCTACTACTCCGGTTTTGATCCAGTTGTAAACATCATCATATGTTCCCTGATAAATCGTAATCTCGATATTGGGATGCAGCTTGGAAAATGTGGTGACCAAATCCGGAATAAAGCTGTTGCATACAGAAGAAAAGGTTCCGATCTTAATTAAACCGTGGGTTAGTCCGTTAAATTCCAAAATAGCCTGCTGCAGCTTGGCATCACTGTTTAATACAGTCAGAATATAAGGCTGTAAGCTTTCTCCATAGTTTGTTAGCGTAACGCCGCTTTTATTACGATTAAAAAGAGGAAAACCCAGTTCCTTTTCTGCTGTAGAAATTGCGTGGCTGATAGCAGAAGGGGTAAGGCTTAATGTTTCAGCCGCTTTTTGGAAACTTCCCTGTTCCACAACTGCCTGAAAAATTTGATATGCCAGTAATGTCATTGAATCGCAGTACCTCCTTTCTCTAAAGCAAAAGATAAATCAGTGGGAGTCAGAGTCATAAGTGCTTCCGGAGTGATGTCATTTTCTTTTAATAAACGGTTTGCCTGTGAAGAAATAGCAATGTTTAAGAAGTTACGGATATCTCTGGCATTGCCAAAATCCTTTCCCTTGTTTGCCACATATTTGTTTAGATTCTGTATTAAATAAGCAGTGGCATCGGAAGTCAGTTGATAATCATTGTCTTTGCAATTTTTTAGGAAAATCTGGTACAATTCATCTGCATTATAATCTGGAAAATGAATCGTTTTTTGGAAACGGGACTTGAACCCCGGATTTGCAGTGATAAATTTATCCATCAGATCAGGATATCCGGCGACAATGACAATCAGGTCTTCCCGGTTGTCTTCCATTGATTTTACAAGGGTATCAATTGCTTCCTGTCCAAAATCACCGCCTGGAGTTTCGTTTGCCAGAGAATAAGCCTCGTCAATAAATAGTACTCCCCCCTTGGCTTTTTCTATTACTTCTTTTACTTTAATAGCTGTTTGTCCCATATATGCAGCCACCATACCGGAACGGTCTACTTCTACAATGTGTCCTTTTGAAAGGATTCCTAAGGCACAGTAAATTTCAGACAGTAATCTGGCAACAGTAGTTTTACCGGTGCCAGGGTTACCAGTAAATACAAAGTGTTTTGTGACAGAAGGAGCTTTTAAACCATTTTGTTTCCGTATATCGATAATTTTAAGAAGATTAATCAGGTCTTTTACCTCTTCCTTGACGGAAAGCAAACCAATTAATGAATCCAGTTGTTCTAGTAAAGTATCTAAATCTTCCATGGTTTTATCACCGCCGGAAATGCTGCCGATAAATGGAGTTTCGGACTCTGTCTCGGAATATTCACTTGTTTGTTCTTTGGATTTTAACTTAAACGGTATGCTGTCAGGTTTTAAAGGTTTGACACCGCCGCTTTTTATGTAGGCGTTAGCGTTGCTTTCTAACATAAAGCGGTAGCGGGTAAGCTGGTTTACTTCTGTTACATCCATATGCCGGCATTGAGAAAGGAAATCCTCCCCCAGTATTTGAAATGTCATAATATAAAGTTTTGTAATATTATAATATTTGGATTCCTGGACAATGAATTCTTCTTTGCCATATTGGAAAAAATATTCCATAGAAGCAGGTGGATGGTTTAAGAAGTCTTCGCGGATAATTTTGCTGTTTAGGGCAAAGCGTTTCATTGTAGTATCATCAAAATCATAGCCAAGGGATTTGTTGATGTAGCGGATTTCGTCCTTGGCTATCACATGGTCTGCTATTGTGAGGAAAATAAGAAAATCCCGTAAATCCATACGTAGAAGTTCTTTCACGCTTTCATGGGACGGGTCTTCCTGCATTAATGCTTTGTCGATTTTATCTGCAATTGACATGGTAGTAATATATATATTTTGAGTTTCGTTATCCATAATAGTCTCCTTTTTATAGGTAGTATGCCTTTTCTTATCATAACAAAAATAGACTGAGGTATCAATAAGAAGAAGAGAGAAAGATGAAAAAAATTCATCTTGGAATCAAAACTGCATAAATTGTTTTGTGGTATAATATGTTACCAGCCGAAGTAGAGCGGAGGTTGATAACCTGATAGAATGAATTGCACTGCTTATTTGCAAGAGTGAAAGAATGGAATTGGAGGATAAAAAAGTGAGAAATATGAATTGGAAACATTTTACGCAATACGGACTGATTGCAGCATTTTTATGTCTGTTTGTAATTTATTTTAAGGAAATTGTAAACTGGGGAGGTGATTTGCTAGCAGTTATGTTTCCATTGATGTTAGGCTGCATTTTTGCCTATGTTTTAAATATTCTTATGATACGGTTGGAAAAACTTTATTTTCCAAATTGTAATCATCCGATCATTAAAAAGTCCAGAAGGCCGGTTTGCATCTTTTTTTCATTGGCATTATTGATTTTGATCATCCTGTTTGTTCTTTATCTGGTAATTCCACAAGTTGTGAACTGTTTTGTGATCATTTCAAAAGATGTTCCGAAAGCATTTCAGAAGGTTTTGCAGTTTTTGATTGAAAAGTCAGGGGAACTACCAGCCCTGCAACAACAGCTTACGGAACTTGATCTGGACTGGGGGAATCTGATTAATAAGGTTTCAACAGGAGTAATGGCCGGTACAAAGGGAATCCTGGCCTCTGCCACTACAATTGTAGGCTCTTTTGTGGGGACTGTGACAAATATTGTAATCGGACTTATTTTCAGTCTATATTTACTGGCATGTAAAGAAGAAGTCGGAGAAAAAATCAACAGGGTATTGAAGGTATTTATTAAGAATACAGTGTATGAAAAAATCATTTATGTTTTAGGTGTAATGAATGAATGCTTTTCAAGTTTTATTTTGGGACAGGCGACAGAAGCGGTGATCTTGGGAACTCTTTGTGCCCTTGGAATGTCTTTGCTCCATCTTCCGTATGCAGGACCTGTCGGAGCACTAGTTGGCCTTACTGCATTAATTCCGATATTTGGTGCTTATATTGGTGCTGTTCTTGGTGCTTTTATGATTGTTACGATAGATCCCAAACAAGCTTTGATCTTTCTTGTTTTTCTTGTCATATTGCAGCAGGTAGAGGGGAATTTGATCTATCCTAAGGTGGTAGGTTCTTCAATTGGTTTGCCGGGAATCTGGGTACTTGCAGCCATTATGATAGGGAGTGGTCTTGGCGGAGTAGTCGGAATGCTGATTGGAGTTCCGATTGCGGCAACTTTGTATAAGCTGATCCGGAATGCCACAAAGGAAAAAGAGAAAGGAGGGTTTTCCGGTTCTGTCAAACCTGTTTAAGAGTTGGTGCTTTTTAAAAAGGCTTGAAAAAAAGGTGCCTTGGTGTTAGAATACAGAACGTATGTAAACATTTATAAAGAGATAGGAGAAAGAGAGATGTCAGGACATTCAAAATTTGCCAACATTAAACATAAAAAAGAAAAGAACGATGCTGCAAAAGGTAAGATATTTACAATTATTGGAAGAGAAATCGCTGTGGCAGTTAAAGAGGGTGGAGCAGATCCGAATAATAATTCCAAGCTTCGTGATGTAATTGCCAAAGCGAAAGCAAATAATATGCCGAATGATACGATTGAAAGAGGAATCAAGAAGGCAGCAGGGGATGCAAATTCAGTTAATTATGTAAGCATTACATATGAGGGATATGGTCCGAATGGAACTGCAATTATTGTAGATGCTTTGACAGATAACAAAAACAGAACCGCTTCTAATGTCCGCAATGCCTTTACAAAGGGCGGTGGCAATGTTGGGACACCGGGGTGTGTATCCTTTATGTTTGACAAGAAAGGTCAGATTATTATTGATAAGGAAGAATGTGATAAGGAAGCGGATGATCTTATGATGATCGCATTAGATGCCGGAGCAGAAGATTTTGCGGAAGAGGAGGATAGCTTCTATATTATCACTGATCCGGATGATTTTTCAGCCGTTCGTGAGGGATTAGAGACAGAAAAGATTCCTATGGCATCGGCAGAAGTAACTATGGTACCTCAGACATGGGTGGAGCTTACCGGTGAAGAAGATATTAAAAAGATGAATAAGATTCTGGACTTGTTAGATGAAGATGATGATGTTCAGGCAGTATATCATAATTGGAATGAATAGAGATTTTTTGGAGTATAGTAAAATATAGAGAAAGGCAGAAATCCTTTAAAATAAGGGATTTCTGAATAGGTATAGGCAAAAATGAAACTGGGAATCGTAGGACTGCCGAATGTTGGCAAAAGCACGTTATTTAATTCTTTGACAAAGGCGGGAGCAGAATCAGCAAATTATCCATTTTGTACGATTGACCCGAATGTGGGTGTGGTGCCGGTTCCGGATGAACGCCTTGACGTATTGACAAAAATGTATCAATCAAAAAAGACGGTTCCGGCAGTGATTGAATTTGTTGATATTGCGGGACTTGTAAAAGGAGCTTCCAAAGGGGAAGGTCTTGGAAACCAGTTTTTGTCTAATATTCGTGAGGTAGACGCCATTGTTCATGTGGTGAGATGTTTTGAGGATTCCAATGTGGTACATGTTGATGGAAGTATTGATCCGTTAAGAGATATTGAAACCATTAATTTTGAACTGATTTTCTCTGATATTGAGATTCTTGACCGCAGAATTGCAAAAAATTCCCGTGCAGCAAATAACAATAAAGAGATTGCAAAAGAAGTTGCATTTATGAAAAGAATTAAGGAGCATCTGGAGAATGGTAAACTTGCTATTACATTTGAAACAGATGGCGAAGAAGAAGAGACGTGGATTGCAGAATATAACCTATTGACAAGAAAACCAGTTATTTTTGCAGCAAATGTATCAGAGGATGACCTTTTGGATGATGGTGCAGAGAATGAATTTGTACAGGCGGTAAAGAAATATGCAGCGGAGTATGATTCGGAAGTGTTTGCAGTCTGTGCCCAGATTGAACAGGAGATATCGGAACTGGATGATGATGAGAAAAAAATGTTTTTAGAGGACTTAGGACTTGCAGAGTCGGGGCTTGATAAGTTGATTCGTGCAAGTTATACGTTACTTGGGTTGATTTCTTATCTGACTTCCGGTGAGGATGAAACAAGGGCGTGGACCATCAAAAGAGGTACAAAGGCACCTCAGGCGGCAGGCAAGATTCATACAGACTTTGAACGGGGATTTATCCGTGCTGAAGTCGTAAATTATAAAGATTTGGTAGAAAATGGTTCCATGGTGGCAGCAAGAGAAAAGGGGCTTGTACGTTCTGAGGGAAAAGAGTATGTTGTTCAAGATGGTGACGTTATTTTGTTTAAGTTTAATGTATAACAGGAGGATGCTATGTACGAAATACGTTTTCCTCATTTAGGAATAGTATTAAAACAGGTTCTGGAAGGCTTTTCCGTTGGTGGATTTGAAATCCGGTTTTATGGAATCATTATCGCACTTGGATTCATTTTGGGCTATATGGTAATCGCGAAAGAGGCAAAGAGAACCGGTCAGGATCCGGAGCTGTATCTTGATTATATGCTTTGGCTTGTTATTCCCGCTATTTTAGGGGCAAGAATTTATTATGTACTGTTTCGTCTAGAAGATTATGTGAAAGACGGACAGTCATGGAAAGATACGATCCTTGGAATGCTGAATATCCGGGGAGGAGGGCTTGCTATTTATGGTGGTGTGATTGCAGGGATTATAACGCTGATCATTTTCGCAAGAAAAAAGAAAGTCAGTATTATGCTGATGCTGGATACCTGTGCCATGGGGCTTTTAGTGGGACAGATTCTTGGAAGATGGGGGAATTTTTTTAATCGTGAAGCGTTTGGAGGGTATACAGATTCCCTGTTTGCCATGGCAATTCCGGTAGATTGGTTTGGAAATAGAAACTATTTGCTGAGTACGGTGAACGATGGCATTATTACACAGGAAATGATAGATCATGTATTAACGGTAGGGGGAAAGGAGTTTATCCAGGTGCATCCTACATTTTTATATGAATCGCTCTGGAATTTGGGAGTACTGCTGGTTATTTTTTTATATCGCAGGCATAAAAAATTTGATGGAGAACTGTTTGCCATGTATGTCTGGGGATATGGTCTTGGACGTGTGTGGATTGAAGCACTCCGTACGGATTCCTTAATGTTACCGGGTATTCATTTTAAAGTGTCTCAGTTACTGGCGGCTTTTTGTGTAGTGGGAGCATCGGTGTACATTATTTATAAAAGAATGCAATTGAAACAGAAGACCAATCATTAAAATAGATTCAAATGAGTGAGAAAATCTGAAAAAGACTTCGGTTTGATCTTAATGTTATTAAGTTAGCATTGGGGTTTGATCCGGGGTCTTTTTTTTGGAGAATCGGTTTTGTAAAAGTGGGGAGCAGTGGGGGATTTTTATTAAGAAGTGAAATGTCTTCCCACTTTCTCCCACCCCTCATTTTGATCGGGAAAATGGAAGAACAGATTTATAATATGCAAAACACAAGATATAATGGTACTGATGATTGATGGGCACAAAATATTGTGGAAAGTGTAGTAATAAAAAAAGAAAAAGCCCTTTTGACTTGTGTATTGTGCACAAAAAAATCGTAAAAAAATTAGCTAGTTTCACAATGGAATATAGGCAAATCTTCATTTATTTTTTCTTGCAATCTTCTATCTAATGGGGTACAATAGTGGTTGCAAGTGGTGGATTGTGGTGGTCGGTGGTAGATTGGGGTGGATCTGCCGTAAGACACACAGTGCATAACGAGGCGAGGGATAGAAGAAGGGAAGGTGAGGATCATGTCGAAGGGCTTGAAAGGCGAATATAACCATTCGGTTGATGCCAAAGGCAGAATGATCGTACCTTCAAAATTAAGAGAACAATTAGGATTATCTTTCGTTGTTACAAGAGGAATGGATGGATGTCTGTTTGCATATCCCAATGATGAATGGGAGATTTTTGAGGGCAAATTGAGACAGCTTCCCATGACAAATGAGAATTCAAGGAAATTTAAACGGTTTTTTCAGGCTGGTGCCACAGATTGTGAAGTGGATAACCAGGGAAGAATCCTGCTTCCTGCTAATTTAAGGGAGTTTGCCGGAATCACCAAAGACGTAACGATCGTTGGTGTTGGTGAACGAGCTGAAATATGGAGCAAAGACAAGTGGGAAGAGAAGAATAACATTGATGATATTGATTTCAACGAGTTGGCTCAGGGAATCGAAGATTTAGGTATTATGATCTAGGAGGAGAAACGTGGAATTTTCACATAAGTCGGTATTGCTGGAGGAAACTATACAGGGACTTCATATAAAGGAAGATGGAACTTATGTGGATGGAACCTTAGGTGGTGGAGGACATGCATTTCATGTATGTAAGCGTTTGTCCGGTAAAGGCAGGTTCATAGGAATAGATCAGGATGCAGCTGCCATTGAGGCAGCAGGCATCCGTCTATTACCATATCAAGATAAATTAAAAATAGATATCGTAAGAAGCAATTATGATAAAACCCCTCAGATCTTAAAAGAGCTTGGTGTTAGCGGTGCTGACGGTATAGTTTTGGATCTGGGGGTGTCCTCCTACCAATTGGATACACCGGAGAGAGGATTTACATATAGAGAGGATGTACCTCTTGATATGAGAATGGATCAGAGGCAGGAAATGACTGCTAAAGATATAGTAAATGATTACTCTGAAATGGAATTATACCGGGTGATCAGGGATTATGGCGAAGAAAAATTTGCCAAAAATATTGCCAGACATATCTGTATGGCAAGACAAAACACCGTGATTGAGACGACTTATGAGCTCAATGATATAATAAAGGCTGCTATACCAATTAGAGCAAGGTCTGCAGGAGGGCACCCTTCAAAAAGGACTTATCAGGCTATCAGGATTGAATTAAACCATGAACTGACCATTCTGGAACGATCCATTGACCAAATGATAGACCTGTTAAAGCCGGAAGGTCGAATTTGCATAATAACATTCCATTCACTAGAAGATCGGATTGTGAAGAGGATTTTTAAGACCAATGAAAATCCTTGTACATGCCCTCCCAACTTTCCTTTATGTGTCTGTGGTAAGGTTTCGAAAGGAAAAGTGGTAACAAGGAAACCGATTTTACCTTCAGAAGAGGAGATTGCAGAAAACAGAAGAAGTAAAAGTGCAAAGCTTCGTATTTTTGAAAGAGCATGATTGGTATTTAAGTATGAAGGACATTGATAGAGGACTGGAGAATACGGAAGATAAAACGTATTTAGAAAAGGGGAATGAGACGATTGGATTCAAGAAATGAAACAACACGTTATTACATCGAAGGTAATACAGCAAGAAAGCTGAATACGGCACCAGAGAGAGTGGAAAGACCAGTGCGTGAGGAACGCCGGGTCAATGAGAGAATCAGTAGAAATACAAGACGTGCAAAGGCGTTTGACTTAAAATATACAATGGCATTAACAGTGGCAACTGTATTTTTGTTTGTTGCCTGTGTTAATATGCTGACATTGCAGGCAGATATCACAGAACAAAGAAGGGAGATTGCAACACTAGAAAGAAATCTGGAAAGTCTTATAGATACGAACAATGAGACTGGTAAGAGACTGGAAAGTTCAGTTGATTTAACAAAAGTATATGATACGGCAATAAAGGAACTTGGTATGGTGTATCCGAAAAACGGGCAAATCGTTAACTATGAGGCAAGCAATCCGGATTATGTAAAACAGTTTAAGGATGTACCGGAACAATAAGATTAGGTGATAGTATGGCGAAAAAGAGAAAACGGTTTCTTGCAAGGATGCAGAATAAATTATTTGTAATCGTTATTTTATTTACAGGTGTTTTTCTGTTTCTGGTTGGAAGGATTCTATATATCAACATAAAAGACGGGAAAAAATACGAAAAAATAGTACTTGCACAGCAAAGTTATGACAGTATTGAGATTCCATACCGAAGAGGAGATATTTTAGACCGGAATGGTACCCAGTTAGCAACCAGCGAGAAAGTATACAACCTTATTATGGAGCCTAAAAATATATTACAAAGTGATGAGGTTAAAGAAGCGACAGTAAAGGCATTGATAAAATATTTTGACTTAAAAGAAGAAGAAATAGAGAAAGCGTTAAGCGATAAATCATCATTATATAAAAAAATGCTCAAGAAACTGCCGTATGAAAAAGTAAAACCGTTTAATGATTTTCTGGCTACAAAAGAGGGAAAAAAAGTCAAAGGTATCTGGTTTGAGGATGAATATGAGCGCAGTTATCCATATAATTCTCTTGCATGCCATGCATTAGGCTTTGCGGTAAGCGGTAACGTGGGACAAGGTGGAATTGAGGGATATTATAATGATGAATTAAATGGAGTTAACGGAAGGGAATACGGTTATCTGACGGAGGATATGACATTAGAACGAACAACCAAAAATCCCATAAACGGATATAATCTGGTATCTACGATTGACGCAAATGCACAAAACATCGTAGAAAAGAAAATTGACAAATTTATGAAAGAAACGGGTGCGAGAAACGTTTCGGTGTTAGTGATGGACCCGAATTCCGCAGAAATACTGGCAATGGCAAATTCCAATAGTTTTAATTTAAACGAGCCATATGAAGATAGTGCTATACAATATCTGTTTGAAGGAAAGGGACTTAATTATCTGATGGCAGATGCAGATATAAAATCATACTTCAAGACGAAAGAAGGAGAAAAATTATCAAAAGAAAAGGCGGAATTAAAGACGGTACTGGAAAATAGCGGTATGTCAGCTTCGGATAAGATGGATCATCTTACAGAAGATTTCCGGTTGGTGTGTCTGAATAAAGCATGGCGTAATTTTATTATTTCAGATGGATTTGAACCGGGGTCTACTTATAAGACATTTACAATTTCAGGTGCAATGGAAGACAGTGTATTAAAAGGAAATGAAACGTTTTCCTGTGGCGGTAATTATGAAGTGGAGGATTGGTCCATTAACTGTCATAACCACAGAGGACATGGAAATGTGAACATAGAACAGTCGCTTATGTATTCCTGTAATGTGGCTTTGATGCAGATTGCATTGAAGGAAGGACGCACGGCGTTTTCGAAATATCAGAATGCCTTTGGCTTTGGAGATTTGACAGGAGTGGATCTGACAGGAGAAGCGGGAGGACTGATTTATCAGGAGGACAAATTAAATCCGGTAGAGCTTGCAACATCTTCATTTGGACAGGGGCTTACGGTTACCATGATGCAGATCGGAACAGCATTTTGTTCCGTGATCAATGGCGGAAACTATTATGAGCCTCATATGGTAAAACAGGTTGTGGATGAAAATGGAGGTATTATTAATAATATTGAGCCGACTGTTTTAAGAAAAACTATTTCTTCGGAAACATCAGAATTTATGAGACAGGCGTTGTTTGAGGTAGTTGACTCTGGTACAGCACAAAAGGCGAAAGTAAAAGGATATACAATTGGCGGGAAAACCGGTACGGCAGAGAAACTTCCGCGTGGAAACGGAAAGTATTTATTATCTTTTATCGGGTTTGCCCCAGTTGAAAACCCGCAGATGGTTGTATATGTAACGGTGGATGAACCGAATGTGGAGGATCAGGCAAGTTCTGGTCTGGGAACGATTATAGCACAGACAATTTTTGAAGAACTGCTTCCGTATATGAATATTTATCAGACGGAGACAAAGGAAGGGAAAGGGAATCCCGATGTTGGTGATGAGATAGCGGGTCCTATATATGAAGGTGAAGTGCCTGATGAGCAGATTGCAACGGAACAGGATACGGGACAAGATAGCGTACAGGAAGATACTACAGAGGAAAGTACACAATAGAATCAGGTAACATTGGGGACTGCCGGTGGCAGACCTGTTAAAATCAATACCCCGCCGCTTGCGGCGGGGTATGTAGTCTGTGTTGGGTGATTTTGTGAATAATTATAATTGTTTTGTAATATGATTTTAAAAAGATATTTTACAGGAGCCGGAAATGCCGAAAACATATACAAAAAAGAAAATATTTGTTGTGGCAGTCGGAATGATTCTGATACTCGTTCTGTTAATTGGAAGGCTGGGTTACCTGATGATCTTTCAATCGGAATATTATATGAAAAAGGCAGAGTCTCTTCATGAAAGAGAGAGGAGCATAAAAGCAAAAAGAGGGATTATTTATGATAGAAACGGAGTGGAGCTTGCAGGAAATAAACCGGTGTGTTCTGTATCCGTTATTCATTCGCAGATTACCGATGAAAATCGTGTAGTGAAATCGCTTTGTGACGTATTAGAGCTGGAGGAACAGACTGTACGTAAAAAGGTAGAGGCAAATACGATTCGGGAAAAAATAAAAAGCAATGTGGATAAAGAAAACGCGGACCGTTTACGGGAAATGAATCTTGACGGGGTTATGATAGATGAAGACTATAAAAGATATTATCCATATAATTCTCTTGCAAGTAAAGTATTGGGATTTACCGGTTCCGATAATCAGGGAATTGTAGGATTGGAAGTGGCTTATGAAGATGTTTTGGCGGGAACGCCCGGCAGTATTCTGACGCTGACGGATGCAAACGGACTGGAAATTGAGAATGAAGCGGAAAGCAGAATCGAACCGGTATCCGGTAATAATTTATATATATCAATTGATATCAATATGCAAAAATATGCGGAACAGGCAGCGATTAAGGTATTGAAACAAAAACAGGCAAAAAGGGTATCCGTTGTATTGATGAACCCGCAAAACGGAGAGATTTATGCGATGGTAAATGTTCCGGAATATAATCTGAACGAGCCCTATACACTAGTAAATGTTGAAGATTTATATGTAGCTCCTCAAAAGGAGGAAAAGGAAGAAACAGTAGAGACAACTGCCAAACAGGAGGAGAAAACGGAGGAAGAAAAAAAAGAAAATAAGAGTGAAAATCTAACGGAAAAGGAAAAACAGGATGCTCTTAACAATATGTGGCGTAATTTTTGTATCAATGATACTTATGAACCGGGTTCTACTTTTAAACTGGTAACGGCAACGGCTGCTTTGGAGGAAGATGTTGTGAAATTAGACAATACCTTTTCCTGTCCGGGGTTCCGAATGGTGGAGGACAGGAGAATCCGGTGCCATAAAGTTACCGGACACGGAACCGAAACCTTTAAGCAGGGTTTTATGAATTCCTGCAATCCGGTATTTATTGATGTGGGTGCCAGAGTAGGAGTTTCTAATATGTATAAAAACTACAAAAAACTCGGTCTGTTCGAACGTACAGGAGTGGATTTGCCGGGAGAGGCTTCTTCTATTATGCATAAAGAAGAAAATGTAAAAGCAGTGGAACTGGCAACCATGAGTTTTGGGCAGTCCTTTCAGATTACTCCGCTGCAGCTTTTAAGGGCGGCAAGTGCAGTAATTAATGGAGGAACATTGGTTACTCCGCATTTTGGTATGTATACAACGGATGAAACAGGAAAAAAGACAAAAACATTTGCCTATGAGGAAAAAGAAAATGCAATTAAAAAAAGTACTTCCGAGACGATGAAGGAACTTTTAGAGGCGGTTGTTGCAGAGGGTTCCGGAAACAAGGGACAGGTGGCAGGTTACAGGGTAGGTGGTAAAACGGCGACTTCCGAAAAGCTCCCAAGAGGAAACGGAAAGTATATCTCTTCTTTTCTCGGGTTTGCTCCTGCTGATAATCCGCAGATTGTTGGAATTATTTTAATTGACGAGCCTGTGGGAATCTATTACGGCGGAACGATTGCTGCTCCGGTTATGTCGGAAATGTATTCCAATATTTTACCATATCTGGGGATAGAGGCCGATTATACGCAGACGGATGCAACGGAGACTTCAGTCATTATTGATTTCGAAGATACGGTAGAATAATTTGTTAGAAGGTTGATAAATTAGGAAAAAAGAATTATACTATCATAGTATGTGTAGATTTAAAAATTACTAAAGGACAGGAAAGATTATGAAATTTGATTTTACAGTATTATTACCAGTATTTATTGCATTTGGTATCAGCGTGGTATTAAGTCCGATTATGATACCTTTTTTGAAGAAATTAAAATTTGGCCAGTTTGTAAGAGATGACGGACCGGAATCTCATTTGAAGAAGTCGGGGACACCTACAATGGGAGGATTGATCATCTTATGTAGTATTGTCATTACCTCTTTGTTTTATGTAAAGAGCAACCCTCTTATTTTACCAGTGTTGTTTGTGACATTAGGTTTCGGATTGGTGGGATTTTTGGATGACTATATTAAAGTAGTGATGAAACGGTCTATGGGTCTTCATGCATGGCAGAAAATGATTGGTCAATTTCTAATTACTGCAGTATTTGCATTTTATCTGGCAAATTATACGGATATCGGGACGTCGATCATCCTTCCTTTTAGTGGAGGATATGAATGGAATTTAGGTTTCTGGTTTTATCCGTTTTTATTTTTTGTTGTGATTGGTACGGTAAACGGAACAAATTTTACAGATGGACTAGATGGACTTTTATCCTCTATTACGGTACTTACCTCTACGTTTTTTACGGTGGTGGCGATTGGAACAGCATCTGGGTTAGAGCCGATTACCTGTGCTGCCGTCGGAGCGTTGCTGGGATTCTTGGTGTATAATGTGTATCCGGCAAAAGTATTTATGGGGGATACCGGTTCTCTTGCACTGGGGGGGCTGATTGCGGCAACCGCATTTATGTTAAAGATGCCGGTTTATATTGCAATTGTTGGATTTATTTATTTTGTGGAAGTGTTATCTGTAATTATTCAGGTCACTTATTTTAAGAAAACAGGAAAAAGAATATTTAAAATGGCACCGATTCATCATCATTTTGAACTTTCCGGGTGGCCGGAGACAAAGGTGGTTGCTATCTTTTCCATTGTGACGGCAATTCTGTGTCTGATTGGTTTGATCGCACTTTAAAAAACAAAGCTATTTAAAAAAAACAGGGATGAAACTGTAAAATTTGGAGGGAAGTATGAATTTTCAAAAGAGAGTATTGATAGCAGGTACAGGAAAAAGTGGAGTCAATGCAGGTAAATTATTATTAGAAAAGGGTGCTGAAATTGTATTTTACGATGATAATGTGTCTTTGGATGTAAAAAAGCTGTTAGAACAGTTTGAAGGTGAAAACGGAATCCGGGTCATACTTGGAGAGATTAACGATAAAATCTTAGCAGATATAGATCTTATGGTCATCAGCCCCGGGATACCGGTGGATTCTCAAATTGCGAATTCGGTAAGGGATAAGAGGATTCCCATCTGGAGTGAAATTGAACTGGCTTATCAGGCAGGAGAAGGAAATCTTGCAGCCATTACAGGAACAAATGGAAAGACAACTACAACTTCTTTAGTCGGTGAAATATTTAAAAATTATACCAAGAATAGTTTTACGGTGGGGAATATCGGGATTCCATATACGGAGGTAGCATTGGAAATGGATGAGAACTCCTATACGGTGGCAGAAGTATCCTCTTTTCAGCTGGAGACAATCGTGGATTTCAAACCCCATGTCAGTGCAGTGTTAAATATCACGCCGGATCATTTAAACCGCCATTACACAATGGAAAATTATGCATCTGTGAAACTGGATATCTGTAAGAATCAGACAGAAAAAGACTATCTGATTTTGAATTATGATGATGAGACGACAAGAAAGATGGCAAATGATAAAAGAGTAAGGGCAAGCGTTGTATTTTTTAGCCGATTACATAGTCTGGATGAGGGAATCTGTTTAAATGAGGGAACGATTATAATAAGAGAGGGAGGCAAAGAGACAAAAGTAATCGAATTAAAAGACTTATTACTTCTTGGAGAACACAACATTGAAAATTATATGGCAGGAATTGGTGTTGCTTATTATATGGGAATTCCAATGGAGATCATTGTTTCAACATTAAAAACGTTTAAGGGTGTTGCACACCGTATTGAATTTGTGAAAGAGGTAAACGGTGTTGTCTATTATAATGATTCCAAGGGGACCAATCCTGATGCCGCCATAAAAGGAATTCAGGCAATGAACAGACCAACAGTTTTAATCGGTGGGGGATATGATAAAGGAGTTACCTTTGATGATTGGATCAAAGCTTTTGACGGAAAGGTTAAAAAGCTGGTTTTGCTGGGACAGACGGCAAAAATGATTGCAGACACTGCAGCAAAATATAATTTTGATGAGATTGTATTTGCAAAAGATTTAAAAGAGGCAGTTATCATATGTGCAGAGTGTGCAAAGCCGGGGGAGGCAGTTCTTCTTTCACCGGCATGTGCAAGCTGGGGAATGTTTGATAATTATGAACAGCGTGGAGACATGTTTAAGGAATATGTAAATGAGTTAGGAGCATAGTTTATGGCAGGAAGAAAACCTGAACATTCTAACAAACGAATAAAGAAAAAAAGCTCTTCCTTATTTGTAAAGAGTGATTTTTTTGATTATTCTTTATTGTTCATTATTCTGTTTTTGGTAGCTTTTGGGCTGGTTATGGTGTATAGCACCAGTTCCTATACAGCGGAGTTGAAAACAGGTAATGCTACATACTATCTGAAAAGACAGGGGATATTTGCACTTCTTGGAATAGGGACAATGATTCTGATTTCGAAACTGGATTATCACTGGTGGAAGAAATGGTCCCTGCTGCTTATGTGCGGTGTGATCGGTTTGCTGGTTTTGGTGTTGATATTAGGAACCGCTTCTCACGGTGCAGTCAGATGGATTGCCATTGGACCGGTTCAGTTTCAGCCTTCTGAGGCAGCGAAGATTGTTATTATATTATTTACGGCACATATGGCAACGATAAAAGCTGCAAGAATCGGCAATTTGAAAATCATGTTTAAAGTACTTGTTTTGCCGATTGTTGCGGTGGCATTAATTGCAAAAGAGAATTTGAGTACAGGTATTATTTGTGCTGCGATTGCGTTAATGATTGTTTTTGTTACCAGTCCGAGGATAAAACAGTTTGTTATGATGGGATTTGGTGTGGTGGCACTGATGGGAATCTTTTTAATGGTGGCGTCCTATCGTCTGGAACGGCTTAAAATATGGCTGCATCCGGAAAATTATGATAAGGGTTATCAGACATTGCAGGCATTATATGCCATAGGTTCCGGCGGGATTTTTGGAAAAGGCTTAGGACAGAGTATTCAAAAGCTGGGATTTATTCCGGAGTCCCATAATGACTTTGTTTTTTCCGTTATCTGTGAAGAGCTGGGACTGTTTGGTGCCGCCTGTGTGATCGCTATTTTTGTTCTCTTAATCTGGAGATGTGTCATGATTGCCATGAGTGCACCGGATTTATATGGAGCTTTAATTGTAGTAGGTGTTATTACGCATATTGCAGTTCAGGTAATTATCAATATAGCCGTGGTAACCAATACATTTCCCCCGACAGGAGTTCCCCTTCCGTTTATCAGTTATGGAGGAACTGCATTGTTTGGTCTTTTAGTGGAGATGGGTTTGGTTCTTTCTGTAGCGAGGCAGATACGGATATCAAAAGAATACTAAGCCTGGATTTTCCTTTTTTTGTCACATGATTTTGGTTTTTGCATATCATAATATATATGGCAGAGATTGGATGTGGATTGCTTGAAGGCGATTAGTGTAAAGGAAGCAGCTTTACTAAAGGGTAGCATAGAAATTCAAGGTTCTAAAAATACTGTGTTGCCGATTATGGCAGCAACCCTGTTAAGTTCAGGGATATCTGTAATCTATAATTGCCCGATGATAGAGGATGTTCAGGTCATGTGCCAGCTTCTTGAATGTCTGCATGTTAAAACCAGACTTGAAGATCACGTGTTGACAATTGATACACGGAATGCTTCCTATGAGGTCCTTCCAGATACTCTGACAAAGAAATTACGATCATCTGTGTTACTTTTAGGACCGATCTTAGCAAGATGGCAGAAGGCGGAGATTGGAATGCCGGGTGGATGTGCCATTGGGCAGCGTCCCATTGATATTCATCTGGAAGGTCTGATGAGGATGAATGTGGATGTGAGGGTACACAAAGATATTTTAACCTGTGAGACCTTCTATTTACAGGGGACAGAATATCATCTGCATTTTCCGAGTGTAGGAGCTACGGAAAATTTGATTATGGCGGCAGTCGGTGCAAAGGGAAGAACCATCCTGCGGGGAGCTGCAAAGGAGCCGGAAATTATCGAACTGTGTAATTATCTGCTTTCTATGGGTGCATTGATAGAGGGTGTTGGAACCGATGTACTAATTATTAAGGGAACAGGAGAATTAACCTCATGTGATTATTGTAATGTATATGATAGAATTGTAGCAGGAACGTATCTGTTAATGGCGGCTGCGGTTCCCAGTGATATAAAGCTGACAGGAATTGAAGATATTCATTATTTAAAAAATGTGATACAGGTGGCTTCTAAACTGGGTGTAAATGTAATAAAATTTGAACATTACCTGAGTATCCAGTCTTTGGGAAAAGTCTTGGCAAATGATTTTAAGACCGGAATTTATCCGGAATTTCCAACAGATCTTCAGCCGGTACTGATCACGGTATTGTTGAAGGCAGGGGGTAATAGCAGCGTGACAGAGACTGTGTTCGAAAACCGGTTTGGGATTGTAAAAGAACTTGCAAAATTAGATGCCAAGATTGATATCAAAGGGCAGACCGCATTTATAAAAGGAAATGCAAGGCTTCAGGGGCATACTGTGAAAGCGGCGGATTTAAGACAGGGAGCGGCACTGGTGATAGCAGGATTAATATGTAAAGGATATACGACAGTAACGGACATTTCATACATTGAACGTGGATATGAAGATATTGTAAGGGATCTGCAGAGTGTTGGAGTAGAAGCTACGTATGTATAAGGGTGTAATATGAGCAAAGGGCAGGATAATGTAATTCAATTTAAACCAAAACGAAAAGGTCTGGCTGCAGGTCTGGCTTTATTTGCTGTGGTTGTCCTGATCATTATCTTATTTACCTGTTTTCACATTGACACAATTGAGGTTACAGGGAATAAGCATTATACGAAAGAGCAGATAAAAGATTTCGTATTGTCGGAGGGATACATTGATAATACAATCCTTTTAATGCTGAAAAATAAACTTCATCCAATAGAGAATATTCCATTTATTGCACAACTCGATATCGAATATCAAAATGCACATAAAATCACAGTAACGGTTTATGAAAAAGCAATGGCCGGCTGTGTGGAATATATGAATGAGTATGTTTATTTTGATCAGGATGGTTACGTGTTGGAAATATCGCCGACAAAGCTTAAGGATGCACCCTGCATAACAGGGATGTCCTTTAGTAGCATGGAACTTCACGAAAAACTTCCGATTGAAGATAAAAACAGATTTAAATTAATTTTAAAGCTGACCCAGTTACTGAATAAACATGATCTGACAGTCGATTATATTCGTTTTACATTGGAAAATGAAATTGTGATGGGATATCAGGATATTACCATTGAACTTGGAGATGGCAGTAATCTGGAGGAACAATTAATTGATTTAAATAAAATATTAGCAGAATTGGAGGGGAAAAAAGGGACGCTTGATATGAAGGATTTTGACTCTTTGTCGGGAAAAGCTTCTTTTAAGATGAAACAATCGGAGAAAAAATCCAAAAAAAAGTGAAAAAATGTGCATATTTATTAAATATTCATGAAATAGAGGGTTGATTATTTTACTAAAAAACAGTATTATATATGTATATGTTTACTGATAATGTAGAAAAATTTATATAAGGAGGATATTACCTTGCTTGAAATAAAAACATTCGAAGAAAAAGGACCTGCTAAGATTTTAGTAATTGGAGTAGGTGGAGCTGGTAACAATGCAGTGAATAGAATGGTGGATGAGAACATTAATGGAGTGGACTTAATTGCCATTAATACAGATAAACAGGTGTTAGCAACCTCTAAAGCACCTACCAAGATTCAAATTGGTGAAAAACTTACAAAGGGGCTTGGTGCAGGGGCTAAGCCTGAGGTCGGTGCCGGAGCGATTGAAGAGAATAGAGAAGAGATTACGGAACTGGTTAAGGATGCAGACATGGTATTTGTTACCTGTGGTATGGGTGGTGGAACCGGAACTGGTGCAGCACCGGTTGTTGCAGAAATTTCAAGAGGGTTGGGTATCTTAACAGTAGGTGTTGTTACAAAGCCGTTTTCTTTTGAAGGAAAGCCTCGTATGAATAACGCACTTGCAGGGATTGAGAAGCTGAAGGTCAATGTGGATACCTTAATTGTTGTTCCAAATGATAAATTATTACAGATCTGTGATAAGCGGACAACCATTCCGGATGCACTTAAGAAGGCAGATGAAGTCCTGCAGCAGGGTGTTCAGGGTGTTACAGATTTGATTCAGAGTCCTGGTATTATCAACCTTGATTTTGCGGATATTCAGTCTGTTATGCGTGATAAAGGCATTGCACATATCGGTATCGGAAGAGGAAGCGGAGAGGACAAGGCTGTTGATGCGATTCAGCAGGCTATGGATTCTCCATTGCTTGAGACTACTGTTTCCGGTGCAACCGATATTATTGTTAATTTTGCTGGTAATATCGGTATGATTGAAGCATATGATGCAGTTAATTATTTAACAGAAGCGGCAGGTGAAGATGTTAATATCATATTCGGTACGGTAGATAATGATACATTAGGAGATGAAGTGAGTATTACAATTATTGCAACCGGTATTGAGCAGGCAGCAAGAAGGAATGCTTACGGAAGTTATGGACAGAATACGGCTATGAATTCCTATACAAAACCAATGCAGACTTCGGTACAGCCGACGATTTCTACTCCGGTGCAGCCGGCAGCTTCTGTTCCGGTACAACCGACAGCAGCTTCTACAATTCAGCAGCAGGCACCTCAGCAGGCATATCGTCAACAGCATACAGTACCCGTTCAGGAAAATGTACAGCCGGGACTTAGTTCACAGCAGGCAGCACCGACTTATGTTGGACAACCTATGGCAGCACCTCAGCCAAAAACGGCTCAAAAACCATCCTTCTTAAATGGTGCTCAGGGGAGTGCAGTGAATAATTCAACGCAGACTTCCCCGGTAACGACTGCAAGACCGCAGTCTCCAAAACAGGAAGCAGATGGAACGATTAAGATTCCAGAATTTTTAAAGAGAAGATAGTATTTTATCTTATTTTTACACAAAATATAATTTTAAGAAGGACATCTGGTAAAGAGAATATTTACCGGATGTTTTTTACTTTATAGGAAAGAGCGTCTTATAAAGTAAAAAACGCCCCGCAAAGTTTTCACGAATTTTGCGAAAGAAAGGGAAAGAATTCGACTTTTTTTGAGTGGAATTCAGAATATACTTTTACTATGAAAGTTCAAGAAGCAAGCCCGGAGGGCATAGCCGATTGATAACTTTCTGTACACAGCAAAGCTTAGTGAATCTCAGATTTGCTTTTGGGAGGCATCAGTTGCAGATTACAGTATATCTGGATATTATTTTTTTTATCAATTTCATTGCCGATTTGATGGTTCTTTTTTTAACGGGAGTTATTTTGAAGCATAAAATCGTGTTTTGGAGGTTACTGGCTGGTGCATCTTTTGGAGCAGGTATGCTGCTTCCATTTGTTTGTTTTCCACATTTGTTAATGGGAAAAACAGGGATTGCTGTCTGTGTAGGAATCAGTATGGGAGCCGTTTTTATTTCTTTTGGAAAAAAGAATGGAAATTTTATGAAAACATGGTTCCTTTCCACCACCATTATGTTTTTACTGGGCGGCATTATGAATTATTTTAAACGTATAATGGATAATACATTCATACAGTTAAGTGTATGGATGATTTTATTTACAGGAAGTGCTTTTTGCGGATTGGCAATGCTTCATTTTTTGAAGCGTACTATTCAAAAAGAGGATAATTTATATTTGATTAAGATAAGGTATGAAAATCAGGTTGCAGTGGACCGGGTATATCTGGATACCGGAAATATGCTGTGGGACCCACTATTTTATAAACCGGTGATCATGCTTAGTGAAAAGTTTGTCAAAAGATGTATCACAAAAGAAGAGGAGGAGATTGTAGAGGAATATAAGGAAAAAGGAAGGCTTGATTTTGAAAAAATACTTGCCTGCAGTACACAAAGGAAAGCTTGTTTTCATGAGATCACATACCAGAGTGTAGGAAACCCGTCCGGAAAACTTCTGTGTTTTCTGGTGGAGGAGGTACAGATTGGTGGGAGTGATCACGTATTAAAAAAACAGCCAGTAGCGATAGGACCTTCGTTTCTTTTTGAGGGAAAGGAATATCAGGGCTTATTACATAGAGAATGCATTTAGTGTAGTGGAGGATCATATGGTGAATATAATCAGTAATGATAAATTTAAACTTACCATGATGAAAAATATGGCAAGTATGTTTTTTATGCCTAAAAAAGAGATACATTATATAGGAGGATCTGATATTCTTCCTCCTCCTTTAGAACCGGAAGAAGAAAGAGAATTGTTGGAAAAGCTGGGAACGCTTAATGATACAGAGGTAAAAAGTATTCTGATTGAGAGAAACTTAAGGCTGGTAGTCTACATAGCTAAAAAATTTGATAATACAGGAGTAGGAGTAGAGGATCTGATTTCCATTGGAACCATCGGACTCATTAAGGCAATCAATACGTTCAAGCTGGATAAAAAAATCAAGCTTGCGACTTATGCATCACGCTGTATTGAAAATGAGATTTTAATGTATTTAAGGAGGAGTGCCAAGACAAAAATGGAGGTGTCCATTGATGAGCCTCTTAATGTTGACTGGGACGGAAACGAACTGCTGCTATCCGATATTCTTGGAACAGAGGAGGATTTGATTTATCGTGACTTGGAGGAAGAGGTAGATAAAGAACTGTTGAAGAAGGCTATGAACATATTGACAGAGCGGGAAAAGATGATTGTGGACTTGAGATTTGGTCTGAACAATGAAAAAGGGGAGGAAATGACACAGAAGGAAGTGGCGGATTTACTGGGGATTTCGCAATCCTATATTTCGAGATTAGAGAAAAAAATAATGAAGCGGTTAAAAAGGGAAATGTTGAGAATTGGTTCTTAGATGGTAATTTTTGACGGTGGTTTTGCTGTATAAAGAAGCAGGCAATTGTAAATCCTTAACTATATAACAGTTAAGGAGGACGCAGCATGGCACTTAATAAAGTCGTTATTTGCGGAGTCAATACCGCAAAGTTACCGTTGCTTACCAATGAAGAAAAGAATGAATTGTTTATCCGGGTTGAGCAGGGGGACAAACAAGCAAGGGAACAGTTGATTGAAGGTAATCTAAGGCTTGTGTTAAGTGTGATCCAGCGTTTTGCAGCATCTTCTGAAAATGCAGATGATTTGTTTCAGGTGGGATGCATCGGGCTTATGAAGGCAATTGATAATTTTGACAGAAGTCTGAATGTAAAATTTTCAACTTATGCAGTACCGATGATTATAGGAGAATGCAGGAGGTACCTTCGTGATAATAATGCAATACGGGTATCCAGATCACTTAGGGATATTGCCTATAAGGCGATCTATGCGAAGGAACGTATATTAAGGGAAGAAGATCGTGAGCCCACAATTGATGAAGTGGCAAGGGCGATTGAGATGGATAAGGAAATGGTAGTTATGGCATTAGATGCTATTGCGACTCCGGTTTCTTTATTTGATCCTGTCTATCAGGAGGGTGGGGATACTCTCTATATTATGGATCAGGTAAGTGATAAAAAGAATAAGGAAGATAACTGGATTGAAGATATTTCATTAAAAGAAGCCATGAAAAAGTTATCGGACAGAGAGTATAATATAATAAGACTGCGTTTTTTTGAGGGAAAGACACAGACAGAAGTGGCACGGGAAATAGCTATTTCCCAGGCACAGGTATCAAGGCTCGAAAAATCTGCATTAAAAAGTATGAAAAATTATTTGGATATTTAGGAGTAAATGCGTTGTCAATTGGCTCAAAATATGCTATAATTTGGCTTGATTATTGTTCGAAAAGTACGACCAAGGAAGAATTTTAAGCCAGAAGGGCATAAAGGAGGCATAGATACATGAAGCATTTAATATTGGTTACGTCACCGCCGGCTTGTGGTAAGACTTTTATTTCAAAACAGCTTGCTAAGGCGCTAACTAATTGTGTATATCTGGATAAGGATACATTAATTGTATTATCAAAGCAGATATTTAAAGTAGCCGGGGAAGAATATAACCGGTCTTCCGATTTTTTCCAGAGGGAAATCCGTGACTATGAATATTATTGTGTACTGGATTTAGCGATGGAAGCACTTGATTATAATGATACGGTTTTAATCAACGCACCATTTACAGATGAAATCCGGGATGACGAATATCTGGATTCTCTAAGAGAAAGATTAGCAAAGCATGGAGCGGAGTTAGTTGTAATCTGGGTAAATACCAGAGTAGAGGTATGCAAAGAGAGAATGGTCAAGCGTAACTCGGACAGGGATACGTGGAAATTAGAACATTGGGATGAATATATTGCCAGTTGTAATTTTAATAAACCGGATAATATTAAAGAGCTCATAGTGTTTGAAAATTCTTCAGAAGAGGAATTTAACGAGTCGATTAAACGAGTGGTAAAGCAGTTAAGAGGCGAGTAAAATATAACGACGCTTGAGAAAGCGTCGTTTATTTTTACTCATAGGGAAGTTCAGAAACTTTCTATATACAACGGAGTTTAACGAAGGCGTTAGGAGGAAGATATGACAAACAAAAAACCAGTATTTGCAATTAACTGGAAAGAAGTGGATTCATTGACGGCAGGGTATCATGACAATCCACATCATATTTTAGGAATGCATGAGTCAATAGATGGCGTTTATATTAATGCATATTTTCCGGGAGCAGAGTCCGTGACAGCAGTTAGTAAGACCAGTCAGGCGAGGTACGAACTTATCAGTGACAGAGTGACAGGATTTTATTCTGTTAAGATACCGGATATGCATAGTTTTGTGTATTATTTTGAAGTTGTATTCCAAGACGGAACAAAGAAGTCAGTGATTGACCCATATGCATTTGAGCCAGTGATTGATCCAATTGATATTAGCAAATTTAATGATGGGATTCATTATGAAATATATGAGAAATTAGGTTCCCACCCATGTATGTTAGACGGAGTGAAAGGTGTTTTATTTGCAGTATGGGCACCACATGCCAAAAGAGTATCCGTTGTGGGCAATTTTAATGGCTGGAATGGAAGAATACATATAATGCGCCGGATTGAATATTCTGGGATTTTTGAATTATTTATTCCCGGTATAGAAGAGGGTGAGATTTATAAATATGAGATTCTTGCGGAGTCAGGAAATACATTTATGAAACCGGATCCGTATGGTAATTATACCGAACTTCGTCCTGCCAATGCATCGAAGATTGCAGATTTGTCTTATGACTGGACGGATGCTGATTATTTAAAGAAACAGGAAGCGGTAAAGGCAGAAAGACCTATGAATATATATGAAGTTCATTTAGGATCTTTCAAAAGACCAAAGGATGGCAGGGAATTTTATTCTTACCGGGAGATTGCCGAGAAACTGGCGGATTATGCAGCAGATATGGGATATACCCATGTAGAACTGATGCCAGTGATGGAGCACGAACGGGATGCAACATGGGGATATCAGACTACGGGGTTTTATGCTCCTACTTCAAGATACGGTGAGCCGAAGGATTTCATGTATTTTGTGGATTATATGCATAAAAAAGGAATCGGAGTAATCTGTGACTGGGTTCCAAGCCAGTTTCCAATGCATGAAGGTGGTCTGGCAGGATTTGATGGGAAACCGCTATATGAACCGGAGGATAAACGAAGAAGTGAAAATGTGAGATGGGGTACCTATATCTTTGATTATGGGCGGAAGGAAGTAAAGAATTTTTTGATTTCCAATGCCATTTACTGGGTATCAAA
>CAJUBR010000011.1 GCA_910584695.1 uncultured Lachnospiraceae bacterium
AATATGTGAGTTGGTCATGTTACTTAATGAAAAATCAACGGCACGGTAACTTCCTGTGACGGGCATTGCTGCTATCGCTCGCTTTGCAGATAACTCACCCATTCTGCTACTGTTGCCACCCGCTAAAATTACTCCGATTGCTCTCATACTAAGTCACCTACCTTTATCAAACTAGAACCACTCTTCAGCAATCCATCCGGATATTCATCTGCCTGTGTAGGACCAAAAATTGCCGTGTTCTTACCAACTTTAACTCCGTCTGGGACGGTTGAATGTTCTCCAATGGTAACCAACCCAAAGGAATAGATATGCGGTGCCAAATCATTTGGTGCCTCTTCACCAACACCGAGTTCAACACTGTTTCCAATCTGTACATTCTCCGCAATAATCGCTTTATTGATAATCGCACCTTCTCCTATCGTTGTACCGTTCATAATAATAGAATCTCTTATCACTGCCCCCTTTCCGATTGTTACGCCGGAACCAATTACACAACGGCTGACTTCTCCGTAAACCTCCGTGCCTTCTCCTATAATACTTTCTGTTACAACACCCGTTTCGTCAATATACTGTGGTGTCAGCCTATCATTCTTCGTATAAATTCTCCAAAATTCCTCATACAAATTGAATTCCGGAATAATATCAATTAATTCCATATTGGCTTCCCAATAAGAGCCTAAGGTTCCGACATCCTTCCAATATCCCTTAAAGTCATAGGCGACAACTTTAGCTCCATTCTGGTGACAATGCGGAATGATATGTTTCCCAAAATCGCAGGAAGGAACGTCTTTTAATTCCTGAAGTGCTGATTTCAATATACTCCACTTGAAAATATAGATTCCCATGGATGCTTTGTTGCTTCTTGGCTTCTCAGGTTTCTCTTCAAATTCCTGAATAACACTATTCTCATCTGTAATCACAACACCAAAACGACTGGCTTCTTCAATCGGCACTTCATACGTAGCCAGTGTAATGTCTGCCTCCATTGATTTGTGGAAATCTAACATTACTTCATAATCCATTTTATAAATATGATCTCCCGACAGGATAAGAACATATTCCGGATTATAATAATCAATATACTCCAGGTTTTGATAAATTGCATTCGCTGTACCTGTATACCATTGGCTGTTCGTGCTCTTTTCATATGGTGGTAAAACTGTCACACCACCTATATTCCGATCCAAATCCCAAGGAACACCTATTCCGATATGCTGATTCAGGCGAAGTGGTCTATATTGCGTTAAGACTCCTACTGTATCAATCCCTGAGTTAATACAATTACTGAGCGGAAAATCAATAATCTTATACTTTCCACCAAAAGCAACTGCAGGCTTCGCAAGCTTCGCAGTGAGTACACCCAGTCTGCTTCCCTGTCCACCAGCCAACAGCATGGCAATCATTTCCTTCTTAATCATAGTGTCACCCCTTTACGCAAGTTATATTGTGTATTATACCATTAAACACTTGAAAATAAAAGATTTTTTATGCAATTTTACATATAAATTCCAATTTTTGTGGATTCTCTCTGCGGAGTCGCCATTTTTACAATGATTTTTTTATTTTTTTGTCGTTTTTTTTCATACATTTTATCATTTTTGCACAATTTTAACATCTTAGTTTCCGAATGTTTATAATCTAATTTTATTATTTCGAATTGCTATTTTATAACATTTATCCAAAAAACAAAAAACAAGAAATACAATCTTTTTATAGCACATTTTGAGCAAATGGGGTATAGTAATATTAATGATTAATCCAGAGAGGACGTGTTAAGAATGAATATAATCCAGATAAAAGAAGTATTTCAAAAAAGTAACGAATACTCTGATAAAAAACTGACTATCTGCGGATGGGTTAAAAGCAACCGCAATTCCAAAGCCTTTGGCTTTATTACAATAAATGACGGAACTTCTTTCCAACCTATTCAGGTTGTTTATGATGAAAGGCTGAATAATTTTGATATTGTCAGCAGAATAAATGTTGGTGCTGCATTGATTATTACCGGAACTTTAATTCTTACACCTGATGCTAAACAGCCCTTTGAGATTCAAGCAGATGAAGTCATTATGGAAGGGGCTTGTCCCGGTGATTATCCCCTTCAAAAAAAGCGGCACAGTTTTGAATATTTAAGGACAATCTCACATTTAAGACCACGCACCAACACCTTCCAGGCAGTATTCCGTATTCGTTCTCTGGCCGCCTATTCAATTCACAAATTCTTTCAGGAACAGAACTTTATCTATGTTCACACTCCAATCATTACCGGAAGCGATTGTGAGGGGGCCGGTGAAATGTTCCGGGTTACCACCTTAAACCCTGCAACACCTCCGCTTTCAGATAATGGAGAAGTTAATTTTAAAGAAGATTTTTTCGGAAAAATGACTTCCCTAACAGTGAGTGGACAGTTAAATGGTGAAACTTTTGCTCAGGCATTCCGAAATATTTATACATTTGGACCGACTTTCCGTGCAGAAAACTCCAACACCACAAGGCATGCAGCAGAATTCTGGATGATTGAACCGGAAATCGCATTTGCAGACCTTACGGATGATATGCAGCTTGCAGAATCCATGTTAAAATATATTATCTCCTATGTCATGGAACATGCTCCGGAAGAAATGCAGTTTTTTAATAATTTTGTGGACAAGGGGCTTATGGAACGTCTTAACCACGTACTAAACTCTGCCTTTGAACATATAACCTATACAGAAGCCATCAGACTTCTTGAGCCATATAACGACCAATTTGAATATAAAATAAGTTGGGGCTGCGATCTTCAGACGGAACATGAACGCTGTCTGACAGAAACTATTTTCCAACGTCCCGTATTTGTAACAGACTATCCAAAAGAAATTAAGGCCTTCTATATGAAACTAAATGATGACAACAAAACAGTAGCCGCAATGGACTGCCTGGTTCCGGGCATTGGTGAAATTATCGGTGGCAGCCAGCGTGAAGACAACTACGATAAACTGCTTCTCCGCATGAGAGAATGTAATCTTAATACCGATGATTACCAATTCTATTTAGATCTCCGTAAATATGGTTCCACACGGCATGCAGGTTTTGGTCTCGGCTTTGAACGGCTTATCATGTATATTACCGGAATGGGGAATATACGGGATGTAATCCCATTTCCACGCACTGTAAACAATTGCGAACTGTAATCTAATGTATTCACCCTTTAGCGGCAGTGTTCAAATACCCGTGCCGGCACGTTTACTTGGCTCGTTGCTCGCAGGAGTCAACAACCCCGTTGCGAGCAACGGGGCATCAATCTTGTAACGCTGCAGAGCAGCAGGGTATGTGATTTTAAAAAAGCCGTGCAATCTGATAAAACAGTGTAGTTACGATCCATGCGGTTCCAAGCTGTATGCAGACGGAAACTACTGGCCATTTTTTACTCCCGGTTTCCTGCCTTATCATCGCTATGGTCGCAATACACGGTACATATAACAGACAAAACAGCATCATCGCATAAGCATTGATACCGGTAAAGCCCTGTGCTCCAAGCATTGCAGCCAGCGAAGACATCCCAACTGCCCACGATACATTTGTAATACCATAAAGGACACTCAGTGAAGATACCACGACTTCTTTTGCAGCAATACCGGATAACAATGCCAGTACAATCTGCCAATACCCAAGGCCTGTCGGTTTCATAACCGGCACCAGCAGTTTTCCAAGATGTGCTCCAAAACTATCCGTCATATCCGCAGCCATTCCATGAGGTCCGAAATTCATTAACAGCCATACCGCAACAGAAGCAATAAATATAGTGGTTCCCGCTTTTGTTATGTAATCTTTTATCTTTTCCCATACATAAATCCAAATACTTCTTGCATTCGGTGCCTTATATTCCGGAAGTTCAATCAGTAAATTATTTACACGCTCTGCCTTCATGATTCTGCTTAATACCAGAGAAGCAGCAACAGCCGTCATCATTCCGATTACATACATGGAAAATGCAGCGAACATCGCATATTTTCCAAAAAACATTCCCGATAATAATACATAAACCGGAAGTTTTGCCGAGCAGCTCATAAATGGTGTTACTAAAATTGTACGCAAGCGGTCTTTCGGGTTCTCCAGTGTCCGGGATGCCATGACAGCCGGTACACTGCACCCAAATCCCAGCAGCATTGGTATAAATGCCCTTCCGGACAGCCCCAGTTTTCCCATAATATGATTCATAACATAGGCAACACGGCTCATATATCCACTGTCTTCCAAAACCGCCAATGCAAGAAACAAAATAAAAATATTGGGCAGAAAAGACAAAATCCCTCCTACGCCTGCCAAAGCCCCGTCTACCACCAGTGATACCACCCAGTCTGACGCTTTGCACCAGATTAGAAAATGAGCCGTCTCCTCATACACCCAGTCCAGCCCGGTTTCCAAAAATCCTTTTAACCAGTCTCCTACCATAAAGGTCAGAAAAAAAACAAATGCCATAATTCCGAGAAATACCGGAACTCCCCAGATTCTATGCGTCAAAACGGCATCAATCCGATCCGTTTTTTCACTCTTTTCTGTCCGGTTTACCATACACTCTTCCATGACCTCTTCGATAAAGTCATATTTTTGGGCTATGATATCTGATTCATAGCTCCGGTCTATGATATCCGAAAGATCCAACGGATATTTCCCGCAGATTTCTTCATCCTCTGCCAGCATTTTAATTGCATGCCATCTTTTATTTTTCATATCCGGATAGCTTTCCTTCAACTTTATCTTTACTGCATCAATCTTATCTTCAATTTCATCACTATATACGAGCACAAACTCATCATGATGCTTGTGGATATGCTGTCCCTCACTATGATGGTGTTCCGTCTTGTCAATAGGCTTGTCTTTGTGATGTGCCACTGCGTGCATTAAAATATTCAAACCCGTTTTTTTTCTTGCACTCACAGGAATCACCGGAATCCCTAACATTTCCGGCAGCCTATGCAGATCAATTTCCATTCCCCGTTCTTCCACAATATCCATCATATTCAGTGCTAATACTACCGGTTTACCAAGCTCAATCAACTGCAGGGTAAGATAGAGATTTCTCTCTAAAGAAGAAGCATCCGCAACATCTACAATAACATCCACTTCTTCACCTAATATATACTCTCTGGATAATGTTTCCTCCATTGTATAGGAAGTAAGAGCATAAATACCGGGCAGATCCACCAGTTTGTAATCATGGTTATGATACTGGGTATGCCCTTCCTTTTTCTCAACCGTGACACCCGGCCAGTTGGCAACCTTTAATTTAGCACCCGTATATGCATTAAACAATGAGGTCTTTCCACAATTGGGATTCCCGATAAATGCAACATTAATTACATTCTCTGTCTGGCTCTTAGGCATTACCCATACCTCCTACATAAATTCCCAAAGCATATTGTCTGCCAATAGCAAACCTTGTTCCCCGTACTTTTATGATCATGGAACCGTCTCTTTTCCGATTCAGCACCAAAATACTTGCATTCTCTGTCATTCCAAGCATTTGAAGACGTCTCGAAATATCCTCTTCTAATTCCATATGTTCCAACCGATACGTCTGCTTTAATTCTCCTTCTAATAAAGTCATTTTGTTACCAGCTTTCTATTTTTAATATCCCTTTTCGATTTCGGAAAGAAAGTCCACACCAACCAATGCATGCATTGTCTCGTATATCTTCGCATAATCCTTTTTTAACCGCACTGGTTTAAAGTCAAAATCCACAAAACAATGTGAACTCCTAGCCTCATTATGGAGAATTCGATAATCTTCCGAGTAAATGCGGTAACTCATCTCAAACTTTACTCCATGAAAGTTCTCAAGTTTCGGAATGATACAAATTGTCTCGCCAAAATGAGCAGGACTTTTATAGTTGCAAGTTACACTTAACACCGGAATCATAAGTCCCATTTCTTCTATTTCAAAATAATCCAGATTAATCTGTTTTAAAAAATCCATCCTGCATTCTTCCAGATAGCGAATATAATTGGAATGGTGTACGACCTGCATTTTATCTGTCTCGTAATAATTAACCTTCCGCTTAAAAACCTGATATTGTTCCACTTTTATTCTCCTTATACCAACACGCCGATTCATAAATAATTGACACCCTAGCTTGTCCTATTCTTTTGGGTACTAAAATTCCATAATCTCAAAATCCTCATCAAGCTGCATAGTAGCCTGTACATACTCATTGCCCTGTGCATCTGTTTTTATGTCTTCATCTTTTTTATTTTGCCCGGATTTTTCTTCTGTCGAAACTTTAGCCTCCTCTGTCGGACTGATTGAATCAACCATTTCTACTGTCGCCGCCATTTCTGCTTTTTCACGGTTTTCTACTGCACGACTGATAAAACTGCTATCTTTTTCTTTTCCTGCGATTGTTTCCGTCTTTCGGGCTTTTTCCTTATACTGCCCATCGGATGCCTGCTCTGATTTCTTAAAACGTGGAATAACCGGTGCTTTTTCAGTATCTTTCTCCAATGCCTCTAATTCCCTAATGGCCTCTTTCACTTCTTCAACATCCGGTTCAGAGTCATTCTCCGAAACCGTTTCTTTTTCTGCACCTTCACCTGCATATTCTATCGGATTCTGTTTTGTTTCCCCGGTTTTCTTCTCTCTTGCATACTCCTTACCTTCTTCTGATCCGATTTCATCTGTATGCTCTTCTTCCGGTTCCTCTTCGTCTATATATTCTATTTCATACTTTTCCCCTTCCTCCAACTCGTCTTCATCTACGTACTCTATCTCGTATTCTTCCCCTTCCTCCAATTCATCCTCATCTACATATACGATTTCATATTCTTCGTCATCTTCTATCTCTTCCTGCTTCAAATCAGTGTCGGATATTCCTTCCTGATAGGAAACTTCCGTATCCGGTACTGTGCTCTGTCCTGCCAGACTGATATTCGTTTGCTGCGGCATGATAGGGGGATCTGCTATTATATTATTTACATTTCTGTTCAGGAAAGAAAATGTCGTCATAGGCTCTGATGCTTTCACACTGCGGACGGCAGCCCGCATTCCCTCCTGTTTCATCTGTGCAACTGTTGCCATCAAAGCATCCCGCTCTGCCGTCATTTCAGCCAACGCCTGCTCTGTCCGCTGAGCCTTTTCCTCTGCCTGTCTCGCCTTTTCTTCCTGCTGCTCCTGTAAATCCAAGGTCAACTGAACACTGCCATCCTCATACTCATCCGATGCCATTTTCTGCTTCATCCGTTCATTATAAAGCTCATTCGAAAGCAACTGTCCAATTTCTAAAATCTGCTGACCTCTGTCTTCTGTTTCCATCTCCTGAAGTCCCATCATCAGTTCTGTCCTGTTCTCCGAAATGGTATTCAGCTTTTCATCCAGGACCTGTAAAATAATTTCATAGTCACTACGGATATTGTGATACGCATCTGCAATCAGCTCTGTTACCTCCGTCAGCATTTCATCTGTATATATAAGGGATGCGGCATATATCTCATTCGCATTTCCAAGTGCACTTCTCTCCTCATCCTCTAACATATCATAATTAAGCGGTGCTACATTGGTAGCTCTCCGTGTAACACGCATACGGCTTGCAGAATGCTCTGCCTGATAAATAATTTTTTCTGCTTCTTTCTTGGCTTCATTGATGATTCTCCCCTTACGGTCATTTACCTCATGATAGGTTTTTAGTTCAATCTCTATCTGAGATGCCAATTCCGATAAAAGCGATTTCACCTCGTCCTTGTAAATTGTCACCTTACCAGATGTCAAAGGGACTGGAGATGCATTTTCTATGATTCCCTGTAAACGGTCAATAATTTCCTTTGTTCTGCTCTTTTCCGTAATCGTTGCCATTGTACATTCCTCCTGCATTTTCCTTCGTACAGTGCAAATCTCCTACAATTATACATAGATTATAACAAAATTATTACATCTTCGCAATTTCTTTGTAACATTTAGCTTCTCCATCTCTTAAACAGATGATTCTTTTCTTATTCGTGCAACTGTTTCCATCCAGCCTTCCATTGCCGCTTTCCCGGTTGGAAATGACCGTATAATGCCTGCAGCCCTTTAATACTCCCCCTTTTGTATACGACTATTTTAACACAACAAATTAAAAAATACTACCGAATCCATCTATCTGGTTTCTCCATTTTTAGATAGATGATTTTTTCTCAACTTGTATTTTTTCCATTTCCTTATATTTTCTTCATTATCTGCATATTCTATTATCATGGCAATTTTATTTGTTTAATAAGAAAGGAGCACATTATGCAATACCCATTTGAGATTCAGCCTCTACCATATGAATATAACGCTCTGGAGCCTTACCTATGTGAGGAAATCCTACATTTTCATCATGGCAAGCATTATGCAACTTATGTTGAAAAATTAAATGATATTCTTAAAAATTATCCAAATCTTCAAAATATGTCCTTAGATGAACTGTTGATCAATACAGATGAATTACCAAATGAAGCAAAAACTTCTATTAAGAATAATGCAGGCGGTGTCTATAACCACGAGCTGTATTTTGCATGTATGAACCATACAGACTGCGAACTTCCCACCGATAAGCTTGCATTAGCTATCAACTCAGCCTTTGGTTCTATTGACCAGTTCCGGGCAGAATTTACAGCCGCTGCGACAAACCAGTTTGGTTCCGGTTATGCATGGCTGATTCTCAGTAATGGCAAATTGGAGATTATCGCAACACCAAACCAGGACACTCCAATTTCTCTTACTGTAACACCTCTGCTCTGCATCGATGTCTGGGAGCATGCGTATTATCTGCAATATCAGAACCGAAGAGCCGATTATATCGAAAACTGGTTTAACTTGATCAACTGGAATTTTGTGGGTGCACGGTATATGTCTCTGATGAAGGAGGCAAACTAAACTTAATTAATACAGAGGATTGCAGTATGATGGACTGGATTTAGGATGCTGACACTTGTGTCCAGATAAGCAAAGCTCCTGTTCCGGTCCCTGCATCTGCCACAATGCATTGCGATTAAAAACGACAATCTCGGAAGATTCTGCCTTTCAAAGCTGATTTAAGGTATTTAAGCTTGCAATATAGTCACAATATGTCATATAATAGTGTGCAAAGATATTTAAATATAAATTCGACTAGTGCAAAGGAGGATATCTAATGGACACCCAATTCGTATGGAGGGAAACGTTCAATATCGGAGTAGATATTATTGATAAAGAACACCACCGACTTTTTAACGTTATTAATAAACTTTATTCATTTAAAGATGACGATGCAGGCCGTAAATGGGCATGTCAACAAGGTGTTAAATATTTTAAAGAACATACTCTTAAGCATTTCGCAGAAGAGGAAGAATATATGGAATCCATTCATTACGAGGCTTTAGAATATCACAAATATCTACATAAGGGATTTTGCGAGAACACTCTTCCTGCATTAGAGTCAGAGCTAGAACGGTCAGACTATTCCGCAGATGCAGTAGAGCATTTTTTAGGTGTCTGTGCCGGATGGCTGATTGGACACACCTTAACGGACGATTTAGCGATTGTAGGACGGAATACAAAAATAATGCCGAACCTTCTTTCGATCAACGAGCTCGAAACCATGAAGAAAGTAATTATTCAGCTTCTTTTTGATATGTTTCACTTGGAATCGCATTTGGTTAGCGACGCTTACAACGGAGAAAAATTAGGAAATAGTATATACTACCGTTTAATTTACGAAACTCCCAATCTAAAGCAACAGCAAGATGTCATTTTAGTTTTTGAAGAAACTTTACTAGTGAATACCATTGGGAAAATTTTAGGCCTCAAAACAAACAAACTGGATAATATGCTGATTCATGCTACTCGATATACGGCTAGACAATTTGCGGATCGGGTTATGGAACATTTCCCAACAGAGGAACAGTTCAAACTGAAGGCAGAAAATCTCCTTTCTTTTGAACAATTTGAAAAAATATTTAAAAGGGATTGCCCACATATCAGACTTTTATTTGACACAGGGGCAGGATATTTTTCTTATTGTTCTGTTGCTCCACATCTCCTCAACAAAAATATTGGAACTCCTATCGGAGCAGAAAACGCTGTCGAGGAAGTCAAAATGTACCTAAAGAAACAGGACGAAGAAAAAACGAAGAAAAAGATTCTTGTAGTAGATGATTCTTTGACAATGAGACAACATATTAAAAAATTGTTAAGTGCAGACTATAATATCACCTTAGCAGATTCTGGAATTGCAGCCATCAAAAATATTACATTAAATATGCCGGATTTGATTCTTTTAGACTATGAAATGCCAATTTGCGATGGAAGACAGACGCTTGAAATGATCCGTTCCGAAAAAGCCTTTGAAGATATTCCTGTCATCTTTTTAACCGCAAGAAGCGATATGGAAAGCGTAAAGAAAGTAAAATCGTTAAAACCTGCCGGATATTTGCTAAAACATTTATCTGCTAAAGATCTTAAGACGAATATTGATGCTTTTTTCCAAAAGAAAAAGTCGTAAAAAGATAAGCGTTTCTGAGTCAATAACCCCGCAGCAAGCTACGGGGCATCAAACTTCCAACGCAGCAGAGCTGCGGGGTATTTGACCCTCGCGGCATTTGTCAAATGGGCATGCAGGCATGTCCGCTTGACTCATTGCTCGCGGGAATAAAAATCACCGAAGCTTTTATACAAAGCAATGGGAAGCCTGTAATTGTACGGCTTCCCACTTTACTTTATTATTTCTTTATACGCAGGAAACATTTCAAGACTCCGTTTTAGAATTCCATTCATAAAGGCAATTGCAATTCCGTAATTTGTAAATGGAATTCCCTGATCCACCGCACATCTCATCCGATACTGCATCTCCCTTTCATTTAACATACAGCCTCCACAGTGAATCACCAGTTTATAATCTGACAAATCTTCCGGAAATTCAGTTCCGGAGCAAAACGCAAATTCCGGATTTTTCCCTGTGTAATTCTTAATCCATCCTGGAAGCTTTACCGTTCCGATATCCTCACACTGTCTGTGATGGGTACATCCCTCTGCAATTAATATTTTGTCACCATCCTGTATTTCCTTTAATGTCAGGATTCCCTTTATGGAAGCATCCAAAAATCCTTTCCGGCGTGCCATTAGAATCGAAAATGAGGTCAAAAAAACATCCTCCGGCGTAGCTCTCGCCACCTGCTTAAATACCTGACTGTCCGTAATGACCATATAAGGTTTATCTCCGAATTTTGCAAGTGTACTGGCAAATTCTGTATCCTTTACAACAACAGAAACTGCACCGGTCTCTAAAACATCCCGGATAACCTGCTGCTGCGGCAGTATCAGTCTTCCTTTCGGAGCCGCCAAATCAATTGGAATTACTAACACTATAATATCCATTGGATGGATCAGATCACCTACGATCTGAAACCCATTATCCTCTGTCTTAATAAAATGGGCTATTTTTTCCTTCAATTCATAAATCCCCTCTTTTTTCAGGGCACTGACCATAATTTCATGTTCCCCGCAGGAGCTTTTTTCTTCCGTCAAGTCAGACTTATTATATACAATAATATAAGGTACTCCCTTCTTCTGGAATAATTGTATCATTTCTTTATCCGTCTTCGTTAATCCTGCCGTTTTCTCCACTACCAGTACTGCAATATCTGTCTTATTTAAGACCTGTCTTGCCTTCTTAACTCTTAATTCTCCAAGTTTTCCTTCATCATCCATCCCCGGTGTATCTATTATCATAACCGGTCCTAACGGCAGCAGTTCCATTGCTTTGTAAACAGGATCCGTTGTTGTTCCCTTTTGCTCCGAAACAACAGAAAGCTCCTGTCCGGTTACTGCATTTACCAGACTGGACTTACCTGCATTTCTTCTTCCAAAAAACCCGATATGAATACGATTTCCGGATGGTGTATCATTCAAACCCATACTATTATCCTCCTTAAAACATAAATACCGAAGGCAAGCTGGCATCTTTGCCTCCGGTTCGTGTTTATTATAAAATTTCAGTCTGTCTACTCTTCATAGATATCCACTGCAAAAAGCGGCTCTCCTGCTTTCACCTTACCGGCTGTCAAAAGACGAACCTTCTGGTTATCCTCTAATTCCGTACAAACCACCGGCGAACAGATAGAAGGTGCATGTTCCTTTAAATACTCAATATCAATCGACATCAGCTTATCTCCCTTCTTCACCTTCTGCTCATTTTCTACAAAAACCTCAAACCCTTTTCCCCCTAATTGAACCGTATCAATTCCTATATGGAATAGCATTACAAGCCCATTATCTGCCTGAAAACCGATTGCATGCTTTGTATCCATAACAAAACTGATTTCACCATCCTCCGGTGCAATAATCTCTGCCTCCGTAGGCGTCACAACCACTCCATCTCCCATCATTCCGTCGGCAAATGCTTCATCCGGAGCTGTGCCAAGTTCGGCGGCGATACCGGTAATCGGACTGGAAACCGTAATGGTTTTTACTCTTTTTCCTGCTGTCTCTTTTGACTCTTCCCTTTCGGAAATAACGGTATTCCCGTTATAAACCTCTTCATTTGAAACCTTCTCCATATAATCATCAAAGTTCGACTTGATAACGGTAACCCTTGGACCATAAATAATCTGAACTCCGTTTCCTTTGTGGACAACTCCACTTGCCCCAGTAGATTTTAATATCTTATCATCGACAAGCTCCGCCTTGTAAACTGTACACCGAAGCCTTGTTGCACAACAGTCCACATCCGAAATATTCCCCTTGCCACCAAGACCTGCAAGAATACCTGCGGATATATCATCCCCATCATTCCGGTCAGTCTTCACGGATGTCCTGTTTTTCTTTGCCTCAACATCATCACGTGTGTAAAGCTTTACTTCTGTAGAATCATCACGTCCCGGTGTATTCAAATTCATTTTTTTTATCAGAATGGAAAACAAAAAATAATATACAATGAAATAACCAACACCAACCACTACAATCCATATCCAGTCTGTTTTTGCATTTCCCTGCAAAATACCAAACAAAAATAAATCAATCAATCCACCAGAAAAGGTCATACCAACCCCGACATTTAATATATGCATCAGCATATATGCCAATCCGGCAAATATACAATGGATTCCATATAACAGTGGTGCCACAAATAGAAACGTAAACTCAAGAGGTTCCGTAATACCGGTAAGCATAGAGGTAAGCGCTGCGGATATCAGAAGCCCTGCAACCTCTTTCTGCTTTTCCGGTTTTGCTGTCCGGTACATGGCAAGTGCCGCTCCCGGAAGTCCAAAAATCATGAGTGGAAACTTGCCGGACATAAATCTGGTTGCCGATACGGCAAAATGTTCAATTCCCGGTTCCGAAAGCTGTGCAAAGAAAATATTCTGTGCACCTTCAATCAACCGCCCGCCAACTTCCAGTGTTCCACCTACACCGGTCTGCCAAAACGGAAGATAGAATACATGATGAAGTCCAAACGGAATTAATAATCTTTCCATAAAACCATATACCCAGGTTCCTGCATAACCCGATCTTAACACAAAGTCTCCGACCGCATAAATCCCTGATTGAATCGGTGGCCAGATAAAATACATTAAAATCCCAACAACAACAAAAACCAGACCTGAGATAATCGGCACAAAACGAGTTCCCCCAAAAAAAGATAATACCTGGGGAAGCTCAATCTTATAAAATCGGTTATGAAGTGCTGCCACACCCAGTCCTACTATAATACCGCCAAATACACCCATCTGCAGGGATGTAATACCACAAACAGAAGCTGCCGCTCCTTCTAATAATACCTCTGTTCCTCCATTGATCTCAATCATGGCACCAATGGAAGCATGCATAATAAAGAAAGCAATGGCTGCCGCAAGAGCCGCCACCTCTTTTTCCTTCTTTGCCATACCAATTGCAACACCCATCGCAAAAATGATAGGCAGATTTTCAAATACAATATTTCCTGCCGCATTCATAACCTGTAAGATGGCATTTAAAACCGTACCCGGTCCCATTATGCCCATAAGTCCATATGTCTCCAGCGTTGTCTCATTCGTAAAAGAACCGCCAATTCCCAGCAGTAAACCTGCTACTGGCAAAATTGCAATTGGCAGCATAAAGGATCTTCCTACTCTTTGTAAGACTCCAAAAATTTTGTCTTTCATGACACTCGCTCCTTTCATGACCTGCACAGACTAAATCCATCCGCTACGGTATACACCATATTAGTTTGCGACATTTTTATTTATTTAGTACAAAAAATATAAAATTGTATTTACAGTAATCCCTTTGGATTATTCGAACGCTTTAATGCCATTTCCTGAGTAATCATTCCCTTCTGAATCAGTTCCCTTAAGTTCATATTTAGTGTATGCATACCGTCTTTCATACCCGTCTGCATCGTAGAGTCAATTTGATACACCTTATCCGTACGAATCAGATTCGCAATCGCATCGGTCCCAATCATAATCTCTGTCGCTGCAACTCTTCCTTCTCCACTGGCAAGCGGCACTAGGTTCTGAGTTACAACACCTCTTAAAACACTGGCCAACTGTGTCCGTATTTGATTCTGGCTATGGGGTGGAAATACATCAATAATACGGTTGACCGTGTCCGAAGCACCTGTAGTATGCAGTGTGGACATAACCAGATGTCCGGTTTCAGCAGCAGTAATGGCGGAAGAAATTGTCTCAAAATCACGCATTTCACCAACAAGAATAACGTCGGGATCTTCACGGAGTGCAGAGCGCAAAGCATCTGCAAAACTGCCAACATCCCTCCCGATTTCACGCTGATGAATCGTTGATTTATCCGGGGTGTATACAAACTCAATCGGATCTTCGATGGTTAATATATGTTCCGCACGATTGCGGTTAATATAATCAATCATAGCTGCTAATGTTGTACTTTTACCACTGCCAGTAGGTCCTGTTACTAAAACCAGCCCCCTCGGCTGCTCCGCCAAAGAACGGATTACTTCCGGAAGATCAAGGCTTTCTAAAGTAGGCACGGTAGTTCCCATAATACGCAGACATGCAGCATTCGTACCACGCTGATGATATGTATTTGCACGGCAGCGGATTTTCGAACCTTTCGTTTCATAAGAAAAATCTAAGTCCTGTCCACCAATATAAATATCCCGCTGCTCACCATCTAACATCTCGTAGATAATCTGGTCTAATTCTTCTTTTGTAAATTCATTATCTAATTTTTTCAGATTACCGTACTGTCTAAGTGCAACTTCTCCCAAACTTGTAATATGAATATCCGAACAATTATTATCTCTTGCATATTCGATTAATTCATCAATATTCATAAGTATACCTCTTCTTTCTTCAGAATAAAAAAAGTATAGCATAATTTTTTCTTTTTCTCAATCGTATTCCTATATGCCGATATAAATTTGTAAGAAAATTTTCTATTAATCTTAATAATTTTTCTACATAAAAGCACTTGCCCATATTATTATTTTTTTATATCATAATTATACCAGTTAATTTTAGGAAGATAAAAGGAAAAATTTTTTATACTTAATTTGAATCCTTTTAGGCATTTATATCATCTAATATATGGATAGTCTATTCACAAAGCACAAGGGGAAACTGATGTACGAATACGAAGAATTAAGCGAAGAAGAATTGAGAAGAAGGCGGGCGGCCGCCAGAAGAAGGAAACTTGCCGCAAGAGAGCGGCGCCGCAAAAAGAGACGGCGCCAGGCAATTTTCCGTTGTTCTGTCCTTCTTTTGATTGTTATATTGCTGATTACCGGAATTGTGAAAATGATCACCGGAATCCGGAAACATTTCCATAGGGATACGCCCACCGAAAAATCAACAGAACAAATGACAGATTCCACTACAGAAGAACCTACCACGGAAGCAGCCGTTTTGGATACTATGGAAAATATGATAGCAAAGGAGCTTCCAAAAGACCGTGATGCAGCATTATCCGCATTAAAACTACAGGGAGAAAACGACAGTGATATTCAAAACATTTATGAAAATGCTGCCGTATATCCGGATAAGATTCTCCAAAACCTTGCAATCAATTCCGAGATGAAACAATTTGTAACAGATTATCCGTCTAAAATTAATATCGTATTTGACGGAAATTTCACAGTAGACGTTACTAAGGATGAAGTACCGCTGTTTTTGCAGTACGATGAACGCTGGGGATATGCTGACTATGGAAACAGTATTATTGCTATTTCGGGGTGCGGTCCCACCTGCCTTTCCATGGCATACACCTATATAAAACAGGACGGCAGCATGAATCCGGTTAAAGTAGCTGATTTCAGTATGGAAAAAGGATACATTGGAGAAAACAACGACACCTCCTGGGCATTAATGAATGAAGGTGCAAGAATTCTTGGTCTGACATCCGAAGAGCTTGCTTTAAGCGAAGAAAACATGACTGCAGCATTATCTGACGGCAAAGTTATTATTTGTTCCATGAGCCCCGGTGATTTTACCAGAAACGGACATTTTATCCTAATCCGGGGCTATGAAAACGGACTTTTCTATGTAAATGATCCATACAGTAAAGCACGCAGTCAGATTGGATGGGATTATGAACGGCTAAATACCCAGATTTCCAATATGTGGGCAATTGGAAAGTAACCCTGGGGTAACCAGCCAAAAATTTCACAATATTCCGAAGTGCTCTAACAGGATTTTCAAACCCAGCAATATAAGAATAATGCCGCCACCGCATTCTGCCTTATTCTTATATTTTGTACCAAAAACATTTCCGATCTTAATTCCTGCCATGGAAATAATGCAGGTAGTCACTCCGATCAGCAGGCAGCCGAGTATCGTATTTAAAAATTCACCCAGTGTTGTTGCAATAGCTACTGGCACACAGGCAAATGTAATCCCAATTGCCAGTGCATCAACACTGGTTGCCACCGCCAGAATAAGCATTTCTTTCATTTTTAAAGCATCTGTCACGGCTTCTTCTTTTTTTGACAGGGATTCCCTTACCATGTTTCCACCGATTATAACTAGTAAGACAAACGCAATCCACGGTGCAACTGCATTGATAAAAGCTTCAAACTGCACACCAAGAACATAACCGACAAACGGCATCAATGCCTGAAATCCACCAAACCACAAACCTGCAATCAGACTTTTCCCAAAGGTAATTTTAGGCATGGCAAGCCCTTTACAGACTGACACTGCAAATGCATCCATGGATAAACCAACCGCCAGAACAATCAACGTAACAAAATCCATACTTTTACTCCTTAGCAATAAAATTTGCATTCCCAAATACCCGCTTACATACATAAAAAAAGACGCATGTATAGCATTAGGCTACACATAAGTCTCATCAATTAAGACAAACCAGATTTTAACAAATCAGTATGTTGGCTTGCCACACATTATTTGTTTTGTGCCGACTACTCCCTTATATGTTGCTAACATTCTACTGTAGTTGTGAAAATATGTCAACCGCCTTTTCACTATCTTTTTTAATATTATTAAAAGTTCAGCCTTGCCAGTTTGTGTATTGCTTGATAGAATATAATGTGCTAGCATATATAACCAAAGTAAAAGGTTATAAGATTGCTGCATGCAACATAATACACATTTAAAATAAGGAGACTCTTATGGGCGGATTTTTTGGAGTTGCAGCAAAGGATGACTGCATGTTTGATTTATTTTTCGGAACTGATTATCATTCCCATCTAGGAACAAGAAGAGGCGGACTTGCTGTATATGGCAAAAATGGCTTTGACCGTTCCATTCACAATATTGAAAATGCACCTTTTCGTACAAAATTTGACAAGGATGTACAGAAAATGAACGGGTATTTCGGGATTGGCTGTATTTCGGATTATGAACCGCAGCCTTTGATCGTACGTTCCCATCACGGGACTTATGCCATTACAACAGTAAGTAAGATCAATAATACAAAAGAAATCGTAGATACCATATTTTCCAACGGCAATTCCCACTTTCTTGAAATGAGTGGAGGAGATATTAACCCTACAGAGTTAGTGGCCGCCATTATCAATCAAAAAGACAATATTATTGAAGGCATCCACTACGCTTTAGAACTTGTGGAAGGTTCTCTGACCTTAATGGTTTTAACTCCAAAAGGCATCTATGCGGCAAGAGATCAATACGGCAGAACACCGATTGTGATCGGAAAAAAAGAAGATGCTTACTGTATTTCCTTTGAAGACTTTGCATATCGGAATCTTGGATATCAGGACTATAAAGAATTAGGTCCGGGGGAAATCGATATTGTAACCCCTGACGGTGTAAAAACACTTCTTGCACCGGGTAAGGAAATGAAAATCTGTACCTTTTTATGGGTTTATTACGGCTATCCATCCAGTTCCTATGAAGGCATCAGTGTGGAGCAGATGCGTTACAATTGCGGAGCCAGCCTTGCCAAACGGGATAACGTAAAACCAGATATCGTTGCCGGTGTACCGGACTCCGGAACAGCCCATGCCATTGGTTATTCCAATGCATCTGGAATTCCATTTTCACGTCCTTTTATTAAATATACACCAACCTGGCCCCGTTCCTTTATGCCAACCATACAAAGCAAACGTAATCTGATTGCAAAAATGAAACTGATCGCTGTACACGATTTAATTAAAGACAAAAGCCTTTTGTTGATTGACGACTCCATTGTACGGGGCACCCAGCTTAGGGAAACTACCGAATTTTTATATAAAAGCGGTGCCAAAGAAGTACATATCCGTCCTGCCTGTCCGCCTTTGGTATACGGGTGTAAATATTTGAATTTCTCCCGTTCCTCCTCGGAAATGGATTTGATTACACGGCGGGTAATCGCAAAATTAGAGGGTACAGAGACGATATCGGATGAGGTTCTGCAAGAATATACGGATCCGGAATCCCCGAAATATGACCAGATGGTGGAAGAGATTCGAAAAGAGCTTAATTTTACAACTCTGCGATATAACCGTTTGGACGATATGCTAGCAGCGGTAGGAATACCAGAGGAGAACCTTTGTACTTACTGTTGGAACGGAAAGGAATAGGACTGATTATTCATCCAGTCCCCTTTTTACCGCATAAACCGCAAGCTGGGTTCGGTCTTTTAAAGAGAGTTTTTCCAGTAACCGGGATATTTGGTTTTTTACTGTACCTTCTGCCAGAAACAAGGTCGCTGCAATTTCTTTATTGTCGCACCCCTGGCAACCAGCTTCCGTATCTCCCTTTGAAGATACGGATTTTACCGTTCCACCAATCTCTTCGATCCAAAGAAAATATGATACTCGCCATAGGAAACCAACTGTGCAAACGGTACCAGCATTCCAAAAGGAATCAGCAGATATGCCATTTCTTTTCGCATCGTCCAAACCACAAACACCATATTTATTACATAGGCAGCAAACAAAATCACCTGCCTGCCAATTGTCGGAAGATGCTTCCACGCTGTAGTCACAAAGATTGCTCCCGCAACAACAACAAAAATAAGCATTACAATATAAATACTTACTGCTGCAATAATGGAAGACAATGATTCATATTCGTTATGGTTCTTAGGATTTTCTCCCCATTGATTATCCTCCTTGCTGTCAAAACAGCAAAATACGATCTAAACAATTGCACCGATACCACAGCAGCAACTTCCAATGATACAGACTGCAACAAGCCAGCCCGGCTTTCCAATATCGTGAAACCGCCGCACAGTCAAAGACAACTGGGTAATAAACGCATAAATCGAAAATAATACATACGGAACACACAAAACAGTTGCAACCGTAGAACCGGTCGTTGTAAATCCTACATTACTTGCTCCTTTGTAAAACAAACAATCTCCTGCTAATGTTGCACCCAAAAACATCAGACCATATAAAAATAGCTGAATTCCGGTGTTAATAGCCGCCGGCACCCAGTATTCCCTTCGTCTGGTACGTCCACTGTAATTAAATGTGTTCTTAAGCATCTTTATGTACTCTTTCCCTCCTTAATTATGCTGTTGTCTTTCTAAGGCAATACCTATTGCCTGCAGTATCTGCATATTTTATAAATCTCTTTATCTTATTATATAAATGTGTATTCTATATATAATAAGTAAGTGTCAAAAAGCTTCAAAAAATTATACCCTGTTTTTTACACATATCCTCCTTTTCTGCAAACATAGAAATATAAAAATTATAATCCCTATCGAACTCATAAACATTCCGATTCCCAGTCCTTTGGCCTGATAATGTATCGTAATCTGATGATCTCCTTCGGTAATATCAAATCCCAAAAAAGTTTTATTCACCGTCTGCGTCTTTACTGGTCTTCCATCTACCAGCACTTCAAACCCTTCATCATAAGGGATAGATGTGATTACTTTCTCATCCTGCCGGGCACTGATGAAACCGTTAATAAAGTCCCCCTTTGTTCTTTCCCAATCCACATGAAACACATCCTGATACAAGTCTTTATTTATCAGTTCCTTCATTCTGGCAGAATAAGCAGAAAAACTTAAAATCTGATAATGTCCCTTTCCCAGAGTTAACGAAACTGCCGTTTCTCCTTCTTTTACAAACACCGCATAGGTAAATACTGTATTCTTATTATAGTAGACATGACGGATATCTGATACCTTATTTGCGGACCGTTCCAGTGTAATTTTCATATCCTCTCTGGAGTTTATATTTTTCACAAAAAATCTTAAAAAATAAACGGTATCCTCTGGTGCTTTTTCTTTAAGTGGTATTCTGATCGTCCTGTCTTCTTCCGTATCAATCTCATAGCCCCCTGTTATCTTTTTCAAGTCTGCTGCACCCATTGTCTCCTTTTTAATCACAACGGATTCTTTGGTTAATTTCTCCTCCCAAACCAGCTCCGACATCTCTCCGTTTTGCCCCATATGTTCCGGCATATCATCTGTTACCACATAATTTAAAAATGCAATCTGATTCAGCGGAAAGGCCAATGTGTCATATCGTGCTTCATCCAAATACTGATTTGTTCCATAGATCATAGGGGCTGCATAAGGATTCTTATATACACCATATTCCTCTCCGGAATTTACCTTTTCCCAACCGGTAATCTCGTCTTTGCTGATTACATAACGTATCCCCATCATACTTTGAAAAATAGGGTTTCTGGAAGCCGATTCCATTACTGCATTCCGAAACGGCATCTCCAGATCAAATATTTTCGTCCTAAAATCCAGATAGCTTTTATCATAAGCAGATGTATAATTAGACGTAATAAACTGCCTATCCCCATGAATCCGGTTTAGATTTGCAGCATTTTCCTTTCCGTTTCCAAGCTGCTCGGTGCGATACCAGTCTCCATCTAAATCTGTAATCTGTTCCATTATAGCACTTAAACTACTGTCTGTCACCTCTTCCACAAAATCCCCTTCCGTAATCAAACCATTGGATAAATGAAAAATAACGGAAAATGTCATCATAAACAGTAGTGTAGGCACCACTAAAATCCAAGGTTTTCGTACAAAATAATAAACCAGAAATCCTGCTAAAAGTGCCACACTTTCTAATAAAATATACCGTTCATTTGCTTCTAATATTTCTTCGGGTTTATATTTTTTTAATATCACATAAGTAACCAATGCTACTCCAGCAATATACGGAATTATCTCGGTTATATGATGCTCCGACAGGCGCACTTCATTTCTTAGATAAACCAGCATTGCATAAATGACAATCGGAATAAATGGAATAAAAACCTTATTTTTTTCATACAAACCACCGTTTAACAAATAACCGAATAAAGGTACAAATAAAATCATTCCTAACCCGATATTTAAAACTCTATTTTTTATTTTTTTTGAAAAGATACCGGAAAAAAGTGCCACAAAAAACAGACTGCTAAGACCTAATCCATTGGGATTATACACAAACCGTTTTAAAGAAATATTTGGCACAAAAAGCCGTGACAAAGACCATGCTGTTTCCGCCGCGTCGCCTCGTCCCTGCAGTGCAAAGACAGTGGGAAACAGCAAAACACCGCTCATAAGAACCGCAGTCAAAAGACAGCCCACAAACCGTATCCCTGCCATCAGCAATGCTTTCCAGTCAATGTAATCTTCCTGCATTCCCACATAATAATACACTGCATAAAGACAAAGCGACAGCATCCCTCCAATACTAAAATAAAAGCTTGTCATAATCATAAGAAATGTACTGACGATCAATAATCCGGACTTGTTCTGTTCTAAATGCCGTTTTACACCAAACAAACCCAGAATCAAAAACGGCATATAACTTACAAACATACAATGCACATATGAGTGATAAAGAATCGGTGCCGCAAATAAATACACACAGGCTCCCCAGGTGGAAAGTTTGTGTCCCAAATCAACGGACATCAACCAACGGTACATCAAAATAACGGAAACTGCAATGTTCAGCATACTGACCCCGATCACATAATCCGACATCTTTACAAACGGAAGAAAATAAGAAAGCAGATAAACCGGGCTGTAAAGACCGTAATATGAATTACGGTAAATATTCTCTCCGCCACCTAACTGTAATGCCAGACTTGGAAAAAACTGACCCGTCTGATAAAAGCGCCTTCTAAAATAATCCGGAAATACACTATGCTGATTCAGCCAATCCACATCCGTTCCAAACGTTCCATAATAGAGGAGAAAAATACTGCATATCACTCCTACTAACAATAATAACAGCAATTCAATTTTATGTTTTTTTATCTTTTTCATCACTACTTTATCCATTTCACTACATTAAAATATGACTGATAACATTTTAAGGTTAAATTAACCTACCTTTCAAAACGTTATCAGTCAATTATCTATTATAAACGGAATAGGGAATATTGCAATATTTCTTTTCTTATGATTTTCTTAAGACTGCCGTGCCATGTCACCATGGAATGCCCCGACAGATACTTCTTCCCAATCGTCCCGCCAAAAGGTACATGGGAAGGTGAAACCATGATTACATTGTCGATACTGCCAATATATTCTGCAATCAGTGCCGCAAACAGGGAACCCATGGACACACCGTATGTGCTGACAGATTTCATTTTCTTTTCATCGGTGAGATATCCCACCGCATTTTCAGACATATCAAGGGGTATCCTATCGGGAGTTTTCAAGTCAATAACCCCGCAGCAAGCTACGGGGCATCAAACTTCCAACACAGCAAAGCTGCAGGGTATTTGACCCTCGCGGCATTCGTCAAATGGACATTATACAATATTTAATTCAAATCATTCAATACCAATACAAACAAAACAAATTTTATTTTAACAGTAAAACAGCCGACATAACCCCTGCGACCATAAGGGACATCAGGGCAAATCCCATTGTTCCTATGAGCCATTTTGTTATCCTGTCACGATTATTGATATAAGGCTTCAGATCCTCCGTACCGGATATCGTCCATGATTTTGTATGCCCGACCCACCACTCATCAATCAGGAAGCGATCAATAAGATTCAATATGGACAAAATCAAAAAACACTGCAAAGCAGCAGAACCAAAATTCCTTGCACAGATTGTACCTGCGAATATCCGGTGCCCGAAAATGCTTCCTGTAACGCCCCTCATACTTTCCGCCCATTTTTACGGCATACAAACAGTGAACCACTGTACTGGAAACGGAAATATTATCTTCCAGCGGTGTGACCAGATCGGAATAAAACTGGTTGCAAATGCTCTGCTTTTTCACAAATGCCATGCGGGCAGTTCCCATCCTGAACATCTCCATCATTTTCTGGTAATAGTTCCGTTCTTCTTCCGGCTGCCTTGCAAGCCACTTTTTCACAAAACGTGGAATGCTGTCCTTCCGTAACAGTCCCACAAGCATAGGTGCAACAACTGCTGTTTTCAATCGTGCCATCAAAGAACTGCTCTGGTCAAGGTCGGAGCTTCCCAAAATCCCGTGGTCAATATGGATTTTCCTGTGCTGTACCAAAAGCCCTACAAAAGAGCCGCCGAGGGAACATCCGTAAGCAGCACAGATATGCCCTCCAAATTTTTTCTGTATGTATTTCTCAATCTTTTTTGTTTCCGTAATCATATTGGGAAATACCATATCCTCCGTCTCGTCAAATCCGTCATAGGATACACAGACCACATAAAAACTGCCTTCCAGAAGCGGAATTACTTCCCCAAAGTTTGCCCTCCAGTGGCAGCACGTTCCCGGGAAAAGAAAAATTTGCGTTTTCTCCTTTTCATTAGATGATCCAGTTGATGATCTGCACCATCAAACCAACTAAAGCACATACCGGAAGCCCCAGTGCCATACCCTTCAGACTTCCGATGGCATGAAATTTGTAATCTTTATAAGAATCCATCAGGTCTTCCGTTCCCGGAATAATGATCTTCCTGCTGTGACACACCCATCCCCAGTCAATCACAAAACAATCATACCAATCGATCACAAGCCAGATAATATAAGAAGCCAGGAACCCCTGAAGGAAATTTTCCGTCCCGTTCACGAAATACAGAATCAGTGCAAGGACCAGTGCTATGATTAGTGCTGCGACCAGCTTTTTAAGTCTTGTTTCCCTACTTTCCGCCTTCTTCGTCTCATCAATCAGTCCAAGTTCCAGACAGCGGTCAATAATCGGCTGCGGCATATCATAGACGGTATCCACCGGATTTTTGCTGTTAAACAGCACAGCCGCTGTAAATAGTACAGTCAAAATGATTGTTTCAATGACGATCACTGTAATATTCATCATTTTATCCCTTTCTCAACACCGTCAGTTTATTGGAAATATTTTTCACCGCAGGTATCCGTCCCAACAGATGATACGCAGGAATGATGACTTTCATCCCTTCCACAAGACTCACATCACGGATCCTTGTGTATTCCGGTGAAATTCCCTCCAGTTCCTTTCCCGACCGTATGCCCCATGTAAACCTTGCCTTTGTCGCTTCAATGGATTTTTCCCTCATGTTTTTTACAACCCACGGATTCATGGTTTCCATAATAACCTCAGCCTGTCTGAACCGACCACTGATAATGGAAAGGATTTGTTCCACATCTTCCTGTGAAAGGTACATGACAAGCCTTCCAAAATGACGAGCATCCTGCCTTCCGGCTCCTCAATCTTTGCCGTCTAGCTTTCATCCATTGCTGATTTTGCAATCATGGAAATCCGTCCGTCCTCTGTAAGGAACCGACGACGCACTTCTATGGTTTCCGGCAAATCGAGATTGTACCACCGGATCGAAGACGGCATTTTCATGCGGTATACCCTTGTATCCAGTCCGCAAGCAATATTTACTACTGTCCCTTTGGGATTTTCCCTGATAAAATCTCCCACCATACGATCAAGGAGTATGGTCCTTGCTATAACGCCATCGGACATCATGGTGTCTTTCTCCGCCAGCGAAAAATCGTAATCCATCCGGGACACGATTTCCACCGCCTTATCATCATAAAATTTTGCATTGTCATCTATCCCAAAAGCATTTATTATCTTTCATGACTCCATTCTTCCTTTCCGAAAATATAGTTTTTATTGAAGCAACTGCTCCCGAAGGTATTCCCTTTCGCTCCCTGTCAATATGCGGTTGAAACTTCATAATATCCCTTGTATAAAAGTCCGGCAAACACAGCACAAAGTATTGTTTCTCTATAGTTAGTGTTCACTAACTTATACTCTTAATAAAAGCGGCTCTCTTGTGTTAGTAGCCGCTAACTTGTTTTTAGTATACCTCCATTACTTACTTATGCTTATAACCCGTATACATTGTCATAAAAAAACAGACAATCGCTGCCCATGCCCAGAACTTATGTTGTTTCATTATACAACCTCCAATTAGCTATAACAAACTTTTTAATTATAAAATATCACCTTTCCTTTGCTTTTGTCAAGAATTTTGTCAAATTCTCCCCTTCTATCGTTTCCAGCAGTTACTGTTCAGACATCAACATACAGCACATATGCCAAGCGTCCGGCTTGCGGGTGAACAGTAACTTCCGGCACGCCCTGAATATTTTTTATATTATTTCAAACACTATCATTGAGGTGATCGCATTGAGATATGAGAATCTGAATCAACTGATTCAAAAAAGCAGTACTTCCCGGAAATATTTCCTTTCGCTGCCAGCCAGTATACAGTTAAAGCTTCACGAGCATAATGACTATATTCACACGGCTGGTGAACTGCATCAACGCACAGATGCAATCCTAAAATACGAGCATCAGATTCAGATTAGCGATAGCTTTTTTAACTAATCAGCATAAGCATTCTTCTTCATAACTGATCCTGCATTCTTTTGTAAGGATATCTACTTTTGCAGTTTTTCCCTTTCTCCCAATATACCAGATGTTCTCCTGTTTTCATGCTACTGCAGCCCCGGTGGTCACGCCTGCAGTTTTTACAATATTGCGTAAAGAAGCAGCCTGAAACCCTTTTTCCATAAATTCAGCTTTAGGGCATTCTGTCTCCATACCTCTCGTCAAAACAGTCCGCCATTGACCGCATTCCTTTTAGCGTATCCATGAAATTCTGCAACAGACTATCCTATAGCAGTACGTTGCATAAGCAGAGATTTCAATTCATTTGCAGCAATATTCAAAGGATATCTTTCATTTTCAACAAAGCATATCTGCCTGGGTGGAATTTCTTCTTTCAACGCAAGCCGATATACCTCTCCCTTTTCAATGGCATCTTTTGCAAAGACCTCTGGTATATAACCAATACCCAAATCATTTTCTATCATAGGAAGAATCTGATCCGTTGTTGCAGCCTGTAGTTCCGGTTGCAGCATAAGACCATGACCGTGATAAAAATTTTCATAGAATTGATAGGTCATTGTATCTTCTCCAAGACATATAAGCGGATAAGCTGCAATCTCTTTTAATGTTAAAACATTTTCTTTGAAAACAGCATAGGAAGGACCTCCGATTAAAACATCCCTAAATCGCATGATTGGATAGGAAACAAGGGGTTTTTCAATTCTTGGCGGAGTTACAATTACTGCAAAGTCAGCCTCTCCCCCTTTGACCGATTCAACAGCCTGCAACGTAAGATTATTTAAAATACGGACACGGATCTGGGGATAATTTTTCTTAAAAAGGTGCAATACCGGCAGAAGCAGCATACGAAGTGCTGTTTCGCTTGCACCTATTGTTACACATCCGTTCTGCATACTGATCGATTCTGCAATCTCAGTTTCTGCCGACTGTAACTGTTCTACAGCAATTTTAACATAGGAGTAAAGTCTCTTGCCCTCTGGTGTCAAAGATATTCCGCGATTAGAACGGATAAGCAGACTGCATCCAATTTCACTTTCAAGAAGTCTAATGGTACGTGATATGTTGGGCTGATTACTATGCAGCACTTTAGCTGCCTGGGTTATATTTTTATACTTTGCTACATAGTAAAAGATTCGATAATATTCATAATTTATATTCATCCAGTACCCCTCCCCCCCTGTTTTTTTATTCTTACCTGTTTAGACATATCAAATTAATATACTTACAATATCATATATATATTTTTCACATTCCAATAATCAGAGTATAATATTTAAGGAATTAAAAGTCAACAACCTCCGGCAGTCGTCAGATATGCGTGCAGGCATGCACGCATGGCTGATTGCCTGCGGAAATCAATATTTAAGGAGAAGTGGTAAAATGAATCGAGACTTAACCATAGGAAAACCGGAAACCGTATTATGGAAATTCTGTCTGCCGCTATTTGGAAGCATTATTTTTCAACAGCTATATAATATTGCAGACAGTTGGGTAGCCGGTAGATTTATAGGGGAAAATGCCCTTGCAGCAGTTGGCAACAGTTATGAAATAACATTGATTTTTATTGCATTTGCATTTGGATGTAATATTGGATGCTCTGTAATTGTTTCCCAATTATTTGGAGCAAAGGAATACGAAGATATGAAAACAGCGGTATATACAACCATGATTTCCAGTGCCATTTTATGTGCAATTCTAATGCTGCTTGGTATTATATTCTGTAACGGACTCCTTAATCTGATACATACTCCAAAAGAAATATTGTCCGATTCCAAATTATATCTGGATATTTATATTGCGGGGCTTCCGTTTTTATTTTTTTATAATATTGCAACAGGAATTTTCTCAGCACTTGGTGATTCCACAACTCCCTTTGTTTTTTTAGCAATTTCCTCCACTTCAAATATTCTGGTAGATATTTTGTTTGTAGCAGGATTTCATATGGGTGTTGCCGGAGTTGCCTGGGCAACCTTTTTATGCCAGAGCATCAGTTGTATATTAGCAATTGCAGTAGTTTTAAAAAGACTGACAGGCATTCATACTGACAAGAAGGCCCGGATATATTCCGGTAAAATATTGAAACAGATTACAGTAATTGCAATCCCAAGTATTTTACAGCAAAGTTTTATTTCAATTGGAAATATTATTATTCAAAGTGTTATTAATGACTGTGGCGTTGGAGTTACTGCCGGATATTCAGCAGCCATAAAACTCAATAACCTGGTAATCACTTCCTTTACCACATTAGGAAATGGAATATCAAATTATACGGCACAAAATATAGGTGCCGGTATTTTGTCAAGGGTAAAAAGCGGATTCAAGGCCGGTGTAAAAATGGTGTGGCTGCTTTGCATACCAATTGTCCTGCTCTATCTGATAGCATCAAAATTGCTAATAACATTTTTTATCAGCGTTCCTTCCAAGCTGGCACTTTCATCCGGTGTACACTTTCTGTACATCGTAGCACCATTCTATTTTGTCGTATCTGTTAAGCTGGTTGCTGACGGTATCCTGCGTGGTGCAAAATTGATGAAAAACTTTATGATTGCAACCTTTACAGATTTGATTTTAAGAGTGGTTCTGGCAGAGATCCTTTCAAAACAAATAGGTTATATCGGAATATGGTGTGCCTGGCCAATCGGCTGGACAATTGCCATGATCCTTTCTTTAATATTTTATCATAATGGTCCATGGAAAAATAATATTGAAAATATTTCACAATCCCAGCAGTAAATTTTTTTATCATACACAATAACATTAAAGAAAAAACGCGTGCGGCCACTTTAAAAAGCCGCCCGTAGGATCTTCAAATGGATTTTCGTGATCTTTAATATATCTGCATAAAAACAAACAAAAATATACTCACAAAAAACTTTTATAGGCTATAGATATATATTTTTCAAGAACACATACTAACATTTCTATACAAACAAGAGTGCTCAGACCATCTGTCTCTAGCAAAGATGTCTTGCGTATTCATTTCTCATATGGGGTACCCGATACTCCTTTGTCAAAAGAAACGGCAGGTACACAATCAGGTAAGTGCTAATGCTAATCAAGGTAGTCTGCCAGTTCCATGCAACACCGGACGGTGAAGCCGCAAACAGTACAGCCCCCATATTATTATTGAGAAAATGCATTATCGTAACAGCCCAAATATTATGTGTCCGCATATATACCCAGCCAAAGAAAATACCCATTCCAACACAACCGGCAAGCTGCACGAGAATACTTTGTAAACTAGTTTCGGGACTATAATAGAACAAATTAATGGGCAGGTGCCATATTCCCCATAATAATCCAAGTAATATCACACCGCATTTTACCCCGAACTTCTTTTGCATAACGGGCTGCAAAAAATATCTCCATCCATATTCTTCCCCAAAAAAGGCTGTAAAACTAAGGGGAAAGCTGAGAACCGTTATTACAGCATATAGAAAAGCGTCCTGATTGATACCATATCCTTCTGCCTTTCCAAGGAGCACCTTCTCAAATAGAAGACCCAGTAAACCTGTCGCTAAATATAACCCTGCAAATAGTACAATTCCCGATACACTGCGTCTCCAATTATGAAAAAAAGACAAGCCGCATTGTTCTCTTTTTTCTTTTTTCATACACAGGATTTCTATAAAACAAATCGGACAGGAGATCATCACTAACACATTAATAAAGACTGCTAAGTTTAACTGTGGAGTGATCACACTTACCATACATAATATAATCATTATTACAGCAAACCCGGAAAACGTGTAATAAAAAATTTTAGGGACAGAATTGTCATGATTCCTATATGTCAGGAGCTTTCCTGCCATAACTCCGAACGCAGGTAAATACATCCATGTCAACGGAAAAATACCTGTATCCATCCCTTTCGCATATGCCATTCCCATAAAAATACCAAGAATAACCGACAAGCCAAATACCAAGGCAGAAAAAATTTTAATTGTCTTTTTTATTTTATCCATAATGCTCCTCCTAAAAATCAATACATCACACCTGTATTTTAACTTTTACATATACTTTCTAAATGCCCCGCCTACCGCATATTTGGATATCGGTTTCTTATAAAATGCTTTGCTGAACATAAAAGACAGAACCGATCCTAATAAAATAAAACAAAAACCGATTAGAGCCGCCGATAAGATTGTCAAGTGAATTTTTGTAACCTCTAATAATATATCTGTAGAAAAATAAACAAACATATATGCAACGGTAAATAAAAATATGCTCATAAAAAAACTCTTATAGGCTGTAGACATATATATTCCGAGAACACATGCCAACGCTCCTATACAAACAAGGTTACGCAGATTATCTGTCTCCAGCAAAGGTGTCTTGCGTATTTTTAATGCTGTTATCACAATGATAAAACTATAGCCGAAAGTAATACTTAAAAATCCTGCCAGATTGGGAATCCATATTTCTAAAACCCGCTTATAGGACGATGCCGCCACACTATTTGCACACGTCAGCATCGATACGATCTGTACTGACATCAGAGGGCCTAACATAATATACGTTCCACCAAGCAAAGACACTTTGGAATCCATAATACTAATAACGATCCCCATTATAAAGAAAAGTACCGCTATCAGTATAGAAGATTTCAAATTGAACCCATACTTTATTAATTTTATTCCTCTTTTCAATTCACCTGTCATAATAGCTTTCCTCCATTCTTTTTAAAATCAGCCTTCTGCCTGTTAAAGTTATGCCCATTCCCAATAATATCAAAAGGATCGGTGCCCAAATCGGTATGTTCCACGTAGAGGCAAAAATGCCAACTGTAACTGCTGCATTGTTTAAAATATAAATGACTGCTATATTAACCCACCAGTTTATAAAAAAACGGGTAAGTAAAAGCCCTGCTTCCGTCAGCAGATAGGTGGAGAAAATGCATACAAGCAATTGCAGCAGCGTATATCGGTATTCCATCGGCTGCCTGCATGCGATAGCTAAGTAACTGCCGATTATGATGATTGCAATGCTTAAAAATCTTCTTGCCGCATCGGTTATCAAGCTGCTTTTCAACAAATGCATTCCCCTCACTGACGTTTTCAGATACTCTAACCGGTTGGTCTCTCTTGACGCAATTCCACCAAAGACAAAATAGTCCAGGATAATCTCTACTGCTACTAAAAAACCACAGGCAAATCCCATACATATCACTGGGTAATATCCTAATTTATGGCTTAAGAAATAAAGCCCCATTATAATTACAAGGGGATAGAGCAGATAAACACATAGCTTCATCCATGTTTTTACCGGCCAAAACGCATGATAACTCCTAATATACTGTCTCATAACGATCAACCTCCTACCTGCAGGCTGGTATATTTTTTCATAACCGCAACACTGATCTGTGATAAAGTCGGCGTCTCCGTTACAATATCCAGTCCCGCCAGTTTATCCAAATCCTCAGCCAGGCAAAGTCCTTCATATCCATAAGCATTTTTTTCAAATCCCAAAAGAATGCCTTCTGCCCTGTTTTCATCCGTTTTCTCACCTTTTATTAAAATATATTTTTCTTTTAAATCCTCCACAAAGCCCTGTTCTACAATTTTCCCCTTTTCCATAATAATCGCATAATCCGTTACATTCTCCATATCTGAAATATTATGGGTTGAAAAAAGTACAGTTTTTTCTTCATTCCCCTCCTCTAAATATCCACGGATCATCGCACAAAGTTTATCTCTCATTAACGGGTCCAGAGGTGATGCAGGTTCATCTAAAAGAAGCATTTTCGTATCTCTTGCAAACACTGCAGCAAGCATCGTTTTCATCCGCATACCATCCGACAATTTTGCAATGGTCTTTTCCTTTTTTTTATTTGTATCAGGGCTTTTCACGCCTAAATCCTTACAAAGCCTTTCATATCGCTCCCGGTGAAACTGGTCAAACAATAATTCACTTACCTCACCTACCTGTTCGATCGTCCAATGTGGCATAAAATAATTTCCCGGTCCTGTGTAACCAATATTTTCCCGGATTACCTTATCCTCTTTTTCCCCGTTAAAGTAATCAATCTCCCCTTTATAATCCAGCCGGATTCCTGCAAGAATATTGATTAAAGTACTTTTCCCTGCTCCATTTTCTCCGATTAATGCAGTAGCAAATCCCTTCGGTATTTCTAATGCAGGAATATTAAGTGCAAATCCCTTAAATTCTTTTGTCAAATTATGCATCGCAATTACTGATTGTATATTCATCTTTCCATCCTCCCTTTCCTATTCACCTGAATCCATCAACATCTTTAAAATTCCAATCACTTCATCGTTTGAAATTCCTGCAATCTTTGCGGCAGAAATTGCATTTAATAAATGTTCCTCCATTTTACGCATATGCTGTTCCTTCAGCATTTCACTGTCTTGAGCATTCACATAATACCCTTTGCCCTGAACAGCCGTAACCAGACCTTGTTTTTCCAATTCTTCATAGGCCTTCATTGTTGTTATCACACTGATTCTCAGTTCCTTTGCTAATCCTCTGATTGAAGGAAGATATTCCCCCTGTTTCATTTTCCCTGACAAAATGTCCTCCGTAAACTGTGCTGCTATCTGTTGATAAATCGGAACACCGGAATTTTGTAATATCTTCATTTTTTCACCTCGCTATCTCTTTCAACTGTTTATATGTTATATATACACTATAATCAGTTTGCTGTCAAGATATAAATGAATAAAAAGTTTTGCGTGTAAAATTTTTTATAGATTAAAAAAACTGTCACACGAAACATTAAGACTATTGTTTCGTGTGACAGTCTTTTTAAGAAGCTCGCTGATGCTCACGCAGGTCATCAATCTTTAAAAGTAATACACATCATGCAGTTTTTCCCGTATATAACTGGTAATATTTTCCCTTCTGTTCAATCAGTTCATCATGGGTTCCCTTTTCAATAATTTTTCCATGCTCTAAAACTACGATACAGTCACTGTTTTTTACGGTCGACAATCTGTGAGCAATCACAAATGTGGTGCGTCCCTCCATCAGTTTATCCATTCCGTCCTGAACAAGACGTTCCGTACGGGTATCGATAGAAGAAGTCGCTTCATCCAAAATCAATGCCGGTGGATTGGCTACTGCCGCTCTTGCAATCGCAAGAAGCTGCCGCTGCCCCTGACTTAGATTTGCTCCGTCTCCCGTTAATACCGTATCATATCCCTGTGGAAGATGTTTGATAAAATTATGGGCATTGGCAAGCTTTGCGGCTGCAATCACCTCTTCGTCCGTTGCATCTAAGTTCCCGTACCGGATATTTTCCATAACCGTATTGGTAAATAAATGGGTATCCTGAAGCACGATTCCCAGTGAATGTCTTAAATCCGCTTTCTTTATCTTATTGATATTAATGCCATCATAACGTATCTTACCGTCCTGGATATCATAAAAACGGTTGATCAGATTGGTAATCGTTGTCTTTCCTGCACCGGTAGAGCCTACAAAGGCAATCTTCTGTCCCGGCTTTGCATAAAGCTTGATATCATGAAGCACCATTTTTTCATCCGTATACCCAAAATCCACACCGTCCAATACCAGATCTCCCTGAAGTGGTTTATAATCCACCGTTCCGTCAGCCTGATGTTCATGCTTCCATGCCCATTTCCCGGTATATTTCTTTGTACTCTCCGTAAGCTCTCCGTTCTTTTCCTCTGCGGTCACCAGTTTTACATAACCATCATCCACTTCCGGTTCCTCATCTAAAAGCCGGAATACTCTGTCTGCACCTGCCATCGCCATAACAATCGCATTTAACTGCATACTGACCTGATTAATAGGCATATTAAAGCTCTTATTAAAGCTTAGGAAACTGGCAAGAGTTCCTAATGTCAAACCTCCGATATTCCCAAGTGCCATAACACCACCGATAATGGTACAGATCACATAACTGATATTACCAATCTGTGCATTTACCGGCATTAAAATATTCGCAAATTTATTTGCCTGATAGGCACTGTCAAACAACTGGTCATTTAACTTATTAAAATCCTTTATACTTTCCTCTTCGTGGCAGAATACCTTTACTACCTTCTGCCCTGACATCATTTCCTCAATATAACCATTTACAATACCTAAATCTCTTTGCTGCTTCATAAAATAACTGCTGGATTTTCCTGCCAATTTCTTTGCTGTAAATAGCATGATTCCAACCATTACCAATGTCACAACCGTAAGGGGAATACTCAGCATAACCATGCAGACCAGTACACTCACAATCGTAATGGCACTGTTTAAAAGCTGGGGCATACTTTGAGATATCACCTGTCTTAACGTATCAATGTCATTCGTATAGACAGACATAATATCACCATGGGCATGAGTGTCAAAATACTTAATTGGCAGACCCTCCATATGCATGAATAAATCATCTCTCAAATCTCTTAAGGTTCCCTGAGTCACATTTACCATCAAACGGTTATAAACCCATGTGGCAAGAACACCTAACACATAGAAACATGCAACCCTTCCGATTGCCGCCGCAAGCTCCGAAAAATCAGGATTACTGCTCTTTAAAAGTGGTGTAATATAATCATCAATTAATGTCTGCATAAACATGGTTCCCTGTACATTACAGAGTACACTTAGAAAGATGCACACTACCACCGTAATGATATAAAACCGATAGTGATTCATAACATAGGCAAACAGCCTTTTCATTACTTTCCCGGGATGTTCTACTCCTGAATCCCTTTTCTTTTTCTTAAGCTGCTTTTCTTCCTGTTTCTCTTCCTGTTTCTCTTCCTCTTTTACAGTCAAATTTTCATAACTCTTTGTTTCATCTATCGATGTTTCATTCTGCTTCTTTTCCATTCTTAATTTGCACCTCCTGCCTCATCAAAATCACCGCTTCCACCCGTCTGGGATTCATAAATATCACGGTAAATTTCATTTTGTTCTAACAGCTCTTCATGGGTACCAAATCCATTGACCTCACCATTTTCCATCACAATAATGCGGTCAGCTCCCTCTACACTGGAAATACGCTGTGCAATGATAATCTTTGTCGTTCCGGGAATTTCTTCTTTAAATGCCTTACGGATTCTTGCATCGGTTGCCGTATCCACCGCACTGGTGGAATCGTCCAGAATCAATATCTTTGGTTTTTTTAACAATGCTCTTGCAATACAAAGTCTCTGTTTCTGACCTCCGGAAACATTGGTTCCTCCCTGTTCAATATAGGTGTCATAACCATCCGGAAAACCTTCAATAAAATCATCGGCACATGCCAGTTTACAAACACGGATACACTCCTCCCTGCTGGCATCTTTATCGCCCCAACGGAGATTTTCTAAAATCGTGCCGGAAAATAATACATTTTTCTGAAGTACAACGGCAACCTCATTTCTTAAAGTCTCTAAGTCATAGGAACGAACATCTTTTCCTCCTACTAAAATACTTCCCTCTGATACATCATAAATACGGCTCACCAGATTCACCAGGGAGGTTTTTGAACTACCGGTGCCACCGATAATTCCGATGGTTTCTCCCGAATGAATATCCAAATTAATATCTTTTAAAACCCATTCCTCCGCTCCTTCATGATAACTGAAATTCACATGATCAAAGGTTATACTTCCGTCCGGCACTTCCCTATCCGGATTTTCCGGATTTGTCAAGGTGCTCTCTTCTTCTAAAACCTCTGCAATACGTTTTGCACTCGCCATACTCATGGAAATCATAACAAATACCATAGAAAGCATCATCAGGCTCATCAAAATATTCATACAATACGTAAACAGACTCATCAATTCACCGGTCGTAAGGGCAGAGTTCACAATCATTTTTGCCCCCAGCCAGGAAATCAACATGATACAGCTATAAACCGTCGCCATCATAAATGGAGCATTCAGTGTGACAATACTCTCTGCTTTCACAAACATGTTGTATAGATTCCCGCTGGCTTTCGTAAAACGTGTTCTCTCATAGTCTTCACGGACAAATGCTTTCACGACCCGGATTGCAGACACATTTTCCTGCACACTCTCATTTAGGTCATCATATTTCGGAAATACCTGATTAAAATGTTTCATTGCAAAGTAAATAATCCCGGCAAGGATGCTTCCCAGTATCAGTACTGCCGCCAGATACACACTGGCGAGTCTTGGACTGATCAAAAAGGACATGACCATAGCACAAATCAAGCTGAACGGTGCCCTTGTACACATACGCAGAATCATCTGATAGGCATTCTGGATATTCGTAATATCCGTCGTCATACGGGTTACCAGCCCCGCAGTTGAAAATTTATCAATATTCGCAAAAGAGAACGTCTGAATATTTTCATACATCCCTTTTCTTAAATTTCTTGCCAGTCCCGCTGAAGCTTTTGCACCATACTTGCCGCCTAGCACACCTGCCGTAAGACCAAGCCCTGCCGCAATCACCATAAAAAAGCCCATTTTATAGATGTACTGGATATCTCCTTTATTCACTCCGTTATCAATAATTGCCGCCATCATCAAAGGAATAATCATTTCCATGATTACCTCTGAAATCATAAAAACCGGAGTCAGAATGGAATCCTTGCGAAATCCATATAACTGTTTTCCTAATGTCTTTAACATGTTGTCATCTCCTTTTTCTATTTTTAATCTATCTAGGTATTTGCGAAACTCTCTATTTTCAAAATCTAGTTGTTCAATATAGACAATATCATAAGCAGGGTGCTTTGGAGCCGTTGGTACTTGCATTGAGTACTTGGCGAGGTTCCTTGGAGCCTAGTACGAAAGCACACTTGCACACTTTGCGAGGTTTTTTCGAGCTTAGTGGGCATAGTGTTGCATTGCTTATGTACCATTACGAGCGACAAGCAGCGAAAGCGTGCCCAGTGTTGATATTGCCTATATTGTACAACGGTCGGTAACGAAAACAGAGTTTCGCAATTGCCTATTTTTAATCTATCAGATTATCCTGCATCTTCTTAATAATTCGGAAGAACAGGCTGATCTCCTCCTTTGTCAGACCTTCACAGACCTTTCGTTCCATTTCCTCTCTTCCCTGCTCCATTTTATGCGTGTAGTTTTGTCCCTTATCCGTCAGACAGACCCTTTTAAGCCTTGCATCTCCTGCTACCGCCTGCCTTACAATATAACCCTTTTCCTCCATTGTCTTAAGTGTTCCCGCTATGGAAGATTTTCCAACTTTAAACTTTTTTTCTATATCTTTTTGAAAGATATCCTTTCCTTCATTCCTTGCGAGATATTCAATAATCCAGCCATTCATCATTGACATATCCTCAAAGCCATTCTGGTGCATCATTGCCTTCATGGTCCTGCGAAACAGATGATCCAATGCTTTAAGCTGATAACCTACATGGTCTTCTTCTCTTCCGGCTTCACATCCCTTGGGATATTCTCCCTCTTCTTTTATCTCCATTTCTTTCCACCTCCATAAAAATGTCCAATGCCGAACTGTTCGTTCTTTAACAGTTCGGCATTGGACATTTTATTCCTTTTACCAATATTTTTCAAGTCCTATTTTTAAGTTTCACAATATTGTCACATTCGCTATATTGTCACTAAATCAAATCCTCTGCATCATCATCCATATCCGCCATATATTCCCGGTTGGTAACCCGTTTCTTATCCCGCTGCTCCTCTACCAGTTTCGATAACGTTTCTTTTACTTCTCCCGGCTTTTTCACACTAATAATATCAAAATTGCCAAGCGTCTTATCTGCTGACGAACAGTGAATTGTGCCTACTCCAAAAATCCTTTGTCCCAAAGTCCTCGTAAGACTGATATCCATAATACGGTAAAGACGCACTTCATCTTCCTTCTGCGTCAAAAACCCTGTTTTCACAAACAGTCTTTCTCCGTCTAATTCATACTTTGTAAAAGAAAGGGGTAATCCAAATAAAGTTCTTTTCCTGTCCTGCCATACTAATTCCATTTTATATCCTCCAATATCCTATTTAATATCATTCTACCATTTTTGACTGCAAAACTCAATTTGAATTCACACGTATACGTCAAAAATAAGATGCTGTCAAAACATTTATGTTCCAACAAGCATCTTAATTTATAGATGTCAATTGCTGTATCCTTTTAGCAGCCATATTTCATCCTCCTCTCCAACATGCCGAATGATCATTCTAATAATATTAACGCACAATTTATAAAAATTGATCCCTTTTTTATTTTTATTATGAAAAAACAGGCGGATACCTTTTAAGGGATTCCAACCTGTTTTTCTGTCTTTATTCTTTTCATATAGTTAAATATCCGAGCAAAAATGACTGCTTAGCTCTCCGCTCGTGGGAACAATACATAACCTGCTAAAAACTTCCAGTCTAAGAAAATATCTCGTTTATAACCTCCGGCAGCTCTTCAAAACTGTGAACAGCCTGCACCGGCTGCTTCACCGATCCAAATCCATAGGCCGCATGAATAAACTTCACCCCGGCTTCCATGCTGGCATCATAATCTCCCTGAATATCCCCCACATAAACCGCTTCTGACAATTGATTACGCTGTACGATTTTACGTATGTTATCCCCTTTTTTTAACCCGTTATTCCCATAGCACTCAATATCTTCAAAATAATGTCCAAATCCGTAATGTTCTAAGAAGGCTTCTATATACCCCCTCTGGCAATTACTTACAATATACAGTGGATATTGTTCCTTCAAGCTTTTTAAGGTTTCCTCCAGCTTTGGATATAAGATACCGCCATGCTTACGCAGATAATCATTTTCCTCCTGACAGCATATTTCCAAAAGTCTCATCCTTTTTTCTTCTTCTAATTCAGGAAACAGACTGGCGGCAAGCTTATCCATTGTAAGTCCCATAACACTCTGTATTTCCTCTGCCGTAATCACTCTATCTTCCTGATGCTCTCTGACAACAACTTCGCTCCATGATTTTGCCACGCCTTCAGCGGAATCCCAAAGCGTTCCATCCATATCAAAAATTATGCCTTGTTTCATTCTTATACTCCTTATTCTTATCTCTCTATCAGTTTTACCACATTCCCGCTATTTAGTCAAAAACCCCGCTGCAAACAGCAAATTTCATCTATTTTTTATTATCTATCTAAAACTTTCTTGTATTATCTGCTATAATAATGATAAAATATGCCTATCAAAATGTACATCCCAAATTGATGGAAGAAACAACGAGGTATCCCATATGGTTCAAAAACAAATTCTTATTATAGATGATGATAAAGACCTGTCTATGATTATATCTGATCTGCTTGAAAGCTATGGCTATGGTGTGACATGTGCACCGGACAGTGAAACTGCTTTCCTCTTACTGTCAGATAATATTTTTCATCTTATTCTGCTGGATATCAATCTCCCTGATTCCACAGGCTTTGAACTTTGCAGGGAACTACGGCATGTATCATCCATACCTATCATCTTTGCCAGTGCCCGTACCAGTGAAACGGACCGCATTACAGGATTGGATATAGGCGGTGACGATTACCTGCCAAAGCCTTACTCTATGAAAGAACTTCTTTCCCGAATCAATGCCCTTATCCGAAGAACATACGGTTTTCACGAACAGGAACAAATCATAACCTTCGGCGGCATTTCAGTTAATATTACAGCCCGTACCATAACCAAAAACGGTACACCTGTTTCTCTTTCCCTGCGTGAATTTGATCTTCTTGCCTGCCTTTGCAGATATAAAAATGAAACGGTACCAAAAGATAAGTTATTGTCGGAAGTATGGGGGGCATTCCATACAGTGGAACCGTCAACACTTACCGTGCATATCCGCTGGCTGCGTGAAAAATTAGAAGATACCCCTGCAGACCCTAAATATATCAAAACTGTCTGGGGAATCGGCTATATTTTGGAGGTGGGAGAATGAAAGGAAAACTACTTAGAATAACTTTCCTATTTGCTACAGTTTTGATTCTTATTACCGGAAGCTTTTTTTTCGACTATCCTATAGAAAAATCAGAAGATATACAATCAGAACAAATTATAGCGGTGAATGAAATCGAACAACTAATCCGTTCCGGTCAATATGACATAGCAACTGAAAAGGCGGAAGATTTGCGGAAATTTATGCAGCCAGATGAATATAAACAGGAACATTCCGTCAAGTGGAGTCTTCTTTGCTTCATCAGCCTTATCTATCTGTTTTCCATATTGGGATATATATATTTTTCTATTTTACGTCCCTTTGACAAACTGAAGAAATTTTCTTCCAGTATTGCACAGGGAGATTTTAATTTACCTCTTAATTATGAACGTTCCAATTATTTTGGTGAATTTACATGGGCATTTGACAGTATGCGCCGGGAAATTACAAAAGCCCGTTCCTGTGAACGGGAGGCGATTGAAAATAATAAAACCATCATCGCTACGCTTTCCCATGATATAAAAACACCGATTTCTTCCATCCGTGCCTATGCCGAAGGACTGGAAGCCAATCTTGACAGCACACCGGAAAAAAGGGCCCGCTATCTGCATATCCTAATGCATAAATGTGATGAAGTATCAAAACTGACAAATGATTTGTTCTTACATTCTCTTTCGGATTTGGATAAATTACAGATAAATGCTGAAGTATTTGAGTTATGTGAATTTATGAGAACGGCTGTATCGGAAATCACTGCGGAACAGCATAATATACATTTAGACATCCCCAATGATCAAATCCCTGTTTTGGCGGATAAAAACAGACTAATCCAAATTATGGAAAATCTGATTAACAATGCCTTAAAGTATGCAAAGTCCGATATTTTTATTACTCTTTCCATCTCTAATCATATTATTAAAATAAGCTTCCGTGACTATGGGACAGGAATCCCTGACGAGGATATGCCTTTTATTTTTGATAAATTTTACCGGGGCAGAAACTGCAACACAGAACAAGGTTCCGGTTTGGGATTATATATTGTCAAATATCTAACAGAGCAGATGGGAGGGAATATTCTATTACAAAATCATAGTGATGGACTAGAAGCAATCGTAACTTTGTCTGCAGCAAAATAGGAAAGGGTAATCATACATATGACTTATACTTTGGCATGGCAAGTACAATCATAAAACAAAAGCTTATTATCATTCCCGAATACGTAAAAACATAGAAAAGCGGTCTTGGTTCCGTAACCATACTCGCATCATACGGATTTTTTATATCATATGCAATCTCTATATACTCACCAACTTTTTCCGTATATCCGTCGAGCGTAACAAATCTATACTCTACATCATCTACCTCATATGTAACTACTGTATGTGAGAACCGCCCATAATGTCCACTTTTTTCCACAAATGCCATCACCTTAGCAGAACGATCATAGAAACTTTTCGCCGAACGGTACTGTACAACACCCATAGTACCAAATATTATTATAATCGGCAGTAATGCTATCAAATATGCCAAAATCCAACGCATCCTCTTACTCATAAAATTTTACTCTTAACCTCCAATATACATTACAGTTTTGTCTTGATATCATTATAACCTGTTTCTAATTTCTTTTCTATTCATTTTTCCACTCTTTTTTACACAAACAGGATTTCGTAAAAAACAACACGTTAAGGATTTCTTAATAACTTTTCCGGTAAAATAAATGATAACCATTCAAAATTCTGCGCAGTTATGGTATTTTTTAACGGAAAGGACAGATATTATGAAAAACACAATTTTATCAGCAAAGGATCTATGCAAAAGCTTTGCCCATAATGGAGAGCAGTTTCATATCCTCTCTCATATTGATTTAGAACTATTTGAAGGGGATTTCACGGTTATTATGGGGGCATCCGGTTCAGGAAAATCTACTTTACTATATGCTTTAAGTGGTATGGACAGGGCAACGGCAGGCGAGATTATTTATAATGGTGAAGACCTTGTAACCATGAGCGAGAAAAAACTTGCTACATTACGGCATACGGATTTTGGATTTATTTTTCAGCAGATGCACCTTGTAAGCAATCTAACCTTATTTGAAAATATCGTTGTGCCCGGATATCTAAACAAACAAAAAGCAGCAGCCGGTATAAAAGAGTATGGAGAAAAATTAATTGAGAAAATGGAGCTTTCCTCCATCAAATCCCATCTTCCGTCACAAGTTTCCGGCGGTCAGCAGCAGCGTTGTGCCATTGCACGGGCAGTGATCAATCATCCAAAACTGCTATTTGCAGACGAGCCTACCGGAGCATTGAATCGAAAAAATACCATTGAGGTATTAAATCTTTTAACAGAATTAAATCGTTTGGGACAAAGCATTTTAATGGTTACCCATGATATGAAAGCAGCCCTGCGTGCTACCAGAATCCTTTATCTTGAAGATGGGAAAATCATTGGCAGCCTTACCCTGCCGCCTTACAATCCCGATGATGAAAAAAGCCGTGAAACACAGATTAATGCATGGCTTGAATCTATGGAATGGTAGGTGAAAAAGATGGAAATTTTAACAATTCTAAAAGCAAATATTAAGCACAAAAAAGGTGCCTTTAAAAGTGTAATTATTTTAATGTTTATTATTACAGTTTCCTTAACTGCAATTATCAGCAGTAATGACCTTACTTATCGTGCTCTTGAACAGGCTATGACAGATATTAACGCAGGCGATTTGATTGCATGGGTAGACGATTCATCTGTTTGGGAATCAATTTGTGAAGGACTTTCCCATAACAAAAATGTAGCTTCCTTCCATACAGAGGATGTCCTCTTTATAAGCCATTATATTATAAATGGTGATGAAATAAAAAATGAGAGTTCTTATTTTCTGACCAAATGGAATAACAGTTACAAACTATTTCAGGATAACCTAAATAGTTTTATTGAAAATCCCGAACCTTTACAAAAGGGGGAAACTTATGTTCCAATCTGCTTTCAAAATCTATATGATTGTAAAATCGGAAGTAAAATTATAATCAAAACAAATGACGGAGATGCGGAATTTCTTGTCAAGGGCTTTGTACAGGAACCATTAAACGGCTGCTATTTTACAGGAATAAAACAATTTTTTCTTTCCGATGAAGATTTTGACATGCTTATGACCAAAAAGGATGCGGCACCTGACACAGCACAGAAACTCATGGGACAGTGTAAGATCATTCATATTTTTCAATCCGATAGCAGCAACCTTTCCATGGCAGAATGGAAAAAATCCCTTAATGAATCCAGCGGAATCACGGATTACTCTATTATAGCAGAATCGAAAGATACTTTTATGGGATATACAACCATTTTCCCTAAAATCGGATCCGGTATTCTTTATGCTTTTTCCATTCTTTTATTTGTGATTGTCCTTGTTGTCATATGCCACAGTATATCAACGGGAATCGAAATGGCTTACACCGATCTGGGGATTTTGAAAGCTACAGGATTTTCAAATACGACAATTCGTGCAGTTTATATTCTGCAATATATAACAGCCCAGCTTATTGGCATAATCTTAGGAATGGCAGCCTCCTATCCGGTTACTGCTTTACTTGGAAAACTTTACCTGCCCCTTACCGGCATATTGACAGGCAGTGGTATTTCTATTTTAAAAATATTACTTTTACTTCTCGCAATGGTTGCAATTGTATGTGCCCTTGTAGTTGTTCTTACTGCTAAAATAGGAAAAATCTCTCCTGTAAAAGCGATTTCAGGAGGTGCAGAACAAATTTATTTTGACAGCCGTCTTAAAACACAAATTAATAAAAGAATGCTTTCTTTAACACTTGCTTTCCGGCAGTTTATCACAAATAAGAAACATTATACGGGAACCATCATCATTTCAGCAGTATTGGTATTTTTTATGATGAGTATCAGTTTACTTACAAATTGTATCAGCTCAGAACGTTTTATGGAAAGTATTGGTAAGATTCCCTGTGATTTGGAAGCCCAATTGTATTTCAAACAGGCAGATATCATGACAGAACTGGATTCGATTGAAAAAGAGATTGAAAAAACTACTGAAATTACAAATTTTACTGCAACGAGCATAGAATATATTTCACTGAACGGAGTAAATATCCATTGCGATTTTTACAGCAATCCTTCCATTATTGAAAAAACTCTTATCAAAGGCAGGGTGCCAAAATATGACAACGAATTTGCAGTCACTCAAATTGTCGCCGAAGAATATGGATTACATATCGGAGACGAGGTAACTCTTTCCTGCAAAGAAAAAGAGGAAAAGTATCTTATTACAGCATTGTATCAGTCTGCCAACGAATTAGGTATGTGTATTTCCATGGGTTATAATGCCTACAAAAGAATCGGCAACGGCGTACCTGACTCTCTCTTTATTAAACTTGCTGACAGCAGTCTTGCCAAACAAGTAACGGACTCCCTGAATCAAACATTTCCGGATCAGGTAGAAGCCGTTCTTTCCGATTCAGACAGCCGCCAGATGACGTTAATTGAGACTGCATTTAATGGAATTTCCGCGCTTATCTATATCATCTCTGCTATATTTGCTTTGATTACGGTAAGCATGGTCTGTATGCGAAGCTTCTTAAGAGAACGGACGGATATTAGAATTTACAAATCACAGGGATTTACAGTCCAACAGCTCCGGCTGCAATTTTCTTTCCGTTTTCTTACCGTCTCCGTTATAGGTTCCATTCTGAGTGTAATATTTTGTATCCTTTTGTGCCCTTCTATGATGAAAACGCTTTTACGGGGACTTGGAATTACAAATTTTACCACTGATTATACACTTGGTACTATCGTTTTTCCGGTTTGTATGATATGCCTTTGCTTTTTCCTGTTTGCCTATTGGGTTTCAGGAAAAATTAAAAACGTAGAAGTCCAGGAATTGATATCGGAATAAGAGGTTTCATACCCCGCAGGCAAGCCTGCGGGGTATCTGACTCTATAACACAGATTAGTTTATGACAAATTCATATCCGTAACATCAGTAGGGGGCAAAATACCTTTTGACTCCAACATCACTAATATACGTTTAATGCATACTGCACACGGACAAAATACATTTTTCCTGCAATGTCCGCTTTCCTCAAAATATAACTTTTTCCCCAACTGGACACCATCATATTCCCGTCCTTATCTATATCACGCAGATTCATATAATGCCATTCATCTACATATATCTTTTTTCTGCGTTCGTCCAATAAAATAAATTTCTTTGCCATAACAATGATATAGGTGTCTTTCTTCCCCAACTGTTTTGAATCTGCATTTAACAGTATATCCATCTTAGCCTTCAAGTGGTATTCCTTTACAAATCTTCTAAACCTGCTCATCATCTGACCAATTGTCATACCATAATTACCTTCATCTGTCATACAGTAAAAATGCAGAAGCAGTAAATCCGCATTGCTCTGCCCCTTTTGGTCATACATTGGAAAACCAAACGTATTCATAAAATGATAGCTGTTATAATGAAAAAAATGCATTAATGTGGCTGTAATTGCAGCATATCCACATCCCTCCTCCGATAATTCATATAATACAAGCCGGGCATCTTCCAAAGAATATTCCGGAAAATAGTTATGTATTACCGACAGATATTCTGACATTTTTTCATTTTCATCCCAGTTTCCAATCGGCTTTTCCTGAGAACATTCTTTATAAAAATCATCCTGATCCAACAGCTCCTGCTTTTTATTGGTATATTCCCACACCAGATTATGATAATCAATCTGTTCTCTCTCAAAATACTGCATACAGGCAGTCCTTATTTCCTCATTTTCCTTCCAGAAATCATAAGCAATGACTACTTCATTTGTAACATCACCGCCCCCATATGTGTTTAATAATCTTAATGCCAGCTTAACAATATACTCACTATAATCTAACAATAATTCTCTTACCAGATCTATAGAGGTATTCCAAAGTCTGTGATACGAAATATTTTCCAATGCGGCCCGCCTGCGATAATAATCCTTGTTTCTAAGTTCATTTTTCAATATATGAAAGGACTTCCAATTCCCCTTCCATGCAAGTGCCCTTAAACATACCACATAATCTTTCATTGCACCGTTTAATCCTTTTTCCAGTTCCTTTATACTGGCATCATACGGCACTTCTACTCCATTAATAATGGGAGCTTTGTAAAATTCACTCATTTTTTGAAAAGATTCCTCCTTTTCTTCTCAGTAATTTAACGGTGCCTCCTGAATGTGCCCTAAATTATGATCCTTTTTTTCTTAAAAAACATTTGCCTTCCCCTCCGAATATCAATTAAAGTTTTTACATTTATTCCCCCATATTCACCTAGGTGTCAAACCAGGAAATTTTTATATGGGGTGATTATTTATAGCTCCTCGTCATTTATCGCTATAATCTTACCGGTTTCACATGCTTCCAGACATAAACTTCTCATGGCAAGAGCTGTCGCAATATCTACTTTGCCAGATGCAATCTCCTTATCAGACAGGGGAGTCCGACTGACAGCATATATCCCATAATTCATTTCTACCAGACCAAACATATCATCCATAACATATGTACTAAAATCCGGAGGAGTATTCAATAACTGGGAAATATTGTCTAATGTTTCCTGCTCCAGTTTTTCCAAACGGGCAGAATTATCATCTGATAATACAGCAACTACATAATCACCAATTAATGCAAAACATTTCTTGCTATCATAATAATACCTAAAGTGTTCCATCGTTTTTTCTTCTATTTCACTAAGGTTTCTTTGTACCATTTTGTGTACCTGCAATATGATATACCCTCCCTTAACGTCAATTTATCTTCATTCTAAAGCAAAGTCTGTATTTTATTATAAATCAAACTATACTTTTTAATTATCTCTTTATAAGTTCTTATATGCCGGTATAGCCTGTATTTACAGGCTTTCCGGCACTTTTCATATCGGAAGAAGTTTTCAAATATTCTTATATCCCCTCATGTTTCTGCGTTCAAAGGTAGTAGAAAGAGTAGTAAAACCTCTATTTACTACTACGCAATCAGCCGTTCCATTTCCGCTAATGCACTGTCAGAAGTGGCATGAGCGTAATAGTTCAGCGTCATATTGATGTTGGAATGTCCCATGATATACTGTAATGCTTTCGGGTTCATTCCGGCGTTTGCTAAATTGGTGCACCCTGTTCCTAACAGTATGATAATCTCGTCATAATACTTTTGATAGACAACATCATTCTGCACAAAGGACAGGAAAGACGCTTCCTGTTTTGGGGATAATGGCACCTTTGGTTCCGTGTTATCTTCTAACACCGTGTTCAACTGGAAGTCAAACGGATTTTTCCGAATACAATCGTCCTGTATGGCTGTGTAAAAGGCAGCTTTAAGCGAACGCTTGTGGTTGTTGATGGTCTTGAACGAGTAGCCTTTTTCTTTCATTCGCAACGCCCATTCTTTCGCGTCGGACAGCTTTACGTTTTCAATGCTGCAAGCTCCAAGACTATCTTCTTCCAATATCCGCATTAGCTGTTTGCGCCCCTGTGTGGTTCCATGCTGTACATTTGCCCGGTGTCTTATCTGCTTCGCGTAGAGCTGGCAGACAGTCATTTGCTTTCCTATGGGGTCGATACCGTCGTCAAGGTCTTTCTGGATTTCTTTTTCCTTTTCCCTCAATGAAATATCGTCCCGCTTTCCAGCCGGGGTCTTGTCCGTGGGTACTAACTTCCAAGCATAAACAAATTGCGGCTTTCCAAAGGTGTCTGTATATTTGTAAGCATATCTTCCGTCTTTTCTCTGGCTTTCTCCTGTCCGTAAGATACGGTTTTTGTTATCTCGTCTTTTCTCTGACATTTTCGTCATGCTCCTTTCATGACGGAAAAAGCCTTGATATGCCTACATCTATTATAGCACATTCAAGGAAAAAATTACATCATATTACGTCCAAAGTATCAATGATTTTTTCAAACTGTTTCCGCTTGATTTGTATTCGATTGCCGTTCATAATTACCCAACCTGCTGTGGGGTTTTCCTCTGCCAGTTTGCGGAGTTTGTTCTCTTCAATACGGAAATATTTAGACGCTTCCTCAATCGTCAGCGTGTACTTTTCCCAGATAGGCACATCAGCATTAGTCATAAGTTAAGCCCCCTTTCATGGCTATGCTAAAAAGGTTGATAAGTAAAAAAGGGCTTTAATCGGACGGCTTTCAGCAAAGCTCCACGGGAGTTTCACCCCTGCATGGTTCTCATGCAGCCCTACCCATTGCCTGCGAC
>CAJUBR010000012.1 GCA_910584695.1 uncultured Lachnospiraceae bacterium
CTGTATCAGGACGAAAAGGGCACCATTCGCTATACCACCTAATACGCTGTACTCCGCAAATATACATAACCGATACAACAATGCTGGAATCCCTGCTCTACCGTACGTTCTGTCCCCTGCTTTCATACATGGTTTCTGTAACGGGAAACAACCGTTGAAGCCTACTAAATTTTCTGATATACTGTCTCAACTAAAAAACAATACAATACATCAAAACCGTTCAGTCCAAAACTCAGGAGTGATATTCCCATCCTTCCTACTCCAATCTGTCTTTCACCATCACAGATTCGCTTGTTCCAAAAGCCAAAACCCCGCTGCTATTGAAACTGTTTCAAAAAGAAGGTACTGTCTCCGTCAAAGTCTTTTACAACTACGTCTTTTATAGCATTTCCTGTGTTTTTTGTCAATAGGGCGGTACAAGCTCTGTGTCTGATTTAGTTCTCTTTCATAAATGAATAAACATGGGCTGTAATCTGTCTTACTCCTGCTTTATATCCCTAACTGTTTTTTCTCATTTCTCTCATAGAAATACTCGGCAGCAAACTGTGTTTTCGTCACATTAAAATCTTCCTCCAGCGGATAGATAAAATACGAATTATCCTGTGTTGACAATACAAAACACTGACCCTTTCCCCGGTAATTATACTCTGTATGAATAGAGGTCAAGGCGGCTGTCTTAAAAGACAGCGTCTTTTCCTTCCGGTCCTCATAATCTATAAATGTGAGTTGAAACCCCTTTTCATCATGATAAATATACCCCTTCCCACAGTCGATAAAATTCCTTGCATTGGGAAGTGCTTCAACCCGCACCTCCATATCCAGCAGATAATTCCCCGCATGAATCTCCTGTTCCACCATGCCTCTCTGCCACTCATACCAATCCGGAATATAAGTCTCTGTACCTGTCTCCTCCTCTATCAGGGTTCCGTATTCATCCATTGTCCAGCTTTTTCCACAACAGATACAGTATATTTTGTTTTTTTCTGACTGCATACTGTATTCCTTGTTACAGGAACGGCATTGATACAGCGGCATATGCAGTCCTTCTGCCCGTTTTTCATAAGTTATCTTCATCCTGTTCTCCCGCTGCCATTGATACTCATCATAAAATAGCAGCCCGGAAATTTTGGCATAGATATCCTGCACCGTCATGTTTTCAATCTCTTCCACTGTCAGTGCATAAGTCATATCCGTATGTAATCTGGCTTCCCGCCTTTTTGTCAGATTCCAGATAGGGGATTGCAGATAGTTTCCCTTCATATTAAGAGTTATTACGGGTACTTTTAAGAACTTTACCAGCTTGGCAACCGATATCGGAAGTTTTGAGGATGTTCCCACATTGGCATACCTCGCTTCCGGGTACAAAACCAATATGCCTTTCCGGTCTAATACTCTTTTTATATTTTTAATTAATAACATGTCATCCACAAATTTTCTTGTTCCAAGACATCCCGCCTGCCGGTAGATCCATTCTCCAAAATACTCAAAACCCTCTAACTCCGATATATAATTTGCCCTGTGGGGAAACAGTGCCAGCGGTGTCACATAAAAGTCCGTAAAGGAATGGTGTGTTCCCAGCACCAGAAAGGGCGGCTTGATCCCCCGTTTATCCGATTTTACGATTTTTAATCTGGCTGGAAGGGTGATCAGAAAGCAGCCGAGCCATATAACCGGCATTGCAATAAGATTCTGCCTCGGCGGTTCTTTTTTCCTGTCAAAAGGCTTTGTGTCCGGGTTCACGGAAGCATCTTTTCTTATATATCTCCTGATATTGGGAATCTTACACAACAGGTAATATAACAGTCCGGTTCCCACCAGTGAGCATCCCGTCGGTGTAAACCGAAAAAAAAATGCACTGTGAATCTCTCCCGTCACAGGATTATATATCAACAACGATATGACAATTCCTGCCACAAGACAAAGCAGCCCTATTAAGTTAAATCCTCCCGTATACCGGTAATAATTATGACCTTTTATCTCATAAGCACTATAAAAATCCAGCTTCTGTTTTCTCACAAAAAAGAAATCTACAAAAAGAAGTGCTGCAAGGGGTGCATACACACAGGCACTGATTGTTAAAAATGCCCCGAAATACTCCACAATCTTTCCCCATACACAAAGTAAGCCTACATAGATTCCCAGTACCAAAACCAGAATCCGGTAATCTGCTTTTTTAAAAGTAGATTTCAGCATCACACCGTAAATATAAGAACCCACTGCCTGAGTTCCAATATTAGCAAATGCCACTAACAGCAGCGAGGTAAGTCCCAGCACCGGAACAGACAGGGTAGCCATCATAACCGTAGGATCGTCTATCATTTTTCCTGTTACATATTCCATCGCAATCGCCATAACTGCTCCCACCACAACAAAAAAGGAGCCTGCCAGACCCTGTCCCAATACCCCGGCGTAATATCCGGCTTTTTCACTTTTACAAAGTCTTGGTATCTCTGCCATACCTCCCACAAGAGTAATGACAAAAGCGAAGTTTGCCTCAATTGACAGGATATATGGAATGATTGAATCCGAATATGGCATATTTTTCGGGGTATAATCCCATATCGCCTGAACTGGTACAGAAGTAAAACCTACTATTACCACAATCACTCCTACCAAAAGCAATGCCGGAACCAGTATTCTGGTGGTCCAGGTAATTGTCTTTACCCCCCTATACGCAATGAAGGTTCCTATTATGACACAGCAAAGTGCCAAAATGAGATGACTTCCTGCCGGAAGTTTTATGTGGAACAATGCTGCCAGAGAATTCATTGAAGACGCGAACAAATCACAGCAAACGGCATACCACGGAAAATTAATCAAAATGATTACAATCGTCATAACTTTGACACCTTTTGTTCCGAATACACCTCTAAGCCATATCCATATATCAATTCCGTACCGAACGGATAGGATAACCGGAAGCTGATAGATCATAAGCATTAAAATCGCACCAAAAAATGCACCAATCAACAGCTGCTTAAATCCCACCAGAGTCGCCAGATAAGAACCCTGTGTATAACTCCATGTAGCAATACAATACCCGGACAATACCAAAAGTGCGTCAACAAAACCATAAGTTCTTTCTTTTCCGGTAACCGGAAGAATGCCTAAATATGCTTCTCTTTCCATTTCCTCATTTGTGCTTTTCATAAACAAACCCCTCATCTTTGGTAACTGTTTTTGCAATTCAAAAGTAACTGCAGCAAAACCTTGCGGCATTCATCAAATAGCCATGCCGTCATGGTTATCTTCCTATTGCTATGCGGGAATAAATGCACCTGCTATTATCGCACATAAACAGAGCACAATAATAATCCCTGCAACAATGTAGTCCCTTTTGGTCATTTCTTTTATTGTTGCAGAGTTTTCCTTGATATTTGTAATTCTATGCACAAGTTCCATATCCCACTGGTTTCCCAGCCTCTTCTCCTGTTTTTCCATTTTATTCCCTCCACCGCAGTTTCTTATTAAAACCTATAATAATGTCTTCCTAAGCTCTTCCCCACTTGCTGTACTTAGGTACGCCGGTGCAATATCAAATACCGTTTTACAGCCTGTCTGTCCTTCCTTTGAAAGCTTATATGCTGCTCTCGCATAGGCTGCAATAACACAGGCTGTAAATTCCGGATTGGAATCTAATTTTAAGCTGTATTCAATCACATGGCTGTTCTCCTCCTGCCACCCGGTTTTCCCTGAACGAATCACAAATCCGCCATGCGGAATTCCGCTGTGATTTTTTATCAGTTCCTCTTCACTGACAAAATGAACTGTCGTATCGTAATCTGCGAAATAATTTGGCATATTCTTTATTTCATTCTCTATTTCTGCTGCATCAGCACCTTCTTCCAAAACAACAAAACACTCTCTTATATGCTTCTGTCTTGTTGTAAGCTCAGGGTTTTCCCCTGCACGAACCGACTCCAATGCACGTTCTACCGGAATCGTATACTGCTTTGCATTTTTAACCCCGGCAATCCGGCGAAGTGCGTCAGAATGTCCCTGACTGACGCCCTTCCCCCAAAAAGTGTAATCCCTGCCCTTCGGCAGAATTGCATTTGCATACATTCTGTTTAACGAAAACATCCCCGGGTCCCAGCCTACAGAGATAATACCGATCTTACCGCTTTCTTTTGCTGCCTTATCCACATGTTCAAAATGTTCCGGAATTCTCGCATGCGTGTCAAAGCTGTCTACAACGTTGAACCATTTCACATATTCCGGCGTCTGTTCCGGCAGGTCCGTTGCACTCCCTCCGCAGAGAATCATAACATCTATTTTATCCTTCCAGTTGCAAACCTCGGAAACAGAACATACCGGAACATCCTTTGTCAAAATAGAAACATCTGCCGGATTTCTTCTGGTAAATACCGCTGCCAGTTCCATATCCGCATTCTGCCGAATGGCACATTCAATACCCCTTCCAAGATTTCCATAACCCAGAATACCAATTCTTATACGCATCCTCTCGTCTCCTTTTTCGTATATTTTATTGATATATCTATTATAAGCACTTTGATTTGCAACTGCAAGTAAAAAGACTCCTTACTCCTCGTAACTATTCAGCTTTCGGCTTCATAGTTATGGACTTTGCAACAAGTGCAAAGTCCTGAACTGTAACTACTCCTCTTTTATGATATTCTTACTTCCGGTGTAGGTAGCCAAAAAATAGCCTCCATAAATCACGATCAAAAATGCTGCCGTTGCAATCACGGATGGAAACATTTCTTTTGGATGTACCTGAACAGAAATTATTTTTAATGCAAATTGTATTCCAAATATAGAATGGATAACTGCAAGTATTAACGGCACAATAAAGAAGATTGCAATCTGTTTAAACAAAGACTGATTAATCATGCTTTCATCCGCACCGATTTTACGAAGTACCGTATATCTTTGTCTGTTGTCTGAATTTTCTGTTAGCTCCTTTAATGCCAAAATTGCCGAACTTGCAATCAGGAAAACCACACCCAGATAAATAGCGATAAAGGTTACTACGGTTGCGATTCCCTTACTGCTTTCATAAATAGCAATCTTTGTCATTCCGTCTAACGAAATTCCCTGCTCTAAAATCTGATCCATAAAGTCCTTTGAATCCTCACTGTAATTGGTGAACATCCCCTCGATTTTTTCTTTTTCCTCTTCCGTATCTGCATTATAATTAGCAATCAGCAAATGCTTTTCTTTCATATCCTCTGTTAATTCACAGCTGTCTGGTACCAGGATAATCCCTGGGTTTATATGGCTGCCTGACATCAGCAAATATCCCGACTGGCATTCCGTATATTTGCTGCTGTATTCCTTACCCCCAATCGTAATTTGGGTATGAAGTGCAAGTGCTTTATCCCTTAAATCCTTTCGGCTTTGAAAGTCACAAAGCATGATATATTCATTGTCTTTCAATTCATACTGTTTAATCCCGTATACTTTGGCAACCTGATTATAATCAGACACCTTTACAATTTCTTCACATGTATCATATGGAATAAGTGGAAATAATGCCTTCACTTCATCATATGCATTGCCTAACGTATCCTTCCACGTCAGTTCACTGGTTGCATAGGTCTCAACCTCCACGATATCCTTTAATACATTCATATCAAAGCCTGCATTTTTTAATGTATCACTGATTTTCAATCTGGAGTCCTCTATCTGTACCTTTGTATAATCACCATTCTTCGGAAGATTCGCAGTTTTATATAAATTAAGATCCACCGGTGTCATTTCTTCCAAATCCTTTGTCATCACATTATTCAGGGATAACGCTGAAGACAATACCGATATGGTCATAAAAAGCAAAAGGCAGATAACCGTCATGCTGACAACCGTTGTATTAATCTTATTATGAATCTGCCTTAGCACAAACAGATTCGTTCCTTTTAGGTACATGCTCTTTCTGGACTGTGCCAGCTTTAAAATAAATCCGGAAAGCGACCAGAAAATCAAAAATGTGGATATCACACCCAGCAAAATAGGAAACGCTATTTTATCAAATGTTTTTAATGTATCAATGCCGCCTGTAACCTTATAATAAGCATACCCCAGCATACTGACCGCGGTTAAAAATACTACCACGCAAAGCATAGGATTTTTCATTTTCACTTTCTCATTTTTACGGATAGCAGTCAGCAAATCAATCAATTTATACTTAGAAATTGCAACAACATTAAACAGCATCACCGCAAAATACATAACACCAAAATACAAACAGGTTTTTAAAGCTGCTGCCTTTGAAAATACAAATTCGTATTTACTCATATCCGCAGAAAACAGCTTCGCCACTAAAATAGACATGAGCTGCGAGCCAAAGACTCCGGCTAACATTCCGATTACCAGAGAAAACAGCCCGATAAAGACAGTCTCAAATAACAGGATTCTTGAAATCTGCCCTTTTCCCATTCCAAGGGTCATATAAAGTCCAAATTCCCGTTTTCTCCGTTTTATCAAAAAATTATTTGCGTACACAATTAAGAAGCCCAATACTACTGCCACAAACACAGATACCATAGCTAACAAATCTACCAGCAGTTCCACAATCATTTTGGTAGAGCTGTTCATCTCCAGCATCGCTTCCTGACTGTCTAAAGAGTTAAACATATAAAAAATACAGACACCCAAAATTAAGGTTAAAAAATATATCGTATAATCCTTTATACTCTTTCTAATATTTTTTACAGATAGCTTAAATAACATCGCTTAACTCACCTCCAAGAAGGGTAACCACCTCAATGATTTTTTCAAAAAATTGCTTTCTGGTATCACTTCCCTTAAACAATTCATTAAAAATCATTCCATCCTTAATAAATAAAATCCGTTCTGCATAGCTTGCTGTAAAAGCATCATGCGTCACCATCAAAATCGTTGCACCCATTTTCTGATTCAGGGTTTCAAAGCTTTCCAAAAGCTGCCTTGCAGACTTAGAATCTAATGCCCCGGTGGGTTCATCTGCCAGTACCAGTTTGGGATTTGTAATAATTGCTCTTGCAGATGCGATTCTCTGTTTCTGTCCGCCGGATACCTGATATGGATATTTGTTAAGAATATCTACAATTTCCAGTTTGGAAGCGATTTCTTTTACCCTCTGGTCAATTTCATCCGGCTTTACTTTCTGGATGGTAAGTGCCAATGCAATGTTTTCATAAGCAGTCAGCGTATCTAACAGGTTAAAATCCTGAAAAATAAAACCAAGCTCTTCTCTCCGAAACTTATTTAGATGATTTCCCTTCAACTTTGTGATATCCTCATCATTAATCATAATGTGTCCTGCCGTCACCCTGTCAATGGTGGAAATACAATTTAACAGTGTTGTCTTTCCACTTCCGCTTGCACCCATAATTCCGACAAACTCACCCTCATCCACATCAAAGCTGATATTATCAATCGCTTTTGTCAGATTAGACTTATTGCCATAATATTTTTCGATTTGTTTTACTTCCAGTAAATGCTTCATTTTTGTATTATTTCCTTTCTTCATCAATATTTTTAGACATTTTATACTACTTTTCAATCGTCTCTATTGGATTTGCGGAATAAACAAATATCATTCCATCATAGAGCTTTGCCGGAGCCTCAGAAATCCTGTGAGAAGAATTCAGGAACTCCATTAAAAAGCTATATCCTTCTCCCAAACTTCCCATGGACATTTTGGAATGTATCATGGAATAGAGCTTTGAATTGCTGTCAATCTGTTTAAAATCCAAATAGTACATCTGGCTGTCCATAAATTTTGCCTGTGCCGCTAAAGGATCTGCTGAGCAAAAGCTGTAATTTCCTCTTCCGCTATTATTGGCAATGTTATCTGTTGTATTAAAATAATCCGTTCCGATTGCCAGATAGCGGTCTCCATATTTTTGATTTAGATTATCACCCATAGAGGTATAATATCCATTCGCTTTCGCTATATGTCCATTATGTCCGGCTATCATGATTCTGGCATTTTCTTTTTCCTGCTCATGCTCCAAAATCCACATAACATTCTGTGCCATTAATTCATCACGCTTATTATTATAGGAACCATATTCATTCAAGTCGATAGAAAACAAATCAACACAGTACAAAATATTATCGACACAATGAAGGGCTAATTCATATTCCTCCTGATCTGAATTTTCTATATACTTTTCTCTGCTGTTCTCCAATTCTGCTTTCACAGTTTTCAACATCTCAACGGCATTCTGCGTTGACTCATCCGATAGTGTGATATCTTCTTCCAGCAGCACATTTAATGTATCTGTTTCATTAAAATCATGGACCGCCTTTGTTTTATCCAAATACCCTTTTATATATTCCACATCTGTTCGTGGATTTTGCAGATCAAAACCGTAAAACGATAACTTTTCACCATCAGGTACATTGTCGTTATATTCTCGCATCCATGTAACCAGATCAATCATCTGCTGTGTCTGATAAATGGTAAAGGACAGATTATTTACAGCATTTTCTGCGGTGCCATCACCACCATGAATATACTCATTTACAACAACACCCTCTCCAAAATCCGTTTCTAATGCAAAAGATTTCACCTCATATTTTTCTACCAGTTCTTTGAGAACAGAAAGCTTTAATTCCTGGAATTCTTTATTCCCATGTGCCGCCTCTCCAAGTGCTATGATTTGGGCGGAGTCCGGTATTGTGAGCTGTTCTACGGTTTGGGCGTAATCCTCGACCTCTTCTATTCTTTTTGCCGCAACCCATGCTTTGAAATTCAACAGGATCCAGCCACCAAGTAATTCTACCAGAAAAATGATGAATATTGCTATTATTATAATTTTTACTGTTTTCTTTTTGGGATTCATATTTCACTTCTCTCCTTATACAAATTTTTTTATGCCTATGTAACTCGCAGCAAATTACTTTATTTGTATAATAGACATGTTTTTCTTTACCTGCCATCGATGTAACTTACGATAACCTTACGATTTCGTAAGGTTGAAGGGTATACGTTTTCAGAAGCTTTCATAATTTGCATTATGAGAAGTTCCATGACGGGACGGTGAAATGTATTGAGGATGAGATACCGTTTGAAGTGCCGGAGGGGTGGAGTTGGTGTAGGTTGATTTCTCTTTCTATAAAAATTGGAGCTGGCAGTACTCCGACCGGTGGGGCATCTGTGTATAGTGCAACAGGTATCAAATTTATTCGTTCTCAAAATGTATATGATAATGGATTAATTTTAGAGGATGTTGCCTTTATTTCGGAGGAAATCAATAAGAAAAAATCTGGAAGTATAGTACACTCAAAGGATATTTTACTCAACATTACAGGAGGTTCTATAGGCAGATGTGCCTTAGTTCCAGATGATTTTGATATTGCAAATGTCAACCAACATGTAATGATTATTAGACTTGCGGAGATTTCTCTAAGAAATTTCATACATAGTGTCCTTACTTCGCCATATATTCAAGAACAAATTTTATCCAGACAGGTTGGTTCTGGAAGAGGTGGTCTTAGTGCAGAAACACTATCAACGTTTTTGTTTCCGATTCCCCCTATTAATGAACAGCTTCGAATTAGTGAATCATTAGCAAGCTGTTTTTCATACGTTTTGACCATTAACACTGAAAGCGATGGCGTTTCAGAATTGATAACAAAGACCAAATCCAAAATTCTCGACCTAGCTATCCATGGCCAGATCGAGGATTTTTGCTTTAACTTTTGTTATCAGATCAACAATGATTTCTCGATCTGTATCGATTGAATTTATCCTTACAATCAAATTGTTGGCTGTAGTAATAATTCTTTGCTGTTCCTGTATTGGTGGAATAGGTACTAGATATCTTTTTAATACATCAAATGGTGGTATGTTTTTTAATGCAATACCATGACCTTGTTCTTGTGCAACGCTTTTAAGTTGGAAATCGAAATACATTAAACAAAAATCCAAGAGTTCTAAATCATATAAGGAAATCTTCATTAACGCTTGATTGATAATTCCCTTTCTCATCTCTTTGGGAAATACATATGCTTCACCAATAGTACCAGCGCAACTAACAATAATGTCATTAGGGCATACTTCAAATCCCTTAAGTGTTTCGTATTTTTCAGCGGAGATAAAGTAATTACCTAAGTTTGCATCTTTATTAATAGCGTTCTTCTGTTCATAAATCTTGATTGCTTCAGGAGAATCTGGAACAAACATCGCTTTAGTAATACTACTTCCAAAAGGTCCCTTTTTATATTGAGCCAAGCAGCCCAGACGCTCCCATGCCCACCCCTCCGGCACCTCAAACGGTATCTCATCCTCAATACATTTCACCGTCCCGTCATAGAACTTCTCATAATGCAAATTATAAAACAATACATGGCAACTTTTCTCTTAAAAGGCTAAATAATGTTTCGGAAATTCAATTTTTATATATCAAATAAATCTTTCTCATATTTAACGCTGGGTCCTCTGAAACCCTCTCTCCAAATTCACCTTACAAGTATGCCATTTCACTTATACTTTATCCAATACTTATTTAAACCTTTTCCGATTACCAGAAAAATAAATGACATTACCAAAAAAGCACCAGTTCATGCATGGCATAGAACCCAAAATGCAATGCGGCATCTTTATAATCAAACACCGCCGCATTATTTGCATGAACTGACATTTGATATATGGTATAAAGCAGAATACAAATTACGCTTACTGATATGCTATGCACCAGAAAAGCAACAGCATACGAAAATGCCATATACATTAAATTTACAGCACATAATTAACCAAAGTTCCGGAAATAACCTTGTATAGACAAGAAAAAGCGGAAGCATTAAAACAGCGTATAAAAAATATGGCATAATAAGCTCTGTTACTTTATCTTTATTTTAACAATTTCCAAAATACCGGCATCCGGAACCTCCCGAAAGTAATCATACGCTATAAATATCAAGATAATAAAGTAAAATACAAATATATAAATCTGCCATGCAAAATTTCCTGCATATCCATTACTGCGTATTTCATCGATTGCACCTGTTCTGGCAAAAATCCAGATATGATATAGGGTACCGCCAATTATCAAAAAAGCAGTCAGCAGTTTTCTGACTGTACTGCTGAAAAATAGTTTTTCCTGCAATTTTAACATAAACATCTCTCCAACTTTATATTAGCCTTTTGTTTGTACCGGGTTCCTAAAAAGAGACTGCTACCGAAGAAAATGGATGGTCTTTGCTCATCAGCACAATTCATTTTATCCTATGCCACAGCCTCTTCCAAAAATTTTGATTTAGATTAAACAGTAATCATAATTAGGGATTAAAAAAATTATGAGTCTTTTAAATTATGATGAAATAAAAATTTATTATCAACAACATATTTAAACAAGAAAAACCCACTCAGAAAATAAATTATTGAATTTAAAATCAATATTAAAATATCCATATAATTATTTTCCCATAATAATTTATGATTAACAAATAAGTTTGTTAATATGGTTTTGCAACTTGTAAAAGGAATAAAGATATTTTCATCACATCTTACAATGATATATAGAAAAAATAACCTTAATAATATTAAAAAACTTTTATTTTTTAAAACAAGTGATAGGACAGAAAGTAAATAACCTATTCCTAAAAGTGAAAAAGTTCCTGTCATAATCGTTAAAATAAATGATATTATCATTGATGATGTAAAAGTATTTATAAACATATTACATAATAATAATAATAAGGTTATAAACATAATTGAAATAAAACTTTTTATGATTACCTGTATTAAAGTATATTTACTAATTTTACAAGAAGATAGAAAAATCTGCGTTATAATACCATCTGATGATAATTCCGACACTATATCATTCACAATTGTAAACGACATTAAAATAATCCAGATTAAAAAATAAATTAAAATTATAGTGGTCGCATCAATTTCTTTAAGAAGAAAATTCTTTATTCTATTAGTAAAAACAAACAAAATAATTCCATTAAGAATAAAACTTATAATAAGATGTCTTATATTGTTTATAGTTTCCCAATATTGTTTTTGAATACAAACTTTAATTTGAGTAAACATCTTTCCCTCACTTCTATATGTCTATTACTTTAGTTGCGATTGTTTTTACATCTATAGGTGATGTCATTATTATTATTCTATTCTTTCTATATTTAAGCATCATTTCCTCAACAATAGCTTTTCCTTCTCTATCTAATCCATCATATGGCTCATCTAACAATACAATCTTCCTAGAATTTAATAATATGATTAATATAGCTGCCTTTTGACATATACCTTTTGACAAGTATAATACTTGTTTATCAAGATATTCATTTAATTTTAATTTGTCAATCCAATATTTAATTTCTTTTATTTTCTCCTCAAAGGAAACTCCATTTATTCCAAGAAAAAATTTAACGTTTTGTATTAAAGTTAATTTTGAAAACAAGCTTTGAGATGAAGTCGTTAGTATGGACACTTGATTTCTATAATTATTTATCTTTATATTGTTATTAATATTAATATTATCAAAACAAATTGTACCTTGTTGAGGTGTATATAAAAATGCCATGGCCTTTAACAATGTTGTTTTTCCTGTTCCATTATTACCTTGTATCATATATATTTCGCCTTCACAAAATGTATAGGTAAATTCGGAAAGTAATATAGTATTATTAACTTTAATAGTAATATCCTTTATTTGCAATTTCATTAAAAACCTCTCTTAGAATTATAAAAATAGATAATTATAGGTCTCCCTATCTCTAAGACTTAATTATGAAATATAAACAATATGGCAAACAGGATTTTTTGATATCTTATGTATTGTTACGAAAAATAAGTACCTCAAACATACCCTATAATCATTTATCTATATTGTCACAAAAAAATTAACAAAAACCTAATTTTGCAATCATTTATATTGTAATAAATTTTTAAATGAATTATCATTAATTGCAATATCTGGAATTGAAGAATTTACCACTTTCAATAGTTTATTTACCTCATCAACTAACACTTTATGATTGGTTGCCATAGGCATTAACTTTTTAAAATCAGCAGAAATATACTTTAATGCCCAATCACAATTATCCTTATCCTCCAAAAAACCACTAGCAATTTCATATGTATAAGTTCTTTCCACATCCGTTATTTCTTGATCATATACTATTATTGCTTGAATAAAATTGTCTCTAGGCGAAAAATCAGCCTCTATCAAATCATGAATATATGAAAAATCCTTAAATGTACTAGGTCTTCTATAATCATAAAATATCATATAAAATTTAATATCACCATATAAAGACTCTACAATTTGATAAACTTCAACAAACTCATTTAACAACAACCTTTTTAACAACACAACATTTCCCTCCAACTAATTAGCACCCTAATGCCCGTAATAAATTCATCCATGCAGCTATATCATCACCTTGAAAGAAAACAAAACCAGTAGCAGCAATTACTAAACCAATAGCCAGTACAACATCCCCCACATGTTTCCAGTCTATTTTTAATTTTCTACTTTTAACTTTCCGCACCGCATTTTTTAATTTTTTTTGCTTTTCTTTTCCCTTTTTATATTCGCCATGACCCTTGATCTTATCTTTTACCTTCTTGGGTACCTTTTTCATATGATCCCCGTGACTTGCTGATCCATCTACTCCTTCAGACCCCTTTACACCTGTTCGTGTATTTTCTACATGTACATGCCACTTTGCATTTGAACTATCTGTATGGGGAGGATCTACTCGGAAACGCCACCCTTGTCCTAAATCTATCCAACGACCAGATGGTGCAGCATTTACCTTAACAATATCATTAACCTCTATAATGCTAAAAATCATAACTAAAATAAATGCAAATAAAAAATATCTTTTTTTCATACTTCATACCTCTAATTTTTATGATAACATTGCCAACTATATATACCTAAAATCAATTCAATTCCCGCAACCCCAACAGCCTCAAAGGTTAAAAATCTTCATCTCCTCCTATCTTACTTAACTCAGGCAACCCGTATTTTTCATTGAAATCCTAAACAAGATCAGACTAGAAACCCGTTAAATTCAATCTTATCAGAATTTTCATAAGCAAAATAAATCAACCAGGTCAAAAAAGCAAATTCACTTTTTCCATAATCTGTTCCTTGTTTCTTCGATAATCTTAATACATAAAACAACAATTGTCAACTATTTTTCATTATTAACGGTACTATCCTTTGAATAACGTAAGTACAGAATAACAATTTACTGTGAAAAAAATTTAATTTTCAATGTTGCACACAGCACAGATCTGACATAAATTCAGCTTTATGCTACAATAAAGAACAAAAATATTTATGCTATCACCATAAAATAATCTGAATTATTCATGCCGGTACATTGATTCATAAAGAACTCTATTTCCGTATCAATTATATACTAGATATGCCCCTAAAAAGGGCATAAAATCCCTATTATGAATTCTGATAAAGTCTTCACATTTGTCAATATTCATCTTTGTAGTTAATTTAACTTTGCTTAAATTCTTCATTCAAATCCTTATAGATTGCTTCTGCTGCTTCACTACAGCACTTTACATCATACTCCCTGCCAAATCCTTCCGAAAATACCTGTGATATAATTTCTGCCAATTCTTCTACTGTATGATTGAGCTTTACCTGTTTTGCTATCTGCTTGGATTCTATATCATACTCATCGTCCGGTGCATAGGGAAGCAGATTCAAAGGATCCCATAAATCCATGTTTTTTTTGACAATATGATAAATATACTCACGGGGACTAAAAAATCCCCCTACCCATGCAGAATCTTCGTCCACCTTATATTTATCAACTCCAAAGCAATCAAATGGATATTTATTAAATCCCGGGAGCTTATAATATCTTTTTGCTGCATCCATTGCTTCTTCTTTGGAAGTGTACAACCCTAATATTTTGCCTTCATCTTCTTCATATCCTTTATCATCTATGTACCAATATAGATGCCATAACATATATACTTCTGCCATTTTTATCCTAATCTCCCTGCTTACATATCTTCTCAAATCCGATTTCACCGTACAGCAATAAGCTATTGTATTCTTCCAGTAATCCTTCCTGTAGATTCCATTTCCCCTCTCCAAATCTTTCATCCATCACACGCTTTGCAAATTCTAACGGCGTCTCCTTCTTATACGGTATTACACCCCGCAGCCAGCTGCTTACATCGAATCCCCCACTATTTTTATCATATTGTTCTATAGCTTCATCAAATAGATTTGCTTCCTGCATTTTTACAAATCCTTCTCTCCATGCAGTATCCTGATCGACTTCCCATTTTTCGAGCTTAAAACATTCCCTGGGATACTGCTGAAATCCTATCATCTCTATATAACGGTTTGCTGCCTCCTCTGCTTTTCCCTTAGAAGAATAAATTCCCAGAAATTTATCCTCAAACTGATACTGACTTCCGTCTTCTCCTTCAAAATTGTAAATATGTCTTAGTATGTATAACTCTCTCATATGCTGCACCACCAATCATCCATAATTCCAAACTCAGTTTTTATCATAATTCTGCATAATCATACACCACAACAGGTATCCACTCTACCGGTTCTCCCATACCTTCTATTCGTTTTACAAAATTGGCAACCTCCTCATATGGATTCTGTATCAATCCTTGATGATTGACTTTTAACAAATAATCCTCATTAAGCAGTTTCTCTAAACCATTGCATAAGTAACTATGAAATCCCGAAATATCCCAGCCTATTATCTCAAACCCAAGCAGATTCCCTTTTACACTTTCTTGTTTATGCAGCCAAACAAAATCTCCCATTTCCTTTTGTAACACACCAGCATAGGACACTTCTACCAAAATACTAATTATGTGAATTCCCTCATTTACAAAGAAATATTTTTGATACATTTCTTTTGCATCTTCCAGATGACGAAACCTTCCGTCCGGCCCCATTTTCATCTCATGAAGCAATAAAGAAACATCCTCTTTTAATTGCAAAAACGAACAATCCGATAACCTGAATTTCTTCCGGTACTTCTCCGCTTTGTCTTCTTTTCCGAGCCAGAAAAATTCATCTAAATCCGGATGATGTATAGAAATGCAGTTACTTGCTGATATAATCTGGTTACAGGGCAATGAAATTCCTTCCGGTTTTGTTACCGGTTCCACAATATAATATCCTATCGTATACCATTTTTTCTGTTTCATCCCTCACTCCTTCTTCTGTATCCATCCCTTTTTTAATACGGTTCAGGAATCATCCAACTACTCCACAACAGGCTGGCAGCACACTGAACTTGCAGCACGGCAAAAAAACGTGAAATCACAAATTAGAATAACTATTTTTAGGAAACACGAGTCTCACCTCTGTACCTATATTTTCCTCTGAACTGAATTCAATTCCAAGTCCCAGTTTATCACATAACTTCTTGCACAGATACAGGCCAATTCCAGTGGATTTTTTCCCGATTCTTCCATTACTTCCTGTAAACCCTTTATCAAATGCCCTTGCAGTTTCTTCCTTTCTCATTCCAATCCCATTATCCCGGATGGATAAAATAACCTTATTCTTTTTCTCTTCTGCCATAAAACAAATCTCTGCTCCTGTCTCCTTTCTATATTTGATGCAATTTTGAATAATCTGATTTAAGATAAAACTACACCATTTTGAGTCCGAATAAATTGTCTGGTTCATCTCTTCAATCCGTATCCCTATTTTCCGGTTAATCAACGTCCGCTTATTTCGTTTTATAGATTCATTTACAATCTCCTTTAAGTTGCATTTTGTCACAAAATAGTCTTTATTAGCATAACTGCTTCTGGCATAAAATAGTGCCTGTTCCGTATATTCTTCAATTTTATTAATTTCTTCTTCAATACTCTTTGTAATATCATTTTTATTATTTTCTATTATCATCTTTGAAGCTGCAATCGGCAGTTTAATTTCATGAATCCATAATTCAATATAATCTTTATATTCTGTCTGAATATGTTTATACTGATTTACTTTTTCGCACATTGCTTTATTTGATTCCCTCAAAATATCACACAAAAGCTGTTCCTCTAACATATGAACCGGCTTAAGCATTTCTACGATCAGGTATTTCTCCTCTAAGCGTTCCATCTTTCCCAACGCATCCTCATAAAAATATTTTTTCGACTGGTATTCCATGAAGTTTCCCAGAAAAAATGCTGCGAATATAACACATATAGTATAAATGTGGAGAAATATAGATATATGGTATAACAGCAAAAAAATCTCTATGGTTAGAACACCAAACAGCAATAATAAAATCGTTTTCCACCGGTCCTGTATATACTTCGAAAATTTCATAAAAAATTATCCTTCCTATCCTTTACTAAAAATCCCGGAAACAGGCAAAAAACAGACACCCATTTCAAACACCTGTGTTTTCTTTCAGTGACAAAATATACCCCTGCCCTCTTTTCGTCTCTATCATATCCGCTAAACCGATTTCCTCCAGCTTTCTCCGAATCCTTGTAATATTTACCGTCAGCGTATTATCATCAATAAACGCCTCACTATCCCAAAGATTGTTCATAATATCTTCTCTGGAAACAATTTTTTCTTTGTTTTTCAGCAGAAATTTTATGATCTTTAACTCATTTCCCGTCAATTCAACCTGTTTATCTCCCTTCTCAATCCGGCTTTTTGACAAATTTAAAAGAAAGGAACCACATTCTATCTTCTCCTGTGAAACGACACCATTTACTCTTTTTAAAATCGCTATCATTTTTGCAAGCAGAATCTGCGTGTTGAAAGGCTTCGTAACATAATGATCCGCCCCATAGTGCATCGATAAAAGTTCATCCATCTCGTTATCCCTGCTGGTTATCATAATAACCGGAACATCTGAAACCTTACGAAACTCCTTTAAAATATATTGACCATCTGTATTAGGCAGATTAATGTCTAAAAGGATCAATGCTGCATTCATTTGTATCATCTCCTGCAGAATATTATCATATTTTTCCAGACCAACCGCCTCATATCCATTTCTCTCTAGAAAAATTTTCAGTTCATGCCGTAACTTTTCATCATCTTCTACAATTAATATTTTCTGCATAAACAGTCACCACCATTCTCATATTTCCTTAACATGAATTTTCTCCCGGCTATTCAAAATCATACCACAATTACATTCACTTTTCTATTGCATTTGCACCAAGCATTTTTTAACAAGAATCTAATTTTATACATTCTAACAGACCATTTCTATCATTAAGAAAGTTTTAAGATTTAACACGTTTACTATCTTTTGTAACTATGATAGACTATCTATTAGTATATGTATAAGGAGGCTTTCCATGGCTTATCAAAATTTAACACTGTTAACTGACCTTTATGAACTGACCATGATGCAGGGATATTTCAATGAAAAGAGTAACGATACCGTTATCTTTGATGCATTTTACCGGAAGAATCCATCCGGCAGCGGCTATGCAATTACCGCAGGATTAGAACAGGTCATAGACTATGTGAAGAATTTATCATTCTCTTATGATGATATTGATTACTTAAGAAGTCTTGGAATATTTACAGAAGAATTTTTAGAATATCTGGCAGGCTTTCATTTTACCGGTGATATCTATGCAATCCCGGAAGGAAGTGTTGTATTTCCACAGGAACCATTGGTAAAAGTAATTGCCCCTGTGATGGAGGCTCAGCTTGTGGAAACTGCCATTTTGAATATTATAAACCATCAAAGCCTGATTGCAACCAAAGCATCCCGCGTGTGCTTTGCCGCACAGGATGACGGAGTCATGGAGTTTGGACTTAGACGTTCTCAAGGACCGGATGCCGGCACATTAGGTGCACGGGCGGCTGTCATTGGGGGCTGTATTGGAACCTCCAATGTCCTCTGTGGACAGATTTTTGACGTTCCGGTTCTCGGAACCCATGCCCATAGCTGGATTATGAGTTTTCCGGATGAATACACTGCCTTTAAAGCCTACGCTGACTTATATCCTGATGCCTGTATCCTATTAGTGGATACCTATGACACACTAAAATCCGGTGTTCCCAATGCCATAAGAGTATTTGAGGAAATGAAAGCCAACGGCATCCAATCTAATTATTACGGTATCCGGTTAGACAGTGGGGATCTTGCTTACCTCTCTAAAAAGGCCAGAAAAATGCTGGATGCTGCCGGATTTACTGACGCCATTATTTCTGCTTCCTCCGATTTGGACGAGTATCTGATTGACAGCCTGAAAACCCAGGGTGCTGCTATTACCTCCTGGGGTGTCGGCACAAACCTTATCACCTCTGCGGATTGCCCGGCATTTGGAGGTGTATACAAATTAGCTGCCATAAAAAGAGAGGGGCAGGAAACTTTTACTGCCAAGATTAAGATTTCGGAAAATCCAGCCAAAATTACAAATCCGGGAGATAAAACCGTGTACCGTATTATTGATAAAGAAACCGGAAAATTAAAAGCTGACTTAATCACTTTAGCAGACGAGGTTTATGATTCCTCTAAGGATCTTGAGATTTTCCATCCGATTGATACATGGAAACGCTCTACCCTATCAGGCGGAAGCTATACAATGGAAGAAATTCTGGTTCCGGTTTTTAAAAAAGGACAATGTGTATATGAATCTCCAAAAACAATGGATATCCGTTCATTCTGCCAAAGGGAATTATCTTTGCTGTGGGATGAGACAAGGCGCCTTATTAATCCGCAGGAGGTCTACGTTGATCTCTCAAAACCTCTCTACGACTTAAAGATGAGCTTATTGAACACAAGGGGGAATTAAGTATGATTCAGGAGGACCGTAAGCTATGGAAACTCATATTATTAACAATACCTACCTTTGGTATTTATAACATCTATTTCTGGTTTCAATTCACCAGAGATTTGAATGATATGAACAGAGAAGACAGGCGTATTAAAAATTATATCCTCGTATGGTGTCTGTCCATTCTTACACTTGGTATCTACCGTTGGGTATGGCTGTTCTACTTAGCAGACCGTATTCAGGTAACCGGAGAACGTATGGGGATCAGAATCAGACCCGGCGGAGGTACTGTACTCGCATGGAAACTGTTTGGCTCCTTTCTTTTCATAGGACCATTTGTAGCCGATTATTATGTGATCCGCAATATGAATTATTTAGCAAAAGAATATAATCTGACGATCAAGAAGAAAACAAAAGTAATAAAGAATTAAGAAAACGGCCTGTAATTTTGACTAAGTGCAAACAACCTCGGTTTAGAAGCATTTTGTTAAAACTACAGGCATCTGTTAACCAAAAGTCGAACTGTAATCAGCAGAAATGCCCAATACCTTATATATTTATCCTTTATTTCCACCCTTCCGCTCCTTATTCCCAAACTTCGTATATTTTCCAAGCCATACCAGTTCTATCGGTCCGGTAGAACCGTTTCTCTGCTTGGCCACAATAATATCTGCAATTCCTGGTTTTGTGGATTCCTTATTATAATAGTCATCCCGATAAATAAACATAATCACGTCTGCATCCTGCTCAATGGCACCAGACTCACGAAGATCGGACATAACCGGTTTATGATCCTCACGACTGTCCACTGCACGGTTTAACTGGGATAATGCCACAACCGGAACATCTAGCTCCCTTGCCAGTTTCTTCAGGGAACGGCTGATTTCAGAAATTTCCTGCTGGCGGGATTCCGAACGCCCGCTTCCGTTCATAAGCTGCAGGTAATCAATGATAATCAATCCAATGTTCTGTGTCTGCTTTAATTTACGGCATTTAGAGCGAAGCTCTGCAATGGTAATACCCGGTGTATCATCAATAAACATCGGGGTAGAGCCCACACGGAAGGTGGAATCCATCAGTTTGTCCCAATCCGAATCCACCAACTGACCGGTACGGATAGCCTGGGAATCCACCATAGAGTCCATGGCAATCAAACGGGTTGCAAGCTGTTCCTTACTCATCTCCAGACTGAAGATAGCACAGGGAACACCGGATTTCATAGCTGCATTTTGTGCGATATTCAGTGCAAACGCAGTTTTACCCATGGCAGGTCTTGCCGCAATTAAAATCAGTTCCGACCCATGCAGACCGGTAAGCTTTTCATCTAAATCAATAAATCCCGTGGGAACACCTGTTACCTTGCTCCCCCTTTTCGCAGATGCCTCAATGGTATCCAATACATTTAACACAATATCCTGCATCGGTACAAATTCTTCTCCACCATTTCTCTTCTGCACGATATCAAAAAGTTCTTTTTCCGAATCCTCCAGCAGATCACTTACATTATTCTTACCGGCATAACAGGCTTCTGTCGTCTTTTCCGTAAACCGAATCATCTTCCGCAAAACTGCTTTATCCTGTACAATCTGTGCATACTGCTTCGCATGAGTCGAGGTCGGAACCACTGCCAGAATCTCACCTACATATTCCATACTGCTGACGGAATCCGGTGCCCCCATTTCTTTTAATTTATTGCTGACTGTAAGCAAATCTACCGGTTTTCCTTCATTATAGAGCGTTACCATTGCTTCAAACAAGATTCCATACTGACTATAATAAAAATCCTCCTTTTTCAGAATATCTGCAACCTCGACAATGGCATCCCGATCCATCAGCATAGACCCAATCACTGACTGTTCTGCCTCCACACTATTCGGTTGTATCTTTTTTATAACTGCTTCATCCATTTTCTATACAATCCTTAAATCTTAAGTATACTGCCAATTCTTACGGTCTCCACCAAATTATTTTCTATAACGCATGATTAGAGAACTTATTCATACAATGCTCTATTTTCCTGCCACATTCACCTTTAATACCGCCGTTACCTGTGAGTGCAGTTTAATCTTTACTTCATGGGTTCCTACTGTCTTGATTGCATCCTTTAACTGAACCTTTTTCTTGTCTACATCAAACCCTAACTGCGATTTTACTTCTTCTGCAATTTCTTTCGAGGATACAGAGCCAAATGTTTTTCCGCCCTCTCCTACTTTAATTGCCACAGTAATCTCAGCTTCTTCTATTTTCTTCCCAAGTTCCTTCGCAGCTTCTAAATTCTCTGCTGCAATCTTGTCATCATTTGCTTTTTTAAGCTTCCAGTCATTTAAATTCTTGCTGGTAGCTTCCACAGCCTGTTTCTTCTTAACCAGGACATTTCTGCCATAACCGTCATTTACTTTAACAATTTCACCTTTTTTGCCAACATTTTTTACATCTTCTAATAAAATTACTTCCATTTCTCTATCCTTCCTTTCAAATTATCTATAATTCTCCGTCTTCCCGCATCCGGCTTAAAAGCTCCCGAAGCTGCTCCTTTGCCTCCTCCAGACTGACATCTAAAAGCTGTGCACCTGCAACTGTACCATGACCGCCACCACCGAAATGTTCCATGATCACCTGAACATTTACATCATCTATAGAACGTGCACTAATATAGATAACATGATCAATCTTTGAAAATACAAAGGATGCCCTTACACCGGCAACATCTAACAGATCATTTGCCACCTTTGCCGCTAATACGGTCGGACTGTCCACTCCATCTGTAGGCACCTCCGAAATTGCAAAATTCTCCAGAAAAATCTCTGCACGGGAAACCCCCTCCGACAACTGTCTGTAACTTACCATATCCGTACGGAATGTCTTACGCACTCTTGTCATATCCGCACCGGACTTACGCAAAAAAGAGGCCGCTTCAAAGGTTCTCACCCCTGTTTTTGCCACAAAATTATCCGTATCTACTAAAATCCCGGCATACATTGCATCGGCTTCTGCCGGTCTTAATTTGGGCTTATCTACACTATACTGTAAAATCTCCGCAACCATTTCGCAAGCAGAAGATGCATACGGTTCAATATAAGAAAGCGTTGTATGTTCAATAATCTCCCCACTTTGCCTGTGATGGTCAATCACTACGATATTTTTGGTATGAGAGAGCAGCTCCTCACATTCCGTATAGCTTGGACGGTTTACATCCACAACAATGACAACGGTATTAGAATCAACCGCCTCTAATGCCTGCTCACTGTTGAAAAATAAATCCTCCGGATACACACTGCTTCCGACAAAATTATTCATCACCGGACGAATAGAGCTTGTAATCTCATTAATAACAATATGTGCTTTTTTGTTCATCAAAGTTGCAAGGCGATAAATACCAAGTGCGGCACCTAAGCTGTCAATATCCGGCTTCTTATGGCCCATAATGATAACACGGTCCTTGGTGATTAGCATTTCCTTTAACGCATGTGCCTTTACACGTGCCTTCACACGGGTACTCTTTTCGGATGACTGTGTCTTTCCTCCATAGTAAAAAATCTTATCACCCTTCTTGACAACTGCCTGATCGCCACCTCTTCCCAAAGCCAGATCCATTGCCATATGTGAATATTCATATGCCTTTGTATAGTCATCATGATCAGGGTCGATTCCCACTGCAATACTCAAAGTTACCGGTGTTTCATTACCGATATTGATACTCCTTACCTCATCCAGTAAAGAAAACTTTCCCTGCTGCAATTGATCCAGATACTGCTGCTGGCAGACAAAGATGTATTTATCCTTTTCAAGCTTCTTAATAATGGCATCTGCACTCTGCATATATTTCGTAATCTTCCGTTCAATCAAAGCAACCAACAAAGATTTCCTTACCTCTTCCGTTGACTCCATTGCCTCTTCATAATTATCAATATAAATATGTCCGGCAACCAGTTTAATCTTCTCTTTCTCTTCCAAAGATTCTACCAGTTCCGTTTCGTCATACAAATAGATAGCAAACAGCATATCATCCTCATTTGCATCCTGTGTCAATTCATCCGCCAATAGGTTTTGTACATCCACCCGCCGAATTTCTACCCGGTAATTACGATTTGCCTGAAAGATATGAACGATTCTGCGGTTATCATCCTCCGGGTCCATTTCCAACAGCTCCAATGTAATATCCGTAAATATATTCTGAATATGCTTACGCATATGCTGCTTGTCGCTTTTTATTGTCTCATAAAATGCCTTATTACTCCAAAGAATACGCCCGTTTATATCTACCAGCGTATAGGGAACTGCAAGCTCCTTGATCAATGCACTCTGTATCGAACCATGTGAAAAGCTAAATGCCACCAAATCCGACATAATATTAGGACGTTTCCTAAAATACATATATGCACATACACCCAAATACAAAAAAATAAATACTGTTACAATCATCCCACTGTATACATCCATCCAATATACAAGAATGTTCATTACAACCAAAAGAATAGCCATAACAAATGGAAGCTGTAAATATTTTTCAATTTCCTTTCGCAATAAATTCTTTTCTTTCATAACACTCTCCTTCGCAGATAGCATGATTATAGCATTTTTTCGGTGTTGAGACAACCATATTCATAAATAACAACCTTTTCATCCCAATCCATTTCATAAGCCGACAGCTTAGCAATCCAGTAAAACTTGAAATGCTTTTTCTTCATATAATGGCGATATTCCTCTTTTGGATAGTACATCATAACAAACACTCTTCTTGGATGCTTTTCCACACTTTGAATCAGATGGTCTATCACCTTTTCAAAGATATTAATTTCAAAAGGATTAAAGAAATAGAATACGTTATCCTCCGGTCGAATCTCGTATTCCTCTGCTTTCCCATTTATAATCTCTATCTTTTCACTGTTTCCACAAAATCTGGTATTAAAATAAGCCCGGTTATCCAATGCCTGCTCATAGAGTGCCTCATCTACCTCAATCCCGCACACTTCGCACTGGAACCGTTGGTTAACATAAAACAAGACTCTTCCTTTTCCACAGCCAAAATCCACTAACCGGTCATATTTACTAAGAACCTCTTCCATTTCATCAAAAGCACAATAAACCCACTATAACTGGTAGGCTCATATCGGTAATAGTCATCATTATAACGGTTATTGTACACAATTTCCGTGCTTTCAATTCCCAGAAAATGTTCATATTTATCATTTTCAAAATATTTCGGTATCTGACCTTTTTTCTTTTTCATCTTGCCTGTACCTTAAAATTAACCTCACATTCTGAGATAAAATTATAATTGATATCCAATGTATAATTGATTTTAACCATTAATTCCTGTTCTGTCTCTGCTACAGAAAAATTACGGGTTACCACATCTACCTGCACTGGTCCCGCCGGAGTATGGTAAACCGTAGACGTTTTTCGTTCTTTATCAAACAAAAGACAAGAATTACTACCACCCTTTTTAACGATTTCAAAACCGTTTTCATTAAACTTTACTATATTTTTTATAACCGGACTGTTACTTTCCGGCTGTTCTTCAAACAGGATATAATGCTTACCGTTTTTAAGATAATACGTACCATCGGTTACCAGTTCAATTGCTTCATCCTCTATGTCATACTGCATTCCGGAAATTGTTACCAGAACATTTTTCGTCATCTCTAAAACTCCAATCCTTTTATCTTTATAGCTTCTCAGCTACGCACATATCTTCATTAATAGCTCTCAATATCGATTACTTTTGTGTCAGTCACATGACATGGCAGGACACTGTCTGCAAAAGAAATAAATTTATCCACACCGTCACTGACATAGTATTCATATTCCGGTTTGTGCTGATTCATGTTAAGAATTCCCTGCTGTGTCAACAGCTCTTTCAGACTTTTTGCCGTTTCAAATGCAGGATTTACCAGATGTACACCCTCTCCCATAAAACGCTTGATGGTATTACGAATTAGCGGATAATGAGTACATCCAAGCACCAGTGCATCCACCTTGTATTCTTTCATTTCCTGCAGATATCTTGCTACAATATCATCGGTAACACGGTCTTCCAAAAGTCCCTCTTCCACTAATGGAACAAATAGCGGGCACGCCTTGCTGACTACCGTAATTTCCGGGTTTAGTTCTCTGATATAATCATTATAGATACCAGACTTTACCGTACTTTCTGTACCAATAATACCGACATTTCCAGTCTTTGTTGTCTCAACTGCCATTTTAGCTCCTGGCTTTACCACACCAATCACTGGAACATCTATCTCTTTTGCAATCTCATCCAATGCCAGAGCACTGGCTGTATTACACGCTGCGACAATTGCTTTCACATCCTTTGTCTGCAAGAAGCGGACAATTTGTCTGCTATATTTTAACACTGTTTTTTTCGACTTTGAGCCGTACGGAACACGGGCAGTATCACCGAAATATACCAAATCTTCATTTGGAAGCTGACGCATGATTTCTCTGGCCACTGTGAGTCCTCCAACTCCTGAATCGAATACGCCGATTGGATTGTTCATATGCTGTTCCTTTCTACGAACTAGTATGTTCTCTTAAAGGCTAACTGAATCTGTTTTTCTACTAATTCCTCAATATCCATTCCCATTTCTTTCCATAGCATTGGATACATACTGATGGAAGCGAAACCCGGAAGGGTATTAATTTCATTAAATATTACCTGATTCGTATCCCTTTCCAGAAAAAAGTCTACTCTAGAAAGTCCATAACCGTCTAAGGCGGTAAATATTTCCTTTGCAGCCTTTCGGATCTCCTCTACCTTACCCTCTGGAAGCTGCGGAGAAATTACCGTCTTTGATTCTGTATTGTTATATTTCGCATCAAAATCATAAAATTCTGCGGCTGCTAATATTTCCCCAACACCGGAAGTCTCTGCATCGGAGGCACTTCCCAGTACTGCACATTCAATCTCTCTTCCTATGATATTTTTCTCCACCAGAATCTTCGTGTCATGTCTGGCAGCAAGCTTTAACCCTTCTATCAGTTCTTCCCGGTTATGTGCTTTCGAAACCCCTTTAGAGGATCCTGCCTTGCTTGGCTTGATAAAGACCGGATACTCCAAATGCGTCTCCACCCGTTCCACCTCCCGGTCCATGAATGTTGGATTCTTTTCTGCCTGCTCTACATTAACTGCACGGACTAGTACATAGGGTGCCTGATGGATTCCTAAATTATCCACAATAATCTTTGTATATACTTTATCCATTCCCGCTGCTGATGCAAGAACACCGCAACCTACATAAGGAATCTTAGCTATTTCAAATAATCCCTGAATCGTTCCGTCCTCTCCATACATACCGTGCAGAACCGGAAAAATAACATCTATTTTTCTTGTGGTAATTCCGTCTGTTCCTAATAAAATCACTTCTTTTTTTGTGGCATCCGGTGAAAGAACTGCACTGGTAACGGAATGAACCCAGCTTCCATCCTCAATATTTTTCAGGGAATCTGCCAACAGCCAATGTCCCTCTTTTGTGATTCCAATATATATAATTTCGTATTTATCTTTATTGATTGCTTTTGCAACCGTCTGTACAGAAAGGCAGGAAATATCATGCTCCGAAGACTGTCCGCCAAAAATTACCGCTATATTCTTTTTGCTCATACTCTGGTTCTCCTTTAGCATTTTTATAAATCATATCATTATTAAACAGCAAATACAAGTTCCCGCTTTCCAGATAAAATATTTACCTTTCTTTCACGCCAGATTATAGATGCAAATTATCTTTCTAAAAGTGCTTCCAGTTCTTGTATCATCGAATTAATATTATCAACCTGTTCCGATAAAACAATAATCTCCTGGCTGTTGCTTTGTACCATTTCCGCTATATTGGAAAATTCTGCATTTTCCGTATGAATTCTCTCTGCAATATCCTCATTAATCTTTACTGTATTTCCAATTACATTACTCTGGGTCGTACGAATTTTGTCCGCTTCTTTAACAGCAGTAACCGAATTCTTTAACAAAGACATCATCTTGCGAACACCATCCACGGTCTCTACAATAACACTATTTTGTTCCATTAACTGTTCTGCATTGCTATTCATAAACTGCGAAACTTCAGTCGTACCGCTTTGTACTCTTCCTACTACCTTGTTTACATCTTCAATTGTTTCTTTTGTGCTGTCTGCAAGATGTCCTATTTCCTGTGCTACTACAGCAAATCCCCGTCCTGCTTCTCCCGCTCTTGCAGCCTCAATGGATGCATTCAATGCTAAAAGATTAATGGATTCTGCAATATCATTAATAATATTTAATGTTTGTCCTATCTCACCGGATTCCATCAATAATTTGTCTGTGACCTCTTTTGTCTTTCGGGTAGAACGTTCTACCTCCCCACTCATTTCCATCAGTCTTCCCAATGACTGTTCGTTTGATGTTGAAATGGAAACCAGTTCTTTTGAAATTGCATCCACTTCCTGCATTTTATTTTCCATATTCGTGCTGCTTTGCTCTAAAAGCATCAGGTTTTCCTTGCTTTGCTCGGAACGCTCTAACATGGATGTACTGCCCTCTAATAAAATTTCACTAATTGCAGATAATTCCTCTGTAGATGCACTTTCACTCTGTGATGTGCCAACCAACGTCTCACTTGCATCACCCAGACGGCTGGTAATCTGCGTAACTTTATCCAACACATTTTGTACCACCCTGTTATTCTCTTCCAATTCATCTTTTTTTGCATTAACCAAAAAAGAAGATATAAAAAACACAAATATCGTCAAGCCTGCTAGTGACAGGAAAAGCCCCACCAAACACATAAGAATATCTGCAATAAATAATTCATCCTTTACAGGTAAAAGCAAAGTTCCTCTTACCCCCCATGCAATAAAGAGGGAGAGCATACAAATGACACCACTGATCAGTAACAGCTTCACATCGAGATAAAATGCCATAAGGATTAAAAAGAAAAACAAAAATCCCCAGAATGTTCTGGATGGTATCATATATAAAATGTAATTCCACTGAATGATTAAAATAACAGCCGAAAATAATTTAGCAAGCTTTAACCGGCCCTCTTTTAAATATCCCCCTTCGTAAGATGTTTTGATCAAAAACATTGCGGAAATAAAAAAAGCGATATCCATTAAGTCAAAAAGGATTACGGATATCCACGAAGTTTGCGGATACACATTCAAAAGTTTCTCTATAGTAAACATAACGGCAGCACACATACATGCACTGACAAGAATGGTCAGTCCCCATCGGAACACCCCAAAAAAATATACCTCAACTGCTGTTCTTTTCTTTTCCATATTATTCTCCTCCTAAAAAATATATAGCTGCACGATATAGGACAAACCTGCACCTACGGTACAAATAATGATTTTGTTTCCCTTTTGGGAATACGTGTCCCACATTCTGTTCAGACAAAGAATCGGACAGGTATTTCCGGTATATCCGTACTCCTTTCCCACAAAAAAAATATTTTCCTTCTGGAACATCTAACAATTCAAGTGTTTTCATATTACTTGCATCACTTAACTGGGAAAAAATAAAATAATCAATTTCTTTCATTAGTAAGTGAATTTTTGTCGAGAAGCTCCTTTATCATTTTACACCAGACTTCCGGCAGAAAATCCATTATTTTCAAAATGCTGATCAAGTTCCTGGTTGTACACTTTATTTTTGGGAACATAAATCCCAGTCCCTGCCATCTTCACATTTTTCATAATACCCCCCTTTTAAGAGCACAATTGAGTTTTCTTAAGAACGTGTACGACAGAACCTATTATAAATACAGTGTTTAGAAACATATATACATGTATGGCTTATTTTTATAATATTTACCGCAAATCTTTCCTATCTCAAATAGAATCAGTATACTTCTAATGCCACCTCTTTGCCTGTAAATTTAAATAATATTATACTAAAAATATTTAAAATATTCAATCCCTCTTTATATTTTATCGACAAATTTCGTCCTTTTTTAAAAAGGTTTATACATTGATAAAAGCCCCCGGAAACCGAGGGCTTTTTACTTCCTATCCACAATTATTTTCCCTTTATCAGGTTATATAACCACGACTCTGCCTTTACTGTAACCTGATTAGATTTGTCAGTATTTCCATCTTTACAATATGCAAACAGTGCCGCATACTCCTCAGGCGTCAGAACTTCCTTTAACTCCTCTTTTCCTTCCTTGGAAACCACAGCAGTGGATTCATCGATAAAGCAGAGCGGTGGATACATAACACACCACCAATTCTGTCCCTTTGCCTTCCCGATATCAATACGGAGTGCCTGGTATTCTCCTTCCGGAAATGTCAGATCACCGTAGGTCTTTGCCGGAAATTCCTCCTCCGTCACATAAACCTTAACTTTATAATCATACCCCTGTTCCGTAATGGTATCCACTGCCGTTTTATAAATATTTTGCAGATTTGCAATCACAGTCTTCTTGCTCTCAGCTACATCCTTACAATCGGCAAGAAGCGGTTTTAACATTGTAACCACATCCTCTTTTACTGCCATTTTAAGCATCTGGTCTTCTTCCGAATCGCTGTTGGCACGGACATGAAACCGTAAAATACCGGAATAAGGTGCACCGGAGGCGATATCCCCATCTTCTCCTTCCATGGCTAAAATATCACTCTCTGCATCCAACGTATTTTCCCCGGATAAAATAGATTTTAATACTGCACCGGACACGGATTGTACCTCCCCATTTTCCATGCTTTCTAATGTATCTAATACCCCCTTTTCCAAATCGTAATCTCCTATGTCTGCCATTAGAGAATTTCCGTCCACAGAGGAATAGGCATCTGTCACCGTAGCAAAGCTGTTCAGCACAGCCATCAGTGTCTGGGTAACTCCTCCCTCCTTGTGATCCTGATAATATGAAAATGTAGCCACAATAAGACCGCCCATAATTCCAATTAAAATTGCTGCAAACATATCCCGAAATACTTTCATACACGAACCCTTCTTTCTTTTTTGTTATCTGAAAGTATTTCCCATAATATACATTTTATTCAGGAAACAGGGATATGTACTTTGTCATCTCTCCCAGACAGGGACAAGGGCAGCTCCAATCCATTTTTCACCAACAGCTCTTCGTTTTGCAATATATCTCTGGTCTTTCCCTGTGCTGCAATCTTTCCGTCACACAGCAGGATTACCCTTTCACAGGTGTCATAAATAAAGTCCAGGTCATGGGATGCGATCATTTTTGTTGTCTTAAGTTCATTGATTACATGAATCAAATTTCTTCTGTTTCTAGGATCTAATGCCACAGACGGCTCATCCATAAGCAGAATGTCCGGCTGCATGGAAAGCACCGAAGCGATAGCCGCAAGCTTTTTCTGACCTCCCGACAGGCGGTATATTTTTTCCTTTGCCAATTCTTCCATATGCACTTTTTCCAATGCTTCCTTGGTCCTCTTCCTTACCTCTTCCCGACTCATTCCGTAATTTTCCGGTGCAAATGCCACATCATCATATACTGTCCCCATAAAAAGCTGGTTATCTGAATTCTGGAACACATACCCTGCCATTTCCCTAATCTTTTCCAGATTCTGTTTTTCAACCGTTATTCCCCCAAGCTGCACATCTCCATCATAATGATCCTCAATCCCCACCAGAAGTTTTAATAAAGTTGATTTTCCTGCACCATTACTGCCGATAATTCCGACACTTTCCCCCTCCTGCACTTCAAAACTAACATCCTGCAGGGCAAAATGTTTCTTCCCTTGATGCCCATATGAAAAGAAAACGCCTTTTGCACATATCTTCACCATTTTTGCCTCCTATAATGATCCTATCCATTCAAACACCGGTATCAACCTCATCAAAACGATTGCGGCTGCCATGCCAATTCCAAAAAGAATGCTCTTGGAATAATCAATCCGCTCCCTGCCCTTTAAGTGGAAATGTCCCGAAAACCCTCTAAGCACCATACTCTCATATACCTCCTCTGCCCGATCCATACTTCGCAACAGCAGTGCTCCTGCCAGAGAGCCCCATGCCTTTATATGAATTCCCTTTTGCCCCGGTGCCCTTAAAGAATATGCCAGTGAAACATTCTCTGCCTCTTTCAAGAATAAAATCAAATAACGATAAATCAACATAACCACAGTTATCAGTAATCCGGGAGCCTTAAACACCTGCAAGGCATAACAAATCTGTTCCACCCCTGTAGATGTAATGAAAACATAAGATACTGTGATTGCAAAAACACCCTTTAAATATAACGTCAAAAAGGAAACTACACCGCCTGTCACCGGAATCCCTACCCACTGGGTAAGAATGGTCTGATCGTAAAACAAATTTGCCGCACCCAAAAACAGGAGCAGTACCATCAACACCCGGAGTTTTCGAAAGGCATTTCTTAACGGCATTTCCCCCATGTTTAACAGAATGACCAAAACAACAGCCATACTCATGGTTCCGGTCAAATCATATTTGGGAAAAGATACCAGTACCGCAATATATAAGATCGTGACTAACAGCTTTGCTACTGGATGAAGTGAGGTTAAAAATGTATTTTTCCCCGGAAGATCGTCTAAAACATGTAACTCTTTAACTGTTTTTTGAATATTACTCATCTTTCTTTACTTTCCTATTTCTAAATGCACGCACCGCTTTCCCTGCCACAGCACACAAAACAATTACGGCAACCCCCCCAATGATACCGGAAAATGATGTTCCTGCTGCCGAATCAGATGAGCGGAAATTATAATCTGGAAACAAAGCGAAAGCCTCCTGTATTTTGTCTGCCAGATTATAAATTCCACCATGGCTTTTCAATTCTGTACCGCCTGTCATTTTTGCAATAGACCATTCCAATCCATCTGGAAACGCAGATGCATAAAGTGAAAAAACTCCCGCTATGATAAATGCCAGAATCCCTATCATCCCGATGGTTTTTCGATAGGTCAGTCTGCCTATTTTTCCTTTCTCTGTTCTGTTACAATTCCCAGTCCAAAGCAATTCAGGTCTTGCCTCATACACAAATGACAAAACCAGAGCCGTTATCACACCTTCCATCAAGCCAATTGCAAGATGGATTGGCTGCATTACTGCCAAAAATGCTGTAAACGGTAATTCCGTAATTTTCGATGCCGTCGTCTCTAGTACAACAGAAAAGGCTCCAAGCTGCAAAGTCAACACACAACCCAAAACGGAAGCTACTACGATTTTTTTCTTATTCATTCCGTCTCTCATAATCCGTTTCCAAATCAAAAGAGCACCTATGAAGCATCCGTAAAATGCCATATTCCAGACATTACATCCAAATGCCAGTAGTCCGCCGTCCGCAAACAACAGACATTGAATCAACAGTACCCCTATCATCGTAATAAATCCGGCATAAGGACCAAGAACCGCTGAAATCAACATACCTCCGCAAAGATGCCCAGAAGAACCTGTTCCCGGAATCGTAAAATTTATCATCTGTGCAGCAAATACAAATGCACCCATCACACCCATCACTGGTATCTTTTTTATTTCATTGATTTCTTTTACCTTTTTCATTGAATATCCCGCTGCCGCTGCCGAACAGACATACATCGTCCCCGCGACTGCCGGTGCAACAAGAGCATCTGCCATATGCATATTTTTATCCTCCATTTTCCCTTAATTACATGTCATCAGTGCAATTCATTATATCCAGGCTCCCAGAACGAAACCCCTCCAAATCAACTGTTAGATAAACATATCCCATCTGCTTTATCATGGAAACCAATTCTCTGCGTTTTTCCATTAAAGCAGGAATATCCTTCTCATCCACTTCAATCCTTACCAGATTATCATGAATCCGGGCACGTACATTATAAAAACCCATTTGCTTTATATAATCTTCTATTGTTTCCACTTTCCTCATATTTTCATAAGACAGCCGTGTCTGGTACGGAAAACGTGTAGCAAGACAAGGTGTAGAAGGTTTATCTGCCACTGCCATCTTATACACTCTTCCAAGCCTTCTTACTTCTTCCTTAGAAAACCCGTTCCGCAGAAAAGGACTTAGAATTCCCAATTCCTGTAACGCCTTGATACCGGGTCGGTATTCCCTCGTATCATCCGCATTCGTCCCCTCTATCACATATTCGATGTTCCACTTTTGTGCTTCTTCCAATATTCTTGTAAACATATATTTTTTGCATAAATAGCATCTGTTTTTTGGGTTGTCTGCTATTCCCGCCTCTTCCAGTTCATCTATAAAAAGAAGCTTGTGTACTGCACCACAGTCCTTGGCCAGTCTCTTTGCAAGTTCCAGATCCTTCATTGGGTGAAGTAATGTATGTATCGTTACGGCATACACATTTGTGTCATGTTTTTTAGCCTGTTCACAGGCTGCTTTTAACAGTACACTGCTGTCGGCCCCTCCTGAAAATGCAAGCATAATATCCTGTTTTGTTAAATCATCCATTAACCGATTTAACCCTTGGCACTTTTCGTCAAATCTGTCCATCGCATTCCCTTTCAATCAAACGAAAAACCTCCTGAAAAGACATTCCACTCTTTTTACAGAGTTCCGTCACACTCTCATATTCAGGGTAAAACCGCATCTGACCCTCTACCCTGCATATCTTTACTGAAGCCGTTCCAATTGTTGTCTCCATCTGTCTTACTTCCCGTTCCAGTATACTTCTCTCCATTCGGACTTTTCGGATGCCGATTGTTGTTGTCTCCTTAAACATAATCCGTTCCAGCTTTGGAACGTCTCTTTCCTTTGCTATTACATTTAACTGATATGCCGGTCTGTTTTTCTTCATAAAAATGGGAATATAATTTACATCTAACGCACCCTCTTCCATCAGGCGGTTCATAACATACCCCAGATTCTCCCCGGTACAATCGTCCAGATTACTTTCTAATTTATAAATGCTGTCAATTTCGTTTTTTCCTTCATCCTGAATTAACATCGCCCGGAGCAGGCTTGGTTTTTTATAATTACGTTTTCCTGCTCCAATTCCGATTTTCTGTATTAGAAAATGTTCCGGAAGTCTGTCCGCAGTCCGAATCGCCGCCGCAATTGCCGCTCCGGTAGGAGTAACCAGTTCCCCTTTTATATCGGTTAAATGCAGGCACAACCCATTTTCCTGTATAATATTGGCAACTGCCGGAACCGGAACCGGAAGGATTCCATGCTGGCACCGGATACTTCCACATCCCTCATAAAGCACAGGGATAACCGCCTCCTCCACATCCAGATCATCCAGGCACACTGCCGCCGCTATAATATCTACAATAGAGTCCACCGCACCCACCTCGTGAAAATGCACCTGTTCCAATGTCGTTCCATGTGCTTTTGCTTCCGCTTTGCCCAATATTGTAAATATTTCAGCTGCTGTTTCCTTTGCCCGTGGAGTCATTGCAGTATGCTTTATTACCTCTAAAATATCCGGAAGCCTTTGATGTTCATGGGAATGCTGATGTCCTCTTTCATGGTGGTGTTCTTCCTTTTCATCATGATCTTTCTGATGATGGTGCTCTTCAAACAGATATTCCATATCATGATCACGGTTTTCATACGGATGGTCTAAGATTACATCAAAATCACAGACATCCAGCCCTGCTTTCTTTACCCGGCTGATCCGGACATCAAATCCTTTCACTGGAATGCTGTCCAATACCTCTAAAAGATGCTCCTGATCCGCTCCCAAATCCAGCAGCGATGCCACAAACATATCTCCACTGATCCCGGAATAACACTCCAAATATAATTTACTCATGCTCCGTTTTCACCCCCAATCTGTTAATCTGAGTAGCCATATAACCTGCACCATACCCATTATCTATATTTACAACCGCAATTCCGTTTGCACAGGAATTAATCATGGTAAGCAGTGCAGATAATCCATGCATACTGGCACCGTATCCCACCGAGGTAGGAACTGCGATCACCGGTTTATCCACCAGTCCGCCGATCACACTTGCCAGTGCTCCCTCCATGCCTGCCACAGCAATCACACAATTCGCCGATTGAATCAAATCAAGCTGGGACAACAGACGATGAAGTCCGCTGACTCCCACATCATAAATCCGCTCTATCCTGCTTCCGAAATATTCAGCTGTCTTGGCAGCCTCTTCTGCCACCGGTATATCCGCTGTTCCCGCCGTACACACAACAATCTTTCCGACCCTTTTTTTATCCTCTTTTTCTACTTTAATAATTCCGGAAAGGGAGTCATATTGTACCTGGGGAAATTTTCGTTTCAACAATTCATACTGGTGCTTTGATGCCCTTGTTCCCAGTACCTCGCCCTCTTCTTCTAACAATTTACCGAATATATGTAATAAATGCTCATCTGCCTTCCCACTGCAAAAGATCACTTCTGCAAACCCGGATCTTACCCTCCGATGGGTATCAAGTTTTGCATAACCTAATTCTTCAAAGGGTTCTCTCCGAAAGTACCGTTCTGCTTCCTCAATAGAAATGCTACCATTTTTAACTTGTTCTAATACCTCTTTTGTCTCCATATCACACCTATTGATGAAGGGCGAGATTGCACAAATGACAGCCCACACCCTTCCTGCTGTTTTTTACTATATTATTCCTATCTACATCCAATCCTTTATCTGTATAAGCAATATTAAATATAGCATTGCATATCTTCCTTGTCAATTGTCCAGCCTTCTTCTACACGCCGCAAAATAAAGATTTCGATTGGCATTTGTTCCCGCATTGCCTTCAGATAATCTTTTATCCATGGTACGTCCTGCCCCTGACGTTCCATTTCCCGAATCAGATTTTCAAAATAATTACCCACAGGTTTCTCCTCCTGTTTCACATATGCCAGAAATGCCTCTGAATCCAAAACCTGCAGCATCGGACAGGTTTTTGCAACCTCCTCATTTTCATCCAGCATACTTAACAGGCTATGCAAATCTTTGTTCCCTTCAACTATTTTGTCATTTACTGCTGTAGAATTTCTCTTGTTTTCGTCTGCCGAAAGCAGAATAAGTTTAAGATGTGCAAGAGAAAGATCCTTTCCCTTAACAGAGGAATACGACTTTGCCAGATCTTTTAAATCATCACATTCCCACTCGCTGACTTCCTCCGTCATACTCTTTTCCCCTACTTTCTTTTCCTGTGCAATACCAAGCATAAAATGATAATTTTTTTCATTTTCCCCCTTCTTAACCAGTAAAATAGTGGCATAATCCCTCTCTTCCACGTTTTTCATATCATTTTGCGTGTTAGAATATTTGTTACAACCGGTCAGAATCAGCAGTGTAGCCACAGCAATCCCAAAAGATAGCATTCTCCTTTTACTGTTCCTTTTCATTCTGTACTCCTCCTCTCGCTAATTTGGTAAGTGTAAGTCCAAGCAGGGGCAAAACAACAGAAAGCGGGATATCGATCACCGCCCCATACCGTAAAAATACAGTCAGTACAGCCGGATATTCCGGTACAAAGACTACAATCACCAATGCCAAAATGACAACAACCCCTAACAAACAGATTCTTTTCGCTTTCGGAAATAGAACTGACAGCAGATATCCTGAAAAATACAATGTTTCACAAATCAGAACAAAACACCCCATCATAAAAAACCATACCATAAGCACATCAAAGCGTTCCAAAATACCAAAAGGCAGACGAATATACCTCATAATCGAAATCGTTATCATTTCCTCTTCTCCCGCTCCTTTGATACCATAAATACCAAGCAAAAGGACAGATAATACAATTACGATCCATACCGTCAACAGAATTGCAAAAAAGGATTTTTTGTCCTTCCTTTCCTCACGAGTTTGCAAAAATGGTCTTACATAAAGATAGTTTTCCACAGGGAGAAGAAAGACCAGCAACAGATATCCACAAAGAATGAACCTGCCAAACGACATATCCAGATGAGGAAGGAATACCGAATAATCTACTTCTTTGAGCCCAAATATAATAACAAGAAAAAACGGAATAAATAATACCCAGAAAATCATCTCATATATCCTCCCCTGTTTTTCAATCCCAAGGCAGCCCCTAAAGAGATTTTCCCCCTTTTTTCCCTCCTCTTTCTTTCCTTCTCCCGTTACATTGGCACCATAGACAGCTACCAGTAAAAGCGGCAGTATTATAAACAGATTTGCAAGGTTCCCTGCCCCCTTTCCCGGCATAAACGGCACCTGGGCTTCTCCTAAGACCGCTATTGAGAGCACGATATAAAATGCAAGACGCACAAGCTGTCTTAAGAACTGAAGCAGCAATATTAATCTTCCTGCAATGCCGCCATTTTTTGCTTCTGCGGCAAGTCCCCATGAGGTTTCATTATAATTTTCTGGCTCTTTCCTTTTCCCCTCGTTATCAAAATGCACATTATTTTCATAACACCTGCTGATTCCATAAATACATATCACATAAATACAGGTAAGCAAAAAAAACAGAAACAATCCGGGCACAACACTGGCAGCAAAAAGTCTGGCAGACAAATAAGGTATCACAAAAATAGTACCTGCAAAAACAGACAGCACCAGCATCCGGTGCATCTGTTTTTCTGATATCTTTCCATTATGGCTAAACATATTTTACCACCTCCGAAATCTTGTACGATTATCTCTCCTTGCATAAACAGGACGTTTTCGCATTGTAAAAAGCGGCTTTCGCATAATAAAATCCTGATATTCCAGTTCATTGTCAATACTGCCGGAAACCATCGGCATCATATAAGGAATACCAAAGCTTTCAAGGGAAGCCAGATGAATGTTAATCACCAAAATTCCTAACATAATTCCGTAAAGCCCCCATACTGCTCCAAGTATGATCAGTAAAAACTTGAGAAGACGGAACGTAGAAGAAAATTCCTCATTGGGAATGGCAAAAGATGCAATCGCAGTAAGTGCCACTACTATTACCACAATCGTGCTGACTAAAGACGCTTCTACTGCGGCCTGCCCCACGATCAGACCTCCTACCACACCAATTGTATTCCCCATCTGTCCCGGCAGCCGGATTCCTGCCTCGCGGAGCAGTTCAAACAGTAGTTCCATCAACAGCACTTCCACTACAATCGGAAACGTCACATCACTTCTTGCTCCTACTATAGCAAGAAGAAATTCTGTGGGAAGCACCTGTGGATAATAGCAGGTGATCGCAATATAAAGTCCCGGAAGCAGAATTGTAATATAAGCAGCAAGATATCGGAGCACTCTGGCAAACGTAGCAACCGCGAACCGATTGTAATAATCATCTGCTGCCTGAAAAAATGTATTTAATGTTGTTGGAAGAATAATTACCTCCGGTGAATTGTCTACCACCAGAACAACCCTCCCTTCCGATATTGCAGAGGCCGCCTTATCCGGACGTTCTGTTGTCTGAATCTGGGGAAATGGAGAATACCATTTTTCCTCTAACAAATGCACCAGCATCCCACTGTCAAAAATACTGTCAATCGTAAAGCTCTCCAGTTTTTTTTCAATTGCTGCAAGCAGGGACGGATGTACCAGATCCTCCATATACATTAAGCCATAAACCGTTCTGGAACGCTGTCCGAGATAATCCTGCTTTTCCTTCATTTTGGGATCTTTAATCCGCCTCCGGAGCAATGCCGTATTGGTTCTGAAATTCTCTGTAAAACTGTCCCTCGGACCTTTTAATCCAGCCTCTTTCTTAGGTGAATCAACTGACCGGGTTGGCAGGCGTTTTGTTGACAGCACCAGTGCCTTGTCTTCACCATCAATAAAAATTGCAGTATCTCCATTCAGCACACAGGCAATTGCATCCATCAGCGTATCCTTTTGCACTAAGTCGACTGCCTCCGTCTGATGATGAAAAATTCTCTCAAAAACCGAAACCTTTTTTTCTCCACTATCCTGGCTTTTCCCATCATCAAAGTCTTCAGAAACCACCTCCGCTTTGAATCCTTTTTTTATATCTGTATCACGCCATTCATACAAAAGCGGTCTGGTTATGGTCCGTTCTACCATTTCATTATCTGTCAGTCCGTCAATATAAATAATATACATTCCAAGACTTCCATTTTCCCGTTCTAGTACAAATTGTTTTTCGACAAAATCACCCCAGTCCGAAAAAATTGCCTGTAACGTTTCAATATTTGTTTCCAGTTTCCTGCTTATTGGCAAATCCAATTCATTTTTCTCGTTATATTTTATTTTCATAAAAACCTCACGCATACCAAACATATCATTTTCTTTCATAATTAGTTTTAGTATGCGTGAGGTTTTCTATTCTTATTCTCAAAATTGAAAGTCCAATCAGAATTTAAAAAGAAGAGAGGGAAAAAATCCTTCTCTTCTTTCAATGAGGGGGGAGAATTTTGAACACAATCTCTTGTGTTCTATGAAAAGTTCTTACAATACATAGTATATTAGGCAGTTGTGAAAAAAGCGTGTCCGAAATGTTGATGTTTTGTGAATAAAACCTTAAGAAATTCAAAAGAAAGCAAGAAAAATGTCGAATAACAGACAAAAATGCGAAATTATATCCATCTTTCTTTGTAATCCCTAAATTTAAAATTCTTGTTTTTGAAACTTACCAGAAGAGTCAATAACCCCGCAGCAAGCTACAGGTCATCAAACTTCCAACGCAGCAGAGCTACGGAGTATTTGACCCTCGCGCCATTCGTCAAATGGACATGCGGGCATGTCCGCTTGACTCATTGCTCGCGGGAATAAACAGGAAAAGCGGCACACCTGCAATCCTATTGGAAATTATATCAGATAGGAACAACCTGAACCTGACTGATATAATTTGTGTGCCGCTCTGGTTTATAAGATTCGATTGAAGCTACTGACATTTCCAACGACCGGTTTTGCATCCTTGCCATAACAGCCGATTAAATCTAGTAGTACAGAATCATCATTCGCATCGCAGGCTGTTTGAAAAAGGGGTTCAAAAGGTTTCCGTTTCCTGACTCTTTTTACTTGCTGCTTTCTGCTTTGTTGATGCTTATATTGGGGAGCTGCCAAAACCGCCAATACAGGAATGACAGCCTGGGTATATGTCTTCGCATTCATGGTAATCTCCTCCTTGAAATTACGTTAGAATGCCATTAGCTTCTATTATATATATCGGTTAAAAGGGGATTATTTTTTAGAAATATAAGAAATTATAATATAAAAATCGACACAAAAAGGCTGCCACGTAAGTCCTCACTAATCCATGCCAAGATATGGAAAGAGAACTGTGGCAGCCCGGCTCATATTTATTCTGCTGACTCCTCGTTTTTCCAGTCATCAATGCCCTTCATAACTGCATCATAGGTTCTTTGTGAAATATCAGGAAGCTTATCTCCCCAAAGCTTGGCAGCCGCCTTAAATCCTTTCTGGATTGCACTGCGCATTTCCTCTGCTTTTTCACTGTCACCACCGCTGATTGCCTTTGCAAAATCAAGAATGCGTTCTGAGGTTTGCTTTACACCCCAGTAACCGTCTTCAGAAATATCATCAGCTGCCTGCTTAGCTGTTGCAGCATCCACTGTAATACTTCCATCTAAAATACCTTGTCTAAACTGACTCCAGATACTTGCATTATTAGAAGCTTTTCCCTGTTTGGTGATTAACTGTTCTACAATTCCTTTTAATTGTGAAAGTCTTGTATCCGAATCTGCTTTTAATCTTGCAATTGTCTGACTGTCTACTTTGTTACTTTTCTTAGCAGTAGAAGTGCTATTTTTGCTTGCTTCTTTGCCCTTTTTAGAAGCCTCGTAAACAACACCTACATCGCTACCGGTATTCCCTGCCGCTTTTGCAGTATTCTGGCTGTTCTTCGCATCCTTGCTCTGACTAGAACCACTCATCTGTGTCGTTACATCATTTGTGTAAGTACTACTTCCTACATTACTTAAACTCATAATAGACCCTCCTTGGCTTTTGTTTTTATAAATTTACCCCAGCATAGCAGCCTAAAAATAGACATTACACTGTTTCTAATAATAATATCGGACCATCCGAAATAATTGTTTATAAGAAATGGAAAAATTTATAAAAAAAGTAACACCCCAGCCGTTTGTTACCAAACATCTATGATTTCAACGGAATGAAAAAACAGAAACCTCTCAAAATAGCTAGATAAAGAAAAAAAGAAATGATATACTGTATATTGTATACAATTTTTAAATAGTACTATATGATCAAGCATAGAGAAAGGATTCCAACTGCGGGAAGGAGACAATAAAATGGAGGATACATTACAACTGAAGGCTTATGCCAAGATCAACCTTGGTCTTGATGTAGTCCGAAAAAGGGAAGACGGTTATCATGAAGTCCGTATGATCATGCAGACCGTAAAATTATTTGATAAGCTGACATTTCGTTTGCTGAATGAAGATACCATACGGATAAAAACAAATCTGGGTTTTTTACCGATAGATGAGAACAATTTGGTATATAAAGCTGTCAGACTTTTAAAAGAAACTTACCATGTGAAAAAGGGGATGGAAATCGACCTATTCAAATGTATTCCCGTTGCAGCAGGCATGGCAGGGGGAAGTACGGACTGTGCTGCAGCACTAGTGGGAGCTTCCAGATTATTCGATCTTCGTTTAAACAGACAAAAGCTAATGGAATTGGGTATTAAACTCGGAGCAGATGTGCCATACTGTATTCTTCGGGGAACTGCACTTTCAGAAGGAATCGGTGAAATCTTGACACCACTTCCAGCAATACCCGATTGTTACATTCTGATTGCAAAGCCGTCAATTTCGGTATCTACCAAATATGTTTATGAACATTTAGACGCAAATGGCTTGACAAAGCATCCGGATATTGATGGTATGATAACTTCAATTAAAGAAGGAAACTTAAAGGGGATAACGGCACGGATGGAAAATGTTTTAGAATCCGTTACCATCCCGAAATATCCTGTGATTGAAGAAATAAAACTGTGCATGAAAGAAAATGGTGCTGAAAATTCCCTGATGAGCGGTTCCGGTCCCACCGTATTTTCTATTTTTAAAACAAAAGCAGATGCAGAAAGAACCAGAGATATGATCAGGACAAAAAAGCTTGCCAGTCAGATATATGTTGTGAAACCTTTTAATCAAAACATTTAATATACGAAAGTAAATTGTATTGCCTATGCCTTAATAATCAGAAAAGGAGACTTTAATATGGAGTTAAAATATGATGCAGAAAATGAATATCTGCCGCTTCGGGATGTGGTTTTTCATGCACTCCGGCAGGCTATTGTAACAGGAGAATTTTCACCAGGAGAGCGTTTAATGGAAGTTAAACTTGCCAACAAATTAGGAGTAAGCCGGACACCGGTCAGGGAAGCAATCCGGATGTTGGAATTAGAAGGTCTTGTAGTGATGATACCAAGAAAAGGGGCAGAGGTTGCCCGAATCACGGAAAAGGACCTGCGGGATGCTTTAGAGGTGCGTACCGCCATTGAAGAATTATCTGTAGAACTTGCCTGTGCCCGAATTGATGATAACGGCAAAAATCGGCTGAAACAGGCCTGCAATGAATTTAAGGAAGCAATTGATACAAAACATGTACAAAATATCGTGGATGGTGACGTGAAATTCCATGAAGTAATTTTTGAACTTACCAATAACCAACGTCTCATAAATATCGCCCATAATCTCCGGGAACAGGTATACCGTTACCGTGTAGAATATGTAAAGGATTTTTCCTACCATGACGTATTGGTCGAGGAGCACTATGATATTACAAATGCAATCCTTATGAATGATGTAAAAACGGCAAAAGAAATTATGCGGAAACATTTATATAATCAGGAACTGATCGTAATCAAGAATTTGAAGGGGACATTGTAATGAACAAAGTTCCTTTTCTATACTTATAAGTTTCAATTATGATTGTGACATTTTATTATTTGGCATTTTAAGGTATAAATGCATTCCTAAATTATCTGCATACCAAGCGGCAAACAAATTATGGTATTCCCCATATTTTTTGTGCAAATTTTTTAAATTTGCTTTCTTGACTTTTGAAAACTGATTTTAATATAATAATTGAGATAAAAAATACAGTCATTCAGCGACACATGTGGTATTTGCACGTAAATCTGATTACGGCACAGAAAAAGTCGGTGTATTGCTGAAACAGTTTGCCATACCATGTATCACCCTATTACATTTTCTGCCTGAATTGGAGTGTTGAAAATTGAGAATAACGATAATTCGTCATGGAAAAGTGAATATGAAATGGCCCCAAAAGTGTTCTTCGAGTGTTTTTGATGTGGCTTGTGCTGAATATGATAGAAGTGACTTAGAAAATATCAATATTACTTTGTTAGATGAGCAATTTAATAAAATTTATGTAAGTAGGTTATCAAGGAGTGTAAATACTGCCAAAAGCCTGTTTCCAAACGAGGAATATTATGAAATGCCAGAAATTGGTGAAGTACCATTGAAATCATTTATGGATACGGAAAAAAGATTACCTCTATGGCTATGGAATGTTTTAGGCAGAGTGCAATGGTTTATAGGTAGCACTCGTCAATTAGAAACAAGAAATAATACAATACTGAGAGCGAATAAAGTTATAAATTTATGTGAAATCAAAAATGAAGATTGTATTCTAGTTACTCATGGATTTTTTATGAAGACATTGATTAAAGTTTTGAAGAACAGGGGGTATTTGTTAGTAGGTAATAATCAGCTTAAATTTAAAAATCTACAGGTAATTTATGCAGAAAAATAGCAGATTGTCAAAGAATCTCATACGATACACATAAGTCCATATAAAACCACACATACAAACATACAAATTAATGTTCCTAATGCTAAAATATCCAACATTTTACTACTTATTACATATACAAATCAACGCCTTGTAATAGGTGCTTCTGGAGAATTTCAGGGCACTGCAAAGCTGGGACACAGAATAATCAGTTTGGTTGTTTTGGATAAAAGCCACAATTTCGGCTATTGTTCTTTTGCGAATATAGCGTTCGTTTTTTTTATATTTCATTCTCAATCCTAAGACGCTGGTTTTCTTTCTAGAGGGCCTTATACTCCTTGAGTGTGACAGTTTCCTCATCTGATACCTTGATTGGGGAAAGCTGCTTTACCCAGCCACTAATAGTACTCCGGTTTACGCCATATTCACGTTCCAGTTGTGGATACGAGGTTCACTGTTCTAAAGACCATATATTTCTTCCTCCTTTAAAACCCGTAACCAATCTTGTTTTTATTATAGTGTTAATTGTTATTTAAAATGATTTGGTGTTATGCTTCATCATACTTGACTTTAAAAAGGTTTTCTCCAAACAATTCATTAAAGAAAGGTCGGTGATAATAATGTTTGAAAACAACAACGAAAATTACATATTAACCATTGGAGAGCCTGCGAACAGCTAAGAATCGGAAAAAGCGGATTATACCAACTAATGAGAACAAAACAACTTAAAGCATTTAAAATCGGTCGTAACTGGAAAATTCCCGCCTCCAGTATTGATGAATACATTAACAATAAATGCTTCGATAAATAATATACTATTCCAGTTCCCCCACATAAAAAGGCTTTCCGAAAATCGAAAAGCCTTAAAAATTACCCTAAATTTTTCTCTAAGGGTGGCATTACATAAGGATGTTAAATTCAAAGTCTTCGTAATCAGTCAGAATGAATGGATTGTAGAAAAATTCAAATCATACGGAAGAATTTTACTTAATACCACGCTTGACTGTATCCGCCGGAGAAGAACATTCAATAGGAATATGGGGACAGCAGCATCTGGACTATCTGAAACATTCCCCTGTCTAAATTGCATCAGTCTTTTTCATATCCATTTCTTCGATAAAGTACTAAAAATACAAGAATGCTAATGATTAATTCTCCGATAAGCACTGCGATGTCCAGAGGTTTTAACGTATATGACATTCCCTCTGCAAATCCACTTGCCATCTCTGTCAACACTCCAGTAAACAAAAACCCTGAGATATGATGTAATTTTTCGGAAAGATTTCCAAACATTGGAATCATCATCAACACGATCACCAATGGATAAGAAATCAAATTTGCATTCATCTGATTTTTGGCGCAGAGACCAACAATCATTCCCATTACACAACTAATCAGAGAGGCTGCCGCACTGACCAGTAAGAAAGCCACGACAGATACCTGGCTCATAGAAATACCACTAATCACCAATACCACAATATTGATTATATTCATCAACACAAATGGAAATAGAATACTTCCGATAAAATACTGCATTCCAGTGACTGATGACGTCATTAAGACCCGTAACGTATGTTTCTCTTTCTCTTCTGCAATGGCAGTCCCTACCATCAGGAATCCATCCATACACAAATTAAGGGAAATTCCCAAACTCAGGATCAAAGACACCAGAATGGGTGATAAATCACCTCCCGAATTGATGCTATATAAAATTTTGACCATCCATACCATCGCCACGGTTAGAAGCGGCCCGATCATAATCGCTGTATTGCGGCTGATACAAATCCATTTAATCTGTGCAACTGCTGTTAATTTATTAATATTATCCATATTAAAACTCCTCTCACATACTGGCTAATCCAAGGGATGCCCCTGTTACTTGTAAAAATACATGTTCCAATGTTGGCTCACAAGAATGAATACACTGTATTTCATCTCTCTGCATCCATTCTGAAATTTTTGCAATATTTTGAGGACTTTGCTCTAAGACGACTTCTTCCTGATTATTCAAAAGTAGATGATATTTTTTATTTTGATTATATTTCAGGCAAAGTTCTTTGGGCGATCCACACTCGACAATTTTCCCCTGATACAAAAGTGCAACTCTATCACAAAGTTTTGTGGCTTCTTCCATATTATGTGTAGTCAAAAAAATTGACATACCTTCTTCTTTCAGTCCCAACAACATTTTATGAATAGATACCGCAGTCGATGGATCTAATCCGCTTGTCGGCTCATCAAGAAATAAAATTCTTGGCTTATGAAGCACTGCCCTGGCCAAAACAAGTCTTTGCGTCTGCCCTCTGGAAAGTTTACCTGCCGGCTTTTTACGATGTTCATACAATTCCACCTGATGTAAGACTTCCTCCACTCTTACACTGGGAACTCGCCATATTTTTGCAAACATACTTAAATTCTGCCAGACTGTCATTTTCTCATAAATTCCGCTTTGATCAGAAACCACGCCAATTTTTTCATAAATTGATTCATCAATATTAACCGTATCTGTATCAAGAATTTTCGCCTCTCCAGATGTTTGCCTTAACTGTCCTGTGATTATTTTAATCGTGGTAGTTTTTCCAGCACCCGACGGCCCTAAAAATCCAAGAATTTCGCCTTTATGAAGCGTAATATTGATATCCTTAAGTGCCAATTCCGTCTTATAGCGCTTAGAAATATGTGATAAATCCAGCAATACATTTTGTTCCATAACATAACCCTCTTTCTAAATATTTTCTTTATAATTGCCCCGTTTTTCTATCGCAGAGTAATTATGATGGAAGTATCGTATCATGTTTTATCACCTTTATGCTGAGTTCTGCCTGAATGATATACTATATTGCCTGAAATGGCTTGTTAAACGCTGTCATCTAAATTCTACTCAACAACTCCCCCTTCATATTTTTAGAAAACAGACATTTTTCTCCGTTATCCATAAGAATTTCCCGATGCTTTAAATCTAACTCCTGAATCTTATTTACATTGACTAGATATGACCTGTGAACCCTTAAAAAATGCTCCCTAAACTGCTCTTGCAACTCCTGCATGCTGCCAATAAAATCAATACAGTCATTCTTCGCATGAAGTTCTATTCTGTGTGTACGGACACTTGTCTCAAAGAACATAATTTCATCCACTGGAACATGCTTGACAATATCCAACACCTTTACTGTAAAGTATTCCTTTTGCTCTCCTTGCTCCTTACACATCCGCTCAGTAATGATCGCAAGGTTTTTGTGCATTCCAGTCAGCATTTTTTCAGAATTGCCCTTTACTATATAATCCAGCGCTTCCAGGTGATAACGAAATGTCTCAAATGCCAGATCTGGAAAGGAAGTCACATAGATTAGAAAACCTCTGGTATCAAACTTTCGAATCTGTTGTCCCAGCATAAATCCATCCATCGGCTCATCCTTAAGCTCCACATCCAGAAAATAAATTCCTCTCTTTGGATCCGCTGCCACTGCTTCAATAATTTCCTGGGGATGCCTGCTGCACAGAGCAATCTGCATATCATAACCTTCCATCATAATTTGTTTTTCTAAAAACTTTCTCTGTGTAGCGAGTATCATCGCATCATCTTCACAAATATAAATTGGAAGCATATTTTTTTCCTCCACAATTTTAACATTTCTTATTCCTGTATCTTTAACTCCTGAATAAAATAGCCATCCCTGATTGTTGTTAGAGAGAAGACATTTTCATAATGTTCTAAAATACTTTTA
>CAJUBR010000013.1 GCA_910584695.1 uncultured Lachnospiraceae bacterium
CCGATTCTTACCGGTGATGCCATAGATTTTATTGTGGATAGGGGAAAAGTGGACTTTTCGGGATTAAAGCCGCTCCTACTCCGGTTTTCCATTGTCATTATATTGACTGCCGTTACCCAATGGCTTATGAGCCTTTGCAATAATAAGATTACGTATCAGGTAGTAAGAGATATCCGAATAAAGGTGTTTGAACATTTGAATCGGCTTCCCCTTAAGTATATTGATAACAGACAATATGGAGAAGTGGTATCCAGAATTATAAATGATGTGGATCAGTTTTCGGAAGGTCTTTTAATGGGATTTACCCAGATGTTTACTGGTGTAATAACGATCCTGGGTACGATTTTGTTTATGTTATTTGTGAATATAAAAATAACGCTGGTGGTAGTTCTGATCACACCGCTATCTCTTTTTGTTGCAAGCTTTATTGCGAAAAAAACATATCACATGTTTCGTTTGCAGTCAGAAAGCAGAGGGGATATAACGGCATTCGTGGATGAAATGATAGGAAATCAGAAGATTGTTCAGGCATTTGGCTATGAGGATGATGCAATGAGGCGTTTTGATAAAATGAATGAGGAGCTTAGCAGATATAGTTTACGTGCCATATTTTTTTCCTCTATTACAAATCCGGCTACCCGTTTTGTAAATGGTCTGGTCTATGCCGGGGTAGGGATTGTGGGTGCGTTGACCGCAGTAAATGGTGGGATTTCTGTTGGACAGCTTTCCTGTTTTTTAAGTTATGCGAATCAGTATACAAAGCCCTTTAATGAGATTTCGGGAGTCATTACCGAAGTGCAGAACGCAATTGCCTGTGCGGCAAGAGTATTTGAACTGTTAGACGAGCCGGAAGAGAAAGCGGATACGGAGGATGCAGTGGTTCTGGCGAAAGGGGAGACTGCGAAAAAGAGCGGTATTTCCATTCAGCATGTAGCATTTTCATATGATAAAGAAAAACCGTTGATAAAGGATCTTAACCTTGAAGTGAAAAAGGGACAGAGGGTTGCGATTGTAGGACCCACCGGCTGCGGTAAATCAACTTTGATCAATCTGTTGATGCGTTTTTATGATATTGATGACGGGAGTATTGCAATAAACGGAACAAGTATATATAAGATTACGAGGGACAGTCTTCGGAATAATTATGGTATGGTTTTACAGGAAACATGGTTAAAATCAGGAACGATTGCAGAAAATATAGCTTATGGAAAACCAGAGGCGGCAAGAGAAGAAATTATTGAGGCCGCAAAGGCATGTCATGCACACAGTTTTATTAAACGTATGCCAAATGGGTATGATACGGTAATAGGAGAAGACGGGGGAACTCTGTCTCAGGGACAAAAACAGCTGCTCTGTATTGCCAGAGTCATGTTGGAAATTCCGCCAATGCTGATTTTGGATGAGGCAACCTCTTCCATTGATACCCGTACGGAGATTCAAGTGCAGAATGCTTTTGCAAAGCTGATGCAAGGAAGAACAAGTTTTGTAGTGGCACATCGTTTGTCAACCATTAAAGAGGCAGATGTCATTTTGGTTATGAAAGATGGAGATATCATTGAACAGGGAAATCATAAAAGCCTTATGGAAAAAGGAGGCTTCTATGCACAATTATATAACAGCCGATATTAAGAAATTCTTAACAAATCGTGAAGACTCTTGCTTTTTAAAAAAAGCATGGTATATTAACATAGGAATTAGATTTACTTAGATATGAAAAATATTTTATAGTCTGATTCCTATATTTTTTGATGAAAAGCAAAAGGGCTGTTGCATCAGATATAGAAGGAAAAATATTTCATACGAAAAAACGGATATGAGAGAAGAGAAGAAAATGAAAAATATATTAAAAAAATTGAAAGAAAAAGTGGATATCGTGATAAAAGGTGTGAAGAGAGGGTGGCAGAGTGTGTCTGTTCCATTTTGCAGATTGATAAAGACGAAGCAGGTAAAGGCAGTAATTAAGGTGGTTAAGATACCGTTTATTGGATATCTTTTGCTGGCCTGTATTTTGAACTTTGTGTTAGAGGTACTAAGCAGGCATTCCTTTTCAAAGGCACTTGCATTTATAGGAGCTTCGCCAATGGTATTTTTATATAATGCCATTATTATATTTGTTACACTTTCACTGGTAATGTTTGCGAAAAGAAAAGTATTTGCAACGGTGTTTGTATGTGCGGCATGGATTATTTCCGCCTTTGCAAACTATATTGTACTGTGCTTCCGTACGACTCCGTTCTCGGCAGTTGATGTGCTGATGATAAGGAATGTTATGACCATGTTGGATAAATATATGACGAAGTGGCAGATGGTGTTAAGTACGGTGGGTGTATTGTTGTTAATTGCATTGTTGGTATACCTTTATATCCGGCTGCCAAAAACAAAACATAAGCGAAATCCGTTTCGTGCATCGGCATATGTCTGTATGTGCATTATACTGGTTGTTACATTGACAAAGGTTGCGGTGGAAACCCAGACGGTCTCTGACAATTTCGGGAATCTGGCTTATGCTTATAATGATTATGGTTTTGCATATTGTTTTTCTAACAGTATTATTGATGTGGGTATCAGTAAGCCAAAGAATTATAGTGAAAGCAGTGTGAAAGATGTTGTAAAGGAGCTGGAATACGATAAGAGTGATGTTATCTTTCTAACGAAAGAGGAAGCCGAAAAAATGCAGGCGGATGGGATACAGCCCCAGACAGAGGATAAAACGGATGTGTTGACGGGAAATACACAAATAGAAGAAAAGAAGACACAGATTAGTGAAGAGTCTGCTAAGAAAGAGTCTGAAACGGGTTCCGGAGAGGCAGAACCAAAAGCTTCAGGAAAAGATACGGCAAATGAAAATACAGAAGAAAAGGAAGATGCCGAGCAGCAGAACAAGGAGTCAGTACAGGAGGCAGATTCCAAAGAAGAACAAAAATACTACGAAAATAAAAAGGCAACGAAAGAATTTCCTAATATTATTGTGATTCAGCTGGAATCTGTATTTGATACAAACTATATGAAGAGCTTTTATCCTTCACAAAATCCACTGCCTACATTATCGAAACTGAAACAGAAATATTCTTCCGGTTTGTTTACCGTACCGGCGGTGGGTGCCGGTACGGCTAATACGGAGTTTGAAGTGCAGACCGGAATGAGTACGCAGTTTTTCGGAGCAGGAGAGTATCCGTTTAAAACAGTTATGCGGTCCACAACCTGTGATACAATGGCATATGATTTAAAACGGGAGGGATATGCTACAGCAGGTTTTCATAACAATGATGCGACTTTTTATGAGCGGCATATTGATTACTCTAATCTGGGTTTTGATGTTTTTACAGGTATGGAGCATATGTATTCTTTAGACTATACCCCACGGGGCTGGGCAAAGGATAATAAACTGGATGACCTGATGTTAGAGCGTATGGAGCAGACGGAGGGAAGGGATTATATTACAACCATTACAGTACAGTGCCATGGACGCTATCCAAAGAAGTATACGCCGACTCTTACGAATCTGGACTGTTATTTTACAGGAAAGTATGCACAGGATAAAGAAAAACAGGCGGCGTGGCAGTATTATATCAATATGTGTAAGGAAATGGATGATATGATTCATGATCTGATTGAAAAACTGAAAAAACTAGATGAACCTACGGTTCTTTTTATGTATGGTGATCATTTACCAAGCCTGAATCTGGAAGAAGAAGATTTAAGGGAGATTTCTCTTTATCAGACAGAATGGGTTATGTGGGATAATATTGGTCTGGAAGTTGAAAAAAGGGATCTGACAGCATATCAGGCAAGTACTTATATTTTTAACAGGCTTGGTTTAAAAGGTGGTTTAATGCAGAATTTCCATAATCAGTATATGAACCTGGAAAATCAAGAAGACTATATGAATAAACTGGAACTGTTAGAATATGATACATTGTATGGAAACAATTATGCTTTTGATGAACATAATCCGTTTCCACAGACCGAGATGAAAATGGGAATCCGGGATATATCAGTGAGCGGTTACCAGATCCGTGAAAATGAAGTCAGGATATTTGGTCAGGGATTTAATGAATTTTCAGGGGTTTATGTAGACGGAAAGCAGATAGAAGTAAGTTATGTGAATGAATTATCCATTACTGTGCCGTTGGAAGAATTTGTGGATGGAAAAGAATTTTATGTTGCCCAGACAGGTGATGACCATATTGAATTGTCGAAGACCAATACTGTAAAGATTGAAGAGGCAGGGGATGCCAGTGAAACAAAAGAAGCTTTGCAGCAGGATACCCAAACCACGAGGGAAGCAAAGTAGCATATAAAGAGGAAGGAATAGAACTTAGGGAAAAGGGCTTTGTAGAAAGCAGAAAGTATTTTTACAAAGTCTTTTTTCATAGAGTAATTTATGCTAAAATATAAAATAAAGTAATAGAATGATGGATAAAGCAGGTTAAAAATATGAAAAAAAGAAAAATTATTAGAATCATCAGCAGAATTTGTTTTATAATATATATGCTAGTACTTGTATACTTTTTACTTTTAAGCGATGGATTTGGGAGAATGGAGGGATATAGCAGTTATCGCTATAATTTGATCCCTTTTCAGGAAATCATACGTTTTATCAAATATCATGCATATATTGATTTTTTTAGCGTAGTGATCAATCTTTTGGGAAATGTTCTTGCATTTATGCCATTTGGAGCATTGATCAGATGGGTCGTGGACCGGAAAATAAAATGGTTTCAGGCCACTGGATATACCTTTTTATTTAGTCTTTGTGTGGAATTGCTGCAGTTGGTGGCAAAGGTTGGAGTATTTGATGTGGATGACTTGATTTTGAATACATTAGGAGGTTTGATCGGTTTTTGGATCTATTATCTGCTATTACTGATTAATAGGAGGAGTGAACAAAATGAAGGAAAGTGTATATAAAGTAAAGAATGTCAGCATAGATGCTGTGATTGCCTGTGCAATCGGTGGCATTTCCATATGCTGCATGTTTGTCGCAGTGCTGGTTTCCTATCTGTATGATGGCAGGGGACCGGCAGTGGTGGGTCTGCTTGGAATGGGCAGCCTGCTCTTAGCACTTGTGGGAATTGTATTTACTGTTAGTTCATGGAAATCCGTTGATGGTGGTCTGTTGATGAAAAGAATTTCAGGGATCATAAATGCAGTTCCAATTTTGCTCGCAGTGGTGCTTTATATTCTTGGATGGATATGACTGGGAAGTGTAAGATCAGGAAGAGCTGATTCTGTAACTATGAAGCCGAAGGCTGAATAGTTAACGAAAGTTACAAAATGGAAGGAATAGAGTATGGACAAAAAGGAAAGAATCTTAGATATTGAGAGACTGAATAAACAATTGGATTTTGTGTTAGAGTTGGATAAACTAAAGTATATTGAACGGCGGTCTTATGTTGCGGATGGTAGCCGGCATGAGGATGATGCACAACACTCCTGGCATCTTGCCCTAATGGCAATGCTTCTTGGGGAATATGCAAATGAGCCTGTAAATGTAGCACATGTAATAAAGATGGTTTTAATACATGATGCGGTTGAAATTGATGCAGGTGATACTTATGCATATGATACGGAAGCAAATGGCACAAAAAGAGAACGGGAAGAAAAGGCTGCAGACCGTTTATTTCATCTATTACCGGAAGATCAGGAAAAAGAGCTGCGCGGCCTATGGGAGGAATTTGAAGCAGGAATTACTCCGGAGGCAAAATTTGCCAATGCACTGGATAAGGTACAGCCGATTATGCTCAATGATGCGACAGGTGGAAAAGCATGGAGGGAGCATGATGTAGCGGCATCACAGGTGATTGAGAGGAATGCGGGCACCCATTCAGGTTCGGACAGGCTTTGGGAATATGTCGAAGGTCTTATAAAAAAGAACAAAGAGCTTGGAAATTTAAAATAGGAGGAATGGTTTTGGGGTATAAAGAGTTATTAAGGGAAGAGAATGACAGCGTTAAGGAGCGATACCAGCTTGCTATGGAGCGTATTCGGTTGTTTGCCGGTGAGGAATCAAAGATAAAAGAGCCATATTATGATTATTTTAAAAAAACAGCGTCCTTTTTACTGTTCATGGATGATTTGAAAAGACATGTAGACTGTGAGGATATGGCAGATGCCTCGTTTGAGGAGATGAGAAAGTATAATCGATTCCTATATCAGGATATTTTAAATGAGGATAACGCTTACGAAACAAGCTATGCCAATCCGGCATACGCAGGGAAGAAGCTGGGGGAAACGTATGGAAGTCTTTTGTGTTTTCTCTATACGGAAATCAGGGGAGATATTATTTATGCAGTGGAGCAGCGTCTGTTTGACATGACGATTCATGCAGAACTTTTTTTGGAAATTCTTTGTGTGTTTGAGGATGGGACACCTTCTGAAAAGGAACTGAGAGAGGCAATATATTATTTTATCAGTGATTATGCAGATCAGACACTTGATTATAGAATCAGGGAAATATTGGACCCTTCCCTGGATTTTGCCACGGATATTATCATGAATAGTGATTTAAGTGACTTGCGGTATCTGTTCCGTTATGGAGAGTACATTACGGAGAATGAAATTCGTATGGCGGACTTTTTAAACCGCATGACAGAGGACAAGATAGAAGCTATGGCATATACGTATACCCATGGTTATGAGGAGGGTTTCCGTATTGCGGGAATTGACCTTTCTAAAAAAAGAACAGTGAATATCCGTTATGCGATCGGAATGGAGCGTATGGTAAAAGCTGCTATTTTACAGTTTGAAAAAATGGGATTGATACCGGTCATTTACCGTGCACCAGTTGCGCGGATTCACCGCAGACAGACGATGAAACCGGGATATGCTGCAACATCGGCAAATAAACAGTATGAATATGATCACCGCATGGATGATGCCCTGTTTTTAGACAAGGCTTTTGTAGAGCGTAAAATAGCAATGATTAAGAATGCTTATGACAGTAAAAAACGAATGGCAAAGGAATATGCCGGACCGGCTGTAATTGAAGTGTTTGGAGAAACTCCTTTTGAACCGGTGAATAAGAAAGAGAACTTAAAACTTTCCGATAAACAGCAGGAGTTGTCTGTTATTTTAGCTTCCGAAAATGCAAAAATTGTAAATAACTATATCCCACAAAGTGATTATAGCTTTACGATTATTGCATATCCGATTCCGGAAATTGGAAGCAGCTTCGAAGCAATCTTTGAAAAAATTGTTGAAGTAAATACATTAGATAACGAAGTATATAAGAAAATTCAGCAGGTTATGATTGATGAACTGGATCAGGCAATATCTGTCAGGGTTACCGGAAAAGGAGAGAATCAGACGGATATGACAGTAATGATGCATGATTTGGAACATCCGGATAAACAGACCAATTTTGAAAACTGTACGGCAGATGTTAATATTCCGGCAGGGGAGGTCTTTACATCCCCTAAGCTTACTGGGACAAATGGAGTTTTGAATGTGTCGGAAGTATATCTCAATGATTTAAAATATAAAAATATAATATTAACTTTTGAAGATGGAATGATTAAGGATTATACCTGTGACAATTTTAAAACAGAAGAGGAAAACAGGGCATATATTAAAGAAAATGTTTTGTTTAACAGGGAAACACTTCCCATCGGAGAGTTTGCAATTGGAACCAATACAACGGCTTATGTTATGGCAAATACTTATGATATTGTTTATAAGCTTCCGATTCTGATTGTGGAAAAAATGGGACCTCATTTTGCTGTGGGGGATACCTGTTATAGCCATAGTGAAGAACAGAAATTATATAATCCGGATGGAAAAGAAATTGTAGCAAAGGATAATGAGATTTCCTTGTTAAGGGATTCGGAAGAAGAAAAGGCATATTTTAATTGTCATACGGATATTACGATTCCATATGATGAAATCGAATCCATTATCAGTGTTCATGCAGACGGAACAGAAATTCCGATCATAGAAAATGGAAGATTTGTATTAGAAGGCTGTGAGATGCTGAATGAACCGTTTAGCTCATAATATAGAAAATATACAGAAAAAGAACTGTCAAGAATGACAGTTCCTTTTCTGTAACAGCCTGCTTTTTTAAAATTTCAAAATATATAGGTTCGCTTTCTGATCAATCTTTATCAGTCTTCAATATCTAACAGTTTGCGAATGGCAGAATTAAAATATTTATGTGTGCGGTATTTTATAATAAGTTCGCGTTCCTCTGGAGTCAGCACAAGAGGAGCTTGTTCCGGTTCCCCCTTATATCCCAGAGAGTCTAAAATATTGTTGATACTATAGATTTTGCATAAAACCAGAAGTGTATCTGCATAGGGCTGAGTTTGACCGTTTTCCCAGCTATAGACTGATTTTGGGGAGATTGATATTCCATATTCATTTTTCAGTTTATCTACAACCTGTTGAACGGAATAGCATTTGGCCTTCCTGTAATATCGCAACATTCTTCCTAGGTTAGGATTTTTCATAGTAGTCTCCATTCTGTTATCAGGTAGTACAAAAAAGAGTCTTAATGTTATCTTTTTGCCTGAATCGTATACCTTATTTTCTTTATCTTATAGTAACTATTTTTTCATGTCAATAAAATTAATTCAAATTTTAGTAAAAATAAATTGAGATTCTATTCAGAATAGAATATAATAAGAAAAGTTACCAAATAATTCCAGTTTAATAAGAATATTATCAGGAGGTTTCTTATGAAAGCAGAAAAGTATTTGTTACAGTATGTATTGGAACACAATATATCATCAGAGAAGATAGAGGCAGACACCGGAATTAATATAGAAAAGGTTGTTTCAGAAAACCGGGAACTTGTATCAGATGATTTTGCAACGCTATGTACCTATCTCAATGTTACACCGGAGGAGGTCAGTGACCAGATTATATAAGGTGGATGGGATGATCCGGGTGGTGGATTTTTTTATGGGAAAATCTTAAAGCATTTCATGAAATAAAACTATGCTGTTGTACAAATAATTGGATAATAAGTTTGATATGATCTATTTGCCAGAAAGTAATCAGCTTTTGGTAGCATTGCAATGCAGGAGAAGAAAAAGGACACCGCATTATTTTCAGGAGGGATAGATATGTCAGATTTTATGTTAAAAACAGAAAGAATCAGGAAAATGGTATTATTGTTTTTGATTTCCGGCAGTAATGAGCCAAGCAGTCGTGCCTGCATGGACGGTTGGCAAATACCGCAAGGATTAAGTTTCCATAGTCGACAACGCTTCAAGCTTCATGTCGTGCTGCTTGTGGTAGGGGGATTGATCCTATTATTCGGGACTTTCGGTGTATCGGATTTTGTATGTGCTGAAAACCGGGGGCTGCCCGGAGATGTTGTAGTGGTAAAGAACGAGAACGCAATGATTCGGATCCTGTTAAAAGGAATGAAGGCACATAAGTCCTATTTTTCATTCTATTATCCGAAAATCGATAAGGATTTTATAAAGTATAAGACAAAATCATCTGGATATCAGTCATTTTTAGAACAGCTTTCTAAAAAAGACGGTTATATTACAGGTATTTTATCGGGTTCATGCATTACTGTGTGTGGAGACAATCCCAAATATGTTACATTTCAGTTTGGATATCTTACAACGAAAAGGCAGGAAAAAAGAATAAACAGAAAAGTAAGATCGATTGCTAAAAAAATCGGAAAAGGAACACAGGTTCAAAAAGCCAAGAAAGCACATGATTACCTGATTACCCATATGCGTTATGATAAAAGATATTATAGTCCGTATCATGCGTTTACAAAGGGGAGGGGAATGTGCATGGCCTATGCTCTTGCATATCAGAGGATTCTACAGGAGATGAAAGTTCCATGCATTTATATAAAAGGAAAGAATCATGCATGGAATATGGTAAAGATTGGCTCGTGCTGGTATAATGTGGATGTTACATGGGATGATGCAGGAGGTGGATACCGGTATTTTTTAAAATCAGATGCAGAATTTCCAGGGCACAAACGTCCTGCTTCCAGGTGGTTAAGATCCATTCGTAAAGCGAAGCGTTCCTACCCTATTTGGAAACTGAATCGTAATTTTTCTTTTTAGAAGAATTTGTAAAGGATTTGAAATGTCAGTGGTGTTATGCTACAATGTTTTAGATTGAGAATATTCATACAATGAAAAGAGGAGGAAAATTACGTGATTAAATTATATGAAGGTGGAGCGTATCTTGTAAATGGTACAGAGATTATAGAAGATGGTGCCGAGCAGGAAGAGATTTTAAAGAACCGGACAGGAAGTGTAGTTTCGAAAGAAGAGGCTGCAAAGAATACAATGGCATACAATATTTTAAGTGCACATAATACTTCCGGTAATATGGAGAAGCTTCAGATCAAATTTGATAAGCTGACATCCCATGATATTACCTTCGTTGGCATTATCCAGACTGCAAGAGCTTCAGGACTTCAAGAGTTCCCAATTCCATATGTATTAACAAATTGTCACAATTCTTTATGTGCGGTTGGCGGGACAATCAATGAAGACGACCATATGTTTGGTCTTTCCTGTGCGAAGAAATATGGCGGAGTTTATGTTCCTCCCCATCAGGCGGTGATTCATCAATATGCAAGAGAGATGCTTGCAGAATGTGGTGCAATGATATTGGGTTCCGATTCCCATACCCGTTATGGTGCATTAGGTACGATGGCAGTCGGTGAGGGTGGTGGGGAGCTTGTAAAGCAGCTATTATCCCAGACTTACGATGTAAAGATGCCGGAAGTGGTAGGTATTTATTTAGACGGTAAGCCGGAGGCAGGTGTAGGTCCCCAGGACGTTGCCCTTGCAATTATCGGTGCAGTATTTGCTAATGGATATGTTAAGAATAAAGTAATGGAATTCGTAGGACCCGGTGTCGATCACTTAAGTGCAGATTACAGAATTGGCATTGACGTTATGACAACAGAGACTACCTGCCTGTCTTCTATTTGGAAAACGGATCATAAGATTCAGGAATTTTATGATATTCATGGAAGAAGTGAGTGCTATAAAGAATTAAATCCGGGAGCAGTTACCTATTATGACGGATTAGTGTATGTGGATTTAAGTCAGGTGAAACCAATGATCGCAATGCCATTTCATCCAAGTAATACCTATACTATTGAAGAATTAAATGCAAACCTTATGGATATTCTGGAGGATTGTGAAAAGCGTGCATTGGTAAGCTTAGATGGTAAGGTGGACTTTACTTTAAAGGATAAAGTGCACAATGGCAAATTATATGTGGATCAGGGTATTATTGCAGGTTGTGCAGGTGGAGGATTTGAGAATATCTGTGCAGCAGCCGATATCTTAAAGAATGCAAGTATCGGTGCGGATGAGTTTACTTTAAGTGTTTATCCTGCCTCTACTCCGATTTACATGGAGCTTGCAAAGAACGGCAAACTGGCAGATTTGATTGCAACAGGAGCCATTGTGAAGACGGCGTTTTGCGGTCCTTGTTTTGGTGCAGGTGATACTCCCGCAAATAATGCATTTTCTATCCGTCATTCAACAAGAAACTTTCCGAACCGGGAAGGCTCTAAGATTCAGAACGGACAGATTTCTTCCGTTGCCTTGATGGATGCCCGTTCCATTGCCGCAACGGCTGCAAATAAGGGTTATCTCACTGCCGCAACGGATATGGAGGTCAATTACAGTAGTCCAAAGTATTACTTTGATCAGTCTATTTATGAGAATCGTATTTATAACGGTGTCGGCAAAGCAGATCCAAATGTGGAGATTAAGTTTGGTCCGAACATTAAGGATTGGCCTGCTATGGTGGCATTGACAGATAACCTGATTTTAAAGGTTGCATCGGTTATCAACGATCCGGTCACGACAACAGACGAGTTGATCCCTTCCGGAGAGACTTCTTCTTATCGTTCGAATCCATTGGGACTTGCAGAATTTACCTTATCCCGTAAGGATCCCGAATATGTTGGAAGAGCAAAAGCTGTTCAGGTTATTGAGAAGGCACGGGAGAAAGATCAGTGTATCTGTGAATGTGCTCCTGAAATGAAGCCGGTTATGGAGGCAATTAAGGCAAGATTTTCGGATGTGAATCATAACAATACCGGTATTGGTTCTACCATTTTTGCAGTGAAACCGGGGGATGGGTCCGCACGTGAGCAGGCAGCATCCTGTCAGAAGGTTCTTGGCGGATGGGCAAATATTGCGAAAGAATATGCAACCAAGAGATACCGTTCCAATCTGATTAACTGGGGAATGCTTCCGTTTCTTATGCCGGAGGATTATGCATTTGAGGTAGATGATTACATTTTTGTTCCGGACATTGCAAAAGCAGTGAAGGAAAAGGAAGATGATATCAAAGCTTACGTGGTCAATAAGGATATGAAGGAATTAACATTCCATTTAGGAGATTTGACTGATGATGAGAGAGAAATCATTTTAAAAGGTTGTTTAATTAATTATAACCGTCAGTAAAATGATTACATTATTATAGGTAGAACGAGCACTGCTGCATTGTAAACAGATTCTTTCTAAGCGAATAAGTTTATTATTTCATTTGCTTCAGCTAGAAAGAATGTTACATTGCGGCAGTTTTTTCAATTTTTATATAAAAACGAACTGAAAATTTGATTTTTGGCTAAATCTATATCAGGCTGTACTGGAATTCAAGTATTGGTGTGTTATGATATAGAGCAGGGTCTGTCGTGCTAAATGAAAAATGCCATGGCAGCCCTTTAAGAATTATGGTTGCTTCTCTGATTGCAAGCCCAAAGGCTTTGAAATCATACTTATCTTCGTTTTTGCGTATCAAAAACTATCTTGGCAGTAAATGTTTTCTCCGAATCATCATAAGTCATTTCTATATTACCATCATATTTTTTTACAACATGTTTGATACTTTTTATGCCGATACCGTGTGTGTTAGAATCCGGCTTTGATGTAATCATATTGCCGTTAGCCATCAGTGGTCTATTATTGCTTGAATTTGTAACACTGATAACCAGGAAATTCATGTTGCGGATATCAATTGAAAAACTGATGAATTTTTCTGCAGTCTGTTTTGAAGCTTCAACAGCATTTTCCAGAAGATTGTCAAACAAAGCGGTTATGTCGGGGTCACACATAAACGATAATTTTGCATTTTGTATGTTAATTTTAAATTGTATTTTCTCCGATTTGCAAATTTCAGAATAGCGGTACGTAATCAGATTGAGTAGTGGATTATTGCAATAGTTAATAGGATTCATAAGATGAAACTCGTTATAAATGTTATCAATATAATCTGTTATGCTGGCATTGTTGTCCGAAGAAAGCATTCTGATTGAAGTCAGGTGCTTTGTAATATCATGGATTAATACTTTGGAATTTTCATTCTGTTGTTGAAGCAGGTCATAATATTTAATTGTATTTTTTTCTTTTTGCTGTGTGAGTAGCAATTCCGTATATTTTTGGTATGTTTTTAGTGTTGATTCGTGTATATAAAAAACAATTATATTAGATATTAAAATCAGAATATTACATATAACCAAAAGACTTTTAAAGTAATTGTCAAGGTTATTATAAATGCAAATATAAATCGTGGTATGCATTAATAAAACGGAAGCAATCGGCAGAATGCTCAGCAAAATAACTGTGCGTATACTTTTTTGTTCCTGAATCGAAAATTTTGACAGGATATAGATACATATAAAATATAACAGCTTAGCGATCATAGCCTGAGTTGCAAATACAAAATCGTCCGTAAGACACAAGGCAATGTTGGTACCCAAAATTAAAGATGAAAGATACATTACTAACATTTCGGTAACAATCATAAAGGCAGTGAGCACTAATATGCTGAAAACACATGATTTTATACTTGTCTTATAACACAAATAAAGAAACAAAAAGGTCAGAATCATATAAGAAACAGCATTTATTAACGGTATTTTCATATTTTGAATGAAATATAAAGCGAAAGAAATGGCACCTGCAAAAAGCAGTATTGTTTTATTGCAGTATTTCCGTTCAAATTTGTGCTCAAAATAAAATATACAAATAAGAGTTTCTATTATAAAAATAATTATATTACAAATTTCAATAATCATACGGTCACTCCAACATATTTATAAAAAGCCTCTTTAAATGAGGAATAGTACCTTCTTGAGATGGGTACATTTTGATATTCCTTGCCGTTCGCAGATAATATGATGTTCGTTTTGCTAAAATGGGTTACATTTTTTAAATTCACAATAAAGCTATAATGAGGCTGTGCAAAATAATCATATTCTGCCAACTGCTTTTTCCAATAATCGAAATTTTTCCTTGTGACCAATTTTTGGTCCTTAGTTATAATGCTGGATTTCCGGTTTTCAATGGTTATATATAAGATATCTTTTGTAAATATGTGAAAGCATTCGTCGCATGTTTCTGCAACTATGTATTGCGTGCTTTTATGGTAAATATCAATAGCTATATTCATGCTTTTCATAAATCTGTTTTCATCAAGAGGCTTAGAGAGATACCGAAAAACATTTAAATCCATTGCATCATCTAAGTATGCATGAAAAGAAGTAACAATAAATATTATGATATTTGAATTTGTTTTTTGCAAATGTTTGCTTACGGATAATCCGTTTATGCCGGGCATTTCGATATCAACAAACGCTATATCATATTTTTCGTTATCTTTTAGAACATCTTCACCGCAATTATGGGAGGTAAGCTCAAAAGACAGGCTTCTTAATTTATTTATTTTATTGAGAAATTTCGTAATCTCATCAATTATTTTTTGCTCGTCATCACAAATTAACACTTTCATAGGGCTCACTCCTTTTGCAGAATTATAACGCTGATTTTTTGATTTGTCACTAATAAAATTATAAACATATATTTTTTAAATAACCTTTTTTGTTGAATTTTAAACCGATTTTGCGGATTTTAACAAATATACTTAAAGAAATGATATATTCATAAAACAGATAATTTTTACATGGGAAAGGAGATCTTTAATGGGATTTAAAGGAAGAAAAATTGCAGGCAGAGTATTATCTTTTATTTTAACGTTGGTAATGTTTTCAAGTGTTATCGCATTAGCCGGATGTTCAGGTAATGGTGTGGAAAAATCGGGAGGAAGCAGTTCTAAGCGGGAGCAGACCAAATCTAAAGAAAAAGTTGATTTAGGAAAGCTTGGATTTGTTACGGAGTTTATAAAAGTATCAGATAGCCGTGTTGTTGGAGATGCACAGAGCCGGGCATACATACTAAAAAATGAAGATAATCAGGTCTATGTATTAATGGGTTTTTATGATGAGAGTCAGTACAATCTAATTGGAGGCACATTTGAAATTGTAAAGCTGACCGATGGATTTGAGGCATATAGAATTTACCAATGCATTGATTATAAAGATAATAGAAATCAGGGCAATTTAGGTGATACGGATGTTTTCTTTTATATTAACGGGGGTTCAAATAATTTTTATAAATGTACACTACATCGTGGCAAATACAGTGACGGAAAGGTAGTTGAGAAAAACAGCATCACATGTGAAAAGGTTGAGATTCCCGGAACGGTTGTTAATTTTCAGGCTTACGACAAGTATGGAAATTTTGCTTTAAATGACCAGGGAGAGGTTTATGCATGGTATAACACATTAAAGGAAAGTGAATACAGCGATAATATTGATGATAGTATTATTGGTTTTACAGATGCAAAAAGACACGATACTCCGACAAAGCTACCGTTAAAAGACATAAAGGATATGTGCAGACTCGGTGGATCATGGGGAAGAGCTTATCTCACAAATTCGGGCGAAATATATACAAAAGAACTGTCACAGGATTTTGTAAAGCTTGATGATATAAGTGATATTCAATATATGTACCCTGTGGAGGATAGTGATGATGAAGTTATTGGCATTAACAGCAAAAGCCAGATTGATGTATATTATGTGGGGAAATTTCATACAAGTGGTACAACAAGAGTAAAACAGTCTTCCTTATCTGCAGTAAAGGCAGAATCTCCCCTGCCAAGCTCAAACTATTGCTTTTACCGTATGGAAGCGGATGGTTCAAACAATATTCAGTGCCAGCGGGAGTATTATGCATTTTGTACCAATGATCCGACACATGGTATAGAATATTACGAATATAATCATGGGGTTTCTTTGTGTCAATACTATAACATAAAATCGGGAATTACAACGGAGATAGACCCGACACTGGATTATGTAAGTATGTATAAGGATACTTGGTTTGACAAATCAGGCAATCTTTATTGGTACAATAGTGCGAATAAAAATGAAAATTATATTATAGCAACGGATGTAAAGGCATATAGCATAAATGATTGGTCAGCTTATATCGGAGCATCCTTTGCTGAAGCAAGATTTGATGAAGGTGCCGGTATGAGCGACATTATTTTTATTTATCATAAAGATGGCAGTGTTGAAGCATATTGTAAAAATCAGGTTGAAAAGAAAGATGCAGAGGTAGTCCAACTTGATGCGGTATATTATGGCAACGGTACATACGGTGCTTTGATACATGGTAAAAACGGCAAATACAAGGTGTGTAATGAGATGAAAGAGGATGGAACTTATGAGGTTGTTCAAGAAATTGAACTGCCTGAATGAAGATTTCAGAAGAATTTTTATATAAAAAATGTAACTTTTTTGCAATTTGATGTGTCTAAGAGAAGAAAGGAGGAAAGTGGAGAATGGGGAAAAATGATGATATGGAAGAACACCTTACATTTCTTATGAACAGCTATGGTAACAGTGTACTTCGGATGTGTTATGTATATCTAAAAGATTATCAATTGGCAGAAGACGTAGCACAGGAGACTTTTATCCGGGTATATCGGCACTATGGAGAATTTCATAACCAATCATCAATTAAAACATGGATTATTCAGATTGCCATTAATCTGTGCAAAAACCAGATGAGGACACATTGGTGGAAGAACCGATTTCATCAGGAGATGATAGAGATAGAAACGGTGGAGTGCTATGATTCCGTATTGGATCGTCAGATGGTATTTGAAGAGATTAGCAAGTTGTCTACCAAATATAGGGAGGTAATTCTTCTTTATTATTATCAGGAATTAACCATTCCCGAGATTGCAAAGGTATTGGATGAGAAAGAATCTACGATAAAAGCAAGACTTGTAAGAGCAAGAGAAAAATTAAAACCAGAGTTAAAGGAGGTGTTGTATTATGAGTGAACTGAAGGATGTACTGAATAGTGGATTAAAAGATATGATATTTTCAGAAGATATGAAAAATAAAGTATTAGAAGAATGTAGACAATCAAAGAAAGCTGCTAATAAGAGAAGGAAATCCTTCAGGAAAACCATGGTTCCGATACTCGTTTGTCTTGCATTGTGCATTAGTGTTACTGCCGCAGCAAAAGTTTTATTATGGAATGATATAGTGGCGGAGAAATATGGAGTTAATTCCAAAAATAAAGTACAGGAGGGAACTTTAAATGATGGTCTGGCAGAATTAGTAAATGTTTCTGATCAAAATAACGGTATTACAATAGAGGTGATACAGACAGTCGCAACGGTTAACCGTCTGGATATTTATTTAAAAGTGCAGGCAAAAAATGCAGAAATGGCAAAACAGCTTACAGAAATGGCAGCAGATGTGGATGTTACATTTGAACGTACAAAATGCTATAGTTATGGAGTTGCTGGCAGTGTGCAATCCTATACAGAAGGAGATGATTATCTGATTTATAATCTGGATGTGGACATAGACGATGCCGAAAATGGGATGGATGGAGATAAAATCTATTTAAAAATATATAATTTTAGTTCCGTTAGTCAGGAAAATTCAGATATGGTGATAGAAGGGGAATGGAATTTAAGCTGGACCATTCGTGCCACAGATCAGGAACGAAGCGTTGAATTTAATAAAGAATATGCTATTTATGGTAAAAAAATTAAACTCCAAAAACTTGTACTTACTCCGACAACTATCAAAATTTATCTGGATCAGGAATTGATAGAGGATCAGGGAATCTGGTCAGCCAATATTTATGCAACGCAAAAAACAGATAAAGAAGCAGATGATTCTATTGCCGGATATATAGATGAAAATCTCTATACAGTAGAATGGAGAGCATGGTCGGGAATCCCTCTTTTGGTTTATAACGGCTGGACAGAAAAAGAACAAAAGGATGCGGTAAGTCAGATTGAAGACGGAACTTATCAGGGAGAGTACATTAATGAAGGAGAATGGCTTCAAGATGACCGGCATAAATTTGTAGACCCCTGGCAGGTAACGGATATCAAAATGGCAGACGGAACGTCTTTTTATGCGTTAGAGGATAGTTTTACCACTACACAGGGAGGAATAGACAATTGCTATGTGATCCATAGTTCATATAATGGATATCTGATGATGGAAGATGTAGAGTCTATCCGGCTGGGTGATTGTGTTATTCCATTAGAAGATGGTACAGAAAAATAAAGGTTGTTTACATTATATTTATAAAGGAGAGATAAATTATGAGACTTAAAAAAGTATTAAATTTTGTTATTTGTACTATGTTGATATGTATATGTTTAGGTAAGGTTCAGGTTGTGAATGCAGAGAGTGTATCGTTGCAACCGGTGATGCATTATGTGGAAAATTCAAAATATGATGTTACCGGGGATGGGGTGGCAGACACTGTCAAAGTAAAGACTGTGGATAATGCAGATGAACAGCATAGCGGAACCATACAGATATTTGTTAATGATAATGTAGCATTTGAACAGAAAAGAGAGGCAAATCCTTTTTGGCAAGTAAATTTAATTAGATTAGCAAATGGAAAAGTTTTTTTTGATATTGAGAGTACGATTATGAGTGATGACGATTGTATCCATCAGCTCTATGTTTGTGAGAATGGAAAATTAAAAAGTGTATATGATTTCCAGAAATATTATGATAAATATGCCTCTTATTATTCTGCTGATATTGTCAAGGTTTCCGGCAATACGATAAAGACAGAAGTAATGGCACAGTTCCATACGACAGGAAGAGTATACTATAATATGAATGTACAGTATAAAGATGGAAAATTTGAGAGAACCTCTAATACATTTTCACCAAAATACAAGAAAATGTCCATGAAAAATAAATGGACTGCAAAGAAAAAGATAAAAGTTTATAAGAAAGCTGGTTCCAAAAAGACTGTGTATACATTAAAGAAGGGAGATGTAATAAAGCTGAATAAGATTATTTACAAGAATAATAAAGTTTATTTCCAAGTGAAAAATAATAAAGGAAAGGGAAAGACAGGTTATATTCCTGCAACCAAAAAGAATACTGGAAAAAGTTATTTTAAGGAGTCTCAATTTGCAGGATAAATAAGACAGTACATTAGTATAACGAGTAATAGTAATCAAAACTTAATATTCGTTGTATTAGGTAAATTTTAGAGAGAATAGAATGACAGGGGTGAGTTAGAATGTGCAACTGCAAGTTGCACATTCTAACCTAATTGTTTATTTTAATTGCTAGAATTCGTAGGGTATAAGTGATATATTCAAAATGGTAATTATGCTTGTGTTTATCAAAATATTTATTATATTAGGAGGAAAAATTATGAAGAAGCGAACAATTTTTGGAATGGCAGTGGCAGCAAGTTTATTGACATTTGGAATGGGCAATACAGCGAAGGCAGCCAATGTAACGGAAGCAAGAGAATTTAATGGACATTATTATCAGGTGGTGACAACGACCCCTGCAGACTATGAACGGGCAGAGATGCGGTGTGAGATGAAGGGGGCACACCTTGTTACCATTACTTCAAAAGAAGAACAGGACTTTGTTTACAGCCTGACTGGCAAGGATAATGTATGGCTTGGTGGCGAATATAAGAATGGTGTATGGACCTGGGTAACGGGAGAGCCATTTACTTATATGAATTGGAAAACGGGGCAGCCGTCTAATCCAGTAAAAGAAAAATATCTCCATTTTTGGGGCGGCAAAGGTGAATGGGATGATGCTACAGATCAAAAACAGAGTTATGTAATGGAATGGGAGTCTGTGGCAGCATACAAATCTCAGTCGCCAAATGTACTGAATAAGGTTCAATACAATGGACATTCTTATAAATATTTTTCTGGTCCGGTCACATGGACAGAGGCAAGGGATTTATGTAAGCAGCTTGGTGGATATTTGGTAACAGTTACCTCAAAGGGGGAGAATAATTTTGTATATAACATGTGCGATCATAAAACAAGAGGTACTTGGATCGGATTAAATGATGCTAAAAAGGATGGTAAATATGTATGGGTAACCCATGAACGGACAGATTATCGGAATTTTGGCAAGCATGTAAATAATGGATATAACGGACAAGAAAAATATTTCGGATATTATGAAATTTCGGGAAATGGAAAGAAATGGAATGACTTTAGAAATAATGAACCGAATATGGCATTTGTTTGTGAATGGGATAATAAGAATCCGGTTATTTTAACAAAACCTGTTTCTACTATTAAAGTGAAGAGGGGCAAGAAAGTTTCTTTGAAATATCAGGTGTATCCGGTGAAAACCAAGGTTACATTTAAGAGTTCCAAGAAGAGGGTAGCAACTGTTACCAAGAAAGGCGTTGTAAAGGGTGTGAGAAAGGGAACCGCCAACATCACAATCAAAGCAGGAAAGAAAAAAGTGGTTGTAAAAGTAAAAGTGAAATAAACGAATGTATGGAAGAACGCAATAAGGAATGGAGGTACATGGAAAAATGTTTTCAAGAAGAACAGTTTGTCTGGCATATATGGCATGCTATATATTCTTTTCTATAGGAATCATTGTATTTGAATTGTTAGTAAAAGTGGTTCGCCATTCTCCATGGGAGGAATTTCAACGGTCGACGATAGGAACGATTGCGATTTTTGGAGTTTGGATGCTGTTCTTTTTTGTGAAGGACCTAATCAGATGGCAGCAGGTGAATGGAAAAATATATCCGGTTTTTAAAAGGGAAGGAATGTCACCACATTTTTTTCAGGTGGCGGAAGAATATGGTAAAACCATTGATCGTGTGAAAATCAGCACCCATTATTGGTTAAACCTGTTATGCTATTATCAAACCATGAATCAGGATGATATGGCACTACAGACCTTTACGAAAGTGGATGCATCCTATATACATAGTATTAAAAATAGCAGGGGTAGGTGGAACCGCAGACTGGTTAAAGTGTTTTTTAATAACGGATTATCAGCATGTTTGAAAACAGGGCATCTTGATGATGCAAAGAGACTTTATCAGGATGGATTTCCATATTTGAAAAAAAATATGGCAAAGGATATTGCAGTATTAGATACTCTGGCAGAATATCATTTTCTGATGAGAGAATATAAAGATGCAGCCGAACTCTATAGAAAATTACTGGAAACAGGGAGGTTGCCCATGAATATGATGAAAAACGCTACGGAGCGACTTGATTATGCAAGGCAGCAGTGCATGGAAAAATAACGCTACTAATGAAAATGGTTTTGTGATTTATTCAAAGAATACAGAATTTGTGAAATAGCTTTACAACCAAAAAATAGCAAAGGGAGGATTATTAAATGAACGATAAAGAATTGGTGGTTCGGTTTTTTATGGAGGGTTACCAGAACAAAAATTATGATTTCATTTTGGAATGCTTGTCTGAAGGATATATTGACCACAGCCCGGCAGGGGCAAGAAGCAATCAGGATGCGGTCAATATTCTGACTGCTGTTTCAAAAGTGTTTGGTGATATACAGATTGATATTGAAGATGTCTTTTCAGAAAATGGAATGGTTGCTACGAGAGTACGATACAGTGCCATTCATATCGGAGAATATATGGGAATCGCTTCGACGGGCAGAAGCATTTCTTTTGAGGCACTTGAGAATTTTAAAGTAGCAGACGGAAAAATTGTGGAATCATGGGGGTACTGGCCTGATAAGGAGATTGAAAATCTGTTGAAGTAAAATGCTAACCGTATACCAAATTGTATGGAAGAGGTAATTGGGTATGCAAAAACAAATTGTAAAAGAAGGCGTCTATTGGTTGTTCACAGTAGACGCTTTTAAAAATAGGAAATATGTGATATACTATATTATAATAGAAAAGCTTGTATATTGAATTTGAAATATATTGTTGAATATACTAATATAATTAAGAAATAACAGCTCATTTCTAAATAAATAAGATAGTGGATAGGATACGGTATGAGTAAGAAGAAAAAAATATCTGGTAATTTTGCAATGCAGGCAACTATTTTAGCAGTGGCTAGCATTATATCAAAATTAATTGGAATGTTGTATAATATCCCGTTTGCCAATATTCTCAGCAAAGAGGCAAACGGATATTACGGTGGAGCACAGACTGTTTATGCATTGATCTTATTGATTGCGACCTTTAGTATTCCGGCAGCGGTTTCTAAGATTATGGCAGAACGGATTGAGAAGGGGGAATATAGAAATGTTAAGCGTATTTTTAATGGCTCGATGTTATATGTTTTGGTAGTTGGTGGAATTGCAGCCATTATTACTTATGTGTGTGCACCTTTGTTTGTGACAGAGAATTCGGTACTGTCATTAAGAGTGCTGGCACCCACCATTTTTTTGTCAGGATTTCTCAGCGTGTACCGTGGATATTTTCAGGCATATGGCAACATGGTGCCAACTTCCGTTTCACAGATCGTAGAGCAGATTTTTAATGCTATTGTCAGTATTGTGGCGGCATTGGTATTTATGCAATGGGCACGAGTTATGGGATATGGGAAAGGTACAACCAGATATGATGCTTATGGAGCTGCGGGGGGAACATTAGGTACGGGCATAGCGGTATTGGCAGGATTAATTTATATGATCTTATTATTTCATGGTGAAAAGAAAGAATTAAAGGAAAAGATTCGAAATGATGTAACAGAGAAGACGTTGTCTTACAAAGAGGTCATAAAGCTTTTACTGATGATTGCAACGCCGATTATTTTCAGTTCTTTTATATATAATGTCAATGTTTTTCTTGATATGACGATTTTCCAAAAGATGTTAAAATATATGGGAATGGGTGGGGATATTATTGATGGTCAGTATGGAATCTATAGCAGAATGTATCTGGTACTTGCAAATGTGCCGATTGCCATGGCAGCAGCAGTGGCTTCTGCCGTTATTCCAAGCGTGTCCAGTGCCTTTTCTACAGGTAATAAAAAAGAATGCAATCGTAAAATTTCCCAGTCCATGCAGCTTACAATGGTGTTAACGGTTCCATGTGCAGTGGGATTTGCTGTTTTAGGGAAACCAATTGTTCATTTGGTATATTATAGTTTATCTGCCCAGGATACGGATATGGTGGCAGCATTATTATTAATAGGCGGGGTTTCCATCGTATTGTATGGGATATCCAGTGTATTAAATGGTGTATTGCAGGGGATTGGAAAGGTAAATATTCCGGTATTTAGTGCAGCAGCAGCCTTAGTATTGCATGTAATATTATTAGTTCCAATGATTGGAATTGTTAAGCTTGGTGTTTATTCGTTAGTATTTGCAACAGCGTTTTATGCGGTTATTGTGGTATTTGTAAACTACTATTTTGTAAAAAAATATGTTTCTTTTAAGATGGAGTGGAGACAAATCGTATGGGTTCCGGTAGTTTCTGCCATTATTATGGGAATTGTGGCATTTTTGGTATATGAGGGATTGGATTTGATCCTTAATATGGTGGCAGGTGCATATATTAGTAATGCGGTGGCAGTACTTGGGGCAATTGTAATTGCAGCAGGTTCATATTTTATAGTTATGATTAAGGTAGGAGGATATACGAAAGAAATGCTGGAGGCATTTCCAAAGGGTGCATTACTTGCACGAATAGCGGCAAAATTACATTTAATTAAGAAGTAAGAAACGGGGTGTTTATAATGAAATTAACATTTATTGGTGCAGATCATGAAGTGACCGGCAGTTGTCATTGTTTACAGGCATGTGGAAAGAATATGCTGATTGATTGCGGTATGGAGCAGGGAAGGGATTTATATGAGAATCAGGAGATTCCGATGAATCCTTCAGAAGTGGACTACATATTGCTGACTCATGCACATATTGACCACTCCGGACTGTTACCGCTTTTATATGCAAACGGATTCCGGGGGCAGGTATTTGCAACGAAAGCAACGACGGACCTTTGTCAGATCATGCTCCGTGACAGTGCCCACATTCAGGAATTTGAGGCAGAGTGGCGAAATCGGAAAGCAAAGCGGGCAGGTGAGGAGGAATATGTACCGTTATACAGTATGGATGATGCTATTGGAGTATTGGAACATTTTGTCCCGTGCCAATATGATCAGATTATAGATCTTGTAGATGGAATCAGGATACGATTTGTGGATGTTGGACATTTACTTGGTTCAGCCAGCATTGAGATATGGATGACAGAGGGAGATATTTCGAAAAAGATTGTATTTTCGGGTGATATTGGCAATCTGGACCAGCCGATTATTAAAAATCCAAAATACATTAAAGATGCAGATTATGTAGTAATGGAATCCACATATGGTGACCGCAGTCATGGAGGAACACCGGACTATGTGGCAGATCTTACAAGAGTAATTAAGGAAACCTTTGATAAGGGCGGTAATGTTGTTATTCCGTCTTTTGCAGTTGGAAGAACACAGGAACTTTTATATTTCATCCGCAAAATCAAATATGATAACTTGTTACCGGAGTATAAGGATTTTGAAGTGTATGTGGATAGCCCTCTGGCAATTGAGGCTACCAATATTTTTAATAAGAATGTAGAGGGATGCTTTGATGAAGAAGCAATGGAACTGATTAAGCAGGGAATCAATCCGATTGCTTTTCCGAATCTTGTAACTGCTGTTACAAGTAATGATTCCAAAGCCATTAATTTTGATTTGAAACCAAAAGTAATTATTTCTGCTTCCGGTATGTGTGAAGCCGGGCGTATTAGACATCATCTAAAACATAATCTCTGGAGGAAAGAGTGTACCATATTGTTTGTCGGATATCAGGCACACGGAACACTGGGAAGGAGCCTTTTAGAAGGTGCACAAAATGTAAAATTATTTGGTGAGAATATAGAGGTACGTGCAAAGATTGAGAAAATGGATGGGATTAGCGGTCATGCAGATCAGGAAGGACTGTTAAAGTGGCTTCATTCTTTTGAGTCAAAGCCGAAGGTGTTCGTGGTTCATGGTGAAGATATGGTGTGTGAACATTTCAAAAAAATGATTCAGGATGAAGGCTATGAAGCCATTGCTCCGTTTTCCGGTGCAGAGTTTGATATGGCTGCAGATGAACTCATCTTTATGGGTGTTCAGACAAAGAAAGTAAAGATCAGCCAGAAGGCATTCCGGGCACAGACGATCTTTGACCGTCTGGTAGCTGCCGGCAACCGCCTGCTTACTGTTATTGCACATAACAAAGGCGGAGCCAATAAGGATCTGGTCCGCTTTACGAATCAGATCAACAGCTTATGCGATAAATGGGAACGGTAAGTTAATTTTCCGAATCCCTATCTAAATGAGTTACTGGCAGATAAACAGGAAGTCCGTCTTTATAGGAAACAGACGGTTCTCCGGCGATGAGTGGAGCCATATATTCATGCAGGGCGGGAGTGATATCATTTCCCGCCTCATGAATCCATTCCCTTGGAATTGCCTTGGCTTCGTTGGCGATATTTTCAATATCCGCTGTATCGATGGAAATGCTGTAAGGATTGTTGGAAATCCGGTTTAAAGTAAGCATACATTTGGTATATCCCTGTTTGGCATAACGAACTGCGTGGGTTCCCAGTGAAAAGGATTCATTAAGGTCTGTAAGGGAAGCAAGATGTGCAGCACAGCGTTGTAATACATTCAGCTCAATGGAGCGCACCTTGACATGGATGGAGTCCCGGATCATATATTCTAAGGATTTTCCGGTTCCGCTAAGCTGGGAATGACCAAATTGATCGTTTGCAGCAGTAGAGGCACTGATATAGTTACCGTTCTTATCCCGAATGCCTTCTGAAACAGCAATGATGACGTTATTCCGTTTGGAAAGCTGCTCCTTTACATCCTGAATGAATTGTTCCTGATCAAAGGCAACTTCAGGGAAATAAATTAAATGTGGAGCACTGTTATATGAATTGCGTGCAAGAGCAGAGGCAGCGGTCAGCCAGCCGGCGTCCCTTCCCATGATTTCTACTATAGTTACACTTTGTATACTATAGATAAATGTATCGTGTGCAATTTCTAAAATAGAAGAAGCAACGTATTTTGCAGCAGAACCGTATCCGGGAGTATGGTCTGTCATGCACAAATCATTATCGATTGTTTTTGGAATTCCAATAATTCGGATGTCACTGCCAATCCGTTTGCCATATTGGCTTAATTTTAATACAGTATCCATAGAATCGTTGCCGCCGATATAGAAAAAGGCACCAATATTATATTTTTCAAATTGGTTAAAAATATGGTCATAGGAAGCAGTATCCTCCTCGTAATCGGGGAGCTTGTAGCGGCAGGAACCAAGATACATGGCAGGACTGGTTTTTAAGGTATCAATAAAGTTTGGAATTTTGGCAGCCTGTTCGTTTAAATTAATCAGATTATCGTTAATGATTCCAAGGATTCCATAAACAGAGCCATAGACTGTATCGTAAGCTTCACTTTTTATTACGGCATCTACAATACCGGCAAGAGAGGCATTTATAGCAACAGTTGGACCACCTGATTGGGCGGCAATAACATTTTTTTTCATCATGGAAAATCTCCTTTTTGTTCGTAAAAGATATCTTCAAAGTACAAAAACTATGATACTTGAAACAATATGAAAATTCAAGGAATATTTTCTTGTATTTTTTTGATATTTATTGTATAATTTATTTAGGTTCAAGGAAAGTTAATAAAGTAGAACTTCTGGGATGTGCGACAACTCTTGTTATTTTGAACCTACATTTGTTTTTATGGGATACCAAGATTTATAAGGGGATGTCAGGCCGGCTCCGACCGGAAGGCTGATACTTATTTGAGGTTGCCCACCTAGCTTGGCTAGGACTCAAAATGCAGGAAACGGCATTACTGGTTGTTCTACTTTAATATAAAAGTACCAAAGAGAATAAGACACCAAAGATAAGTGATACGCAGGATGAATAGACACAATACAGAAGATCATTTTAAGTACATAGGAATGTTTAGATACATAAGACAGGTTACAAAAGAGTGGTAAGATACGTAAGCTTTATGAGATACGAAAGATTTTACATAAGAAGAAAAGCAGCATTAGACGACATGGGCATTTGTCTGGGTCTGATTGCTGCTTTTACATTTTGTAATCAGCAGGGCATTCAGAGGGCTGTCTGGAAGTTTTGTTGACAATAGAAGGAGAATAAGATGAAGAAACAAAAAAAGAAAAAGAATAAGGTATTGCGAATTGTTCTTTTTTGTTTGGTTATATTTGGAATACTAGGAGGTATTTTTATTAAAACTACCTTTTTTGATCAAAATATGGCAGGAGGCATGCCAAATAATGAGGCAAACCGTTTAATCAGTTATCTGGGAATTAGTGATTACGAATATATGGACCGGATCGGGTCCTCTTTTACCGTAAAAAATGCCAAAAAACTGTTAGAGGCAGCAGATGTTTCTGTTGATAAGGTTGACGTGAATCTGGAACATATTCCAGGATTTATGCCGCTTACCAGAAAACAGTTTGAAAGTATTTATGATTCCCTGATTCGGGAATTGGAGATAAGCCGTTTACAGAATCTTAGTCTTTACATATATGATATTGATACCGTACAGGATAAAGAGATAGACGGTATTGTTTATGAGGTTGTAAATACCAGTGCCGGGGATTATTATATGGAAAAAGATTATGGACTGGATCATGGATATATCGGAAAGGTTGTGAATCTTTATGTGTCCAATAATGAAATTATTCTTTGTCTTGGAGAGTGTAATGATACAATTGTGATTCAGAATGCTTATGCCGATAAAATATCCGAAGAAAATGGGAATGAGATACTGTTGTCCTATGTGAATGGGAAAATGCAGAAATTACCGCTGGCATCAAAAACAGATATTGACGGAGATATCAAAGGATATCTTTGTGACATTACGATTAGTAATAAAGGTGTAACGGAAATTACAGACCATACAAAGGATCTTGTGAGTGCAAAAGTGTCAGCTTATGAGGAGGGGATTGTCACTGTGGAAGGATATGAACAGCCGCTTCCCCTTTCAAATGCCTTTAATGTTTTTAAGACAAACGGTACGTTTAAAGCGATGCAGTCAGCCGGTACATTGATTGGATATGATCAGGTTTCTCTTTATATTGTAGACGGAATCGTAGAAGCAGCACTCATTACAGAGGATATCTATGCAAAAAATATTAGAGTACTAATTAATAACAGTGATTTTTCCGGGTTTTACCATAATGAGGTCAGTGTAACTTCCGATACCCCTTTTTCTGTTTCCTATGGGGATAAAGTGAAGGAATATAAGGCTGGTGAAAAAGTGGAATTCCGGAATGGGAGTGAGGAATTAAAAAACGGAAGTGCGAAGATCGTTTCCAAGGAAGAGGAAGGGCGTATCAAAATATCCTCTGTTAAGCGTCAAGGCGGAATGCCATCCTATAGAGGAACCATTGAGCTTAGCAAAGATGATAGAGGGGTGCTGATTGTAAACGAACTGCCGGTGGAAGAATATTTATACGGTGTAGTTCCAAGCGAAATGCCGGTTTCTTATGAGACGGAAGCATTAAAAGCACAGGCAATCTGTGCAAGAGCGTATGCTTACCGGCAGATGGAGAGTGAAAAATATTCCGGGTACGGAGCACATTTAGACGACAGCATTTCCAGTCAGGTATATAACAACGTTGACGAAGATGACAGGGCAAACTTTGCAGTAGACGATACCTATGGTGTTGTGCCATGCTATGACAATCAGGTAATAGAGGCGTTTTTCTTTTCCACCTCTGGTGGAACCACCAGTAATAACAGTGCGGTATGGGGTGGAAATCAGGAACCATATTTATTGGATACAATGGAGACGGAATTGAATGATATTGCAAATCTTAGTGACGAACAAAGCTTTAGGGATTTTATAGACGGAAAACTGGGAACGGGTTTTATTGAAGAATCAGAGCCGTTTTTCCGTTGGAGTGTATCGTTTACAAAGGAAGAGCTGACAGAGGCTGTGAATCGTCATTTATATGAGAGAATAGAAGCAATGCCGGAAAATCTTCTTGCCCGGAATGCAAAAGGAGATTATGAGAAAAAAGCAATTAGCAGTATAGGGGAATTAGTCAGCATTGAGGTGACAAAACGGGGAGATAGTGGAATTATCGAGGAAATGGTCATTACTGGAACGGAGGAGACTATTTTAGTAAAAGGACAGACCAATGCAAGAGCATTGCTGAATCCGGAGGCGGTTGCTATAAAGAAGCAGGACGGCTCTACAGTAACGGGTTGGACATCACTTCCAAGTGCATACTTTTATGTTGATGATAAAGACGGTTTTGTAATTCGTGGCGGCGGTTTTGGACACGGTGTCGGTATGAGCCAGAATGGGGCAAATGACATGGCGAAGTCAGGGTACACGGCAAGAGAGATTATTGAGCATTATTATACGGCGGTAGAACTGAAAGATATGTATGAGATGCTTGGAAAATAATAAACTGTCATCATGGCAGTCGTATTTTGAATTATGAAAGAACAGGTCGGAGAGTAAAATGAAAGAACTTCGGGAAAAGAAAGGATATTCCAAGTTAAAGATCATATTAGGTTATGCATATAAGTTCGGAGTCAAGATAAGTGATAATTATACAGCAGCGTGTGCTGCCCAGGCAGCCTTTTTTATTCTGTTGTCAGTTGTTCCAATGATATCGCTGCTGCTTACCATCACCACATATTTACCGTTTTCACAACAGGATGTAGTAGATCTGATCATGGGTGTAATACCGGATGAGTTTACCCTTTATGTTGAGGATATTATTCATGGTTTATACAGCAGGGCAGGCTCCACTGCAATTTCAGTGTCTGTCATTGCGATGATTTGGTCTGCATCAAAGGGGATTGCGGCTTTGATGGATGGATTTAATAGTATGTATCAGTTAAGACAGGAGACGGGAAGTGTTAAATCACGGGGAATTGCGGTAATCTATACCATTTTGCTTTTGATTGCATTTGCAATTGTCATGTCGGCATACGTATCGGTGAGCCATTATTATCAAAGTTATATCCAGGATGCATTTACAATGGAATCCGTTGCGAAAAATATATTATTGGCAATAAGGTATATTATGGGATGGCTTTTGTTTTATGCATTTATATTAATGCTGTTTGTAATATTACCCGGAGGATTTGGTCTTCCTATGGGAAAAGAAGAGAAGGTGAATTTAGGGAACCGGATACGTTCCCAGATTCCGGGGGCGGCATTTTCTTCTGTTGCATGGCTGGTCATTACGAGAATCGTAGGAATTTACATCCAGTATTTTCCTAATTTTTCCGTTATGTATGGTTCTCTGGCAGGAATTGTGATTATTATGCTGTGGCTGTATTTTTGTATGTATTCTCTTTTTATCGGTGCAGTGATTAACTATTTATTGTCAAAAGGATACTTGACACGGGTAAAAAAGATGTTACAATAAGATATATTATTTAGAGATAATTAATATGATAAGGCGAAGATGGTGCAAAAGAATACTATGTTCTAACAGAGAGAGGAAATCATCGGCTGAAAGTTTCCTTTAGTTTACATAATATTTTAATTTCACACCGGAGTTTCAAAGCAGAAGTTCCTATTTTTTGCGGGGAATAGTAGGTTTTGACGGGTCATGAACGTTAACACATGATGAGTGCCAAAGCATATGTTTTGGAATCAGGGTGGTACCGCGAATATGTTCGTCCCTTTGGGGCGGACTTTTTTTGTTCTATAGGAATGATGTTTTATAGAATAAAAGAACCGGGAACTGCACCGCCCGCAGGAATTATAACAGCAGAGATAAGGGTGAAAGAAAAATAAAGGAAAGGGATAAGATGCAAACACATATCTTTCACTTTTTGTGTTTGTGCCTATCAGATACATTAGCTTTGTTTGATAGGCTTGGTGTAGATTTATGAAAGAAAAGCTTGAGGCAATTAAAGCGGATGCACTTACAAAGATTGAAAGTGCAAAGGATCTTGACAGCCTGAATGAGATTAAGGTTGCGATTCTTGGAAAAAAAGGCGAATTAACCGCTGTGTTAAAAGGAATGAAGGATGTTCCGCCAGAGGAACGACCAATGGTGGGACAGATGGTAAATGAAGCCAGAGCAGCAATTGAAGAGAAATTAGAAAAGGAGAAGACAAGGATTGCAAGAATGCTCCGGACAGAGAAAATGAAGCGGGAAACGATTGATGTTACACTGCCGGGGAAGAAAAGTATACGTGGACACAGACATCCAAATCAGACGGCATTAGAGGATTTGGAGAGGGTATTTATCGGAATGGGCTATGAGATTGTGGAGGGTCCGGAGATTGAATATGATAAATATAACTTTGAACTGTTGAATATTCCTGCAAATCATCCAGCGAAGGATGAACAGGATACCTTTTATATCACAAAAGATATATTACTTAGAACCCAGACTTCACCGGTTCAGGCAAGAATTATGGAAAAGGGAAATCTTCCAATCCGTATTATTTCTCCGGGACGGGTATTTCGGGCAGATGAGGTGGACGCAACCCATTCTCCTTCTTTTCATCAGATGGAGGGACTGGTGATTGATAAGGGGATTACATTTGCCGACCTGAAGGGAACTCTGGAGCAGTTTGCAAAGGAATTTTTCGGGGAAAAGACAAAGGTCAAGTTCAGACCGCATCATTTTCCGTTTACGGAGCCTTCAGCAGAAGTTGACATAACATGCTTTAAATGTGGTGGGAAAGGATGCCGTATGTGTAAAGGAAGCGGCTGGATTGAGATTCTCGGGTGCGGTATGGTGCATCCGCATGTACTTGAAATGTGTGGAATTGATTCTAAAGAATATCAGGGATTTGCATTTGGTATCGGATTAGAGCGTATCACACTTCTCAAGTATGAAATTGATGATATGCGTCTGTTATATGAAAATGATGTGCGCTTCTTAAATCAGTTTTAAAAGAAAGGAAATGAGAGATTATGAATACACCAATATCATGGATCAAAGCGTATGTCCCGGATTTAGATGTGGATGTGCAGGAATTTGTAGATAGAATGACATTGTCAGGTTCCCATGTGGAGGGATACGAGAAAAAGGATAAAAATTTAGAGAAAATCGTTGTTGGCAAAATTGTAACAATGGAACAGCACCCTGATGCGGATAAATTAGTGGTCTGTCAGGTCAATATCGGTACGGAGATGCTGCAGATTGTAACCGGAGCAAAAAATGTAAAGGTTGGGGATCTGGTTCCCCTTGTATTAGATGGTGGTAAAGTTGCCGCAGCACACGGTGATGATACGGAATATCCGGAAGGAATCAAGATTAAAAAAGGGAAATTGAGAGGAATCGAATCGAATGGAATGATGTGTGGTATTGAAGAACTGGGTTCCTCCAGAGATTTTTATCCGGAGGCACCGGAGGATGGAGTATACGTATTTTTATCAGAGTCGGGAGTCAAACCGGGGGATGATGCGGTAAAGGCACTTGGTTTGGATGATATCGTGGTAGAATATGAAATTACATCAAACCGTGTCGACTGTTTTTCAATGATCGGTATGGCAAGAGAGGTTGCTGCAACTTTTGATAAACCGTTTTATCCACCGGTTGTGACCGTTAAGGCAAATGATAAGGATGTAAATGATTTTATTAAGGTTACGGTGAAAGATCAGAATCTGTGTCCCCGTTATTGTGCAAGGGTGGTAGAAAATATTAAGATTGGACCTTCACCGAAATGGATGCAGGACAGATTAAAGGCAATGGGAATCCGGTCCATCAACAATCTGGTTGACATTACAAACTACATCATGGAAGAATATGGACAGCCAATGCATGCCTATAATTTAGACACCATTGCGGGTAATGAAATTATTGTAAAGCGTGCAGCGGACGGTGATCTTTTTACAACGTTAGACGGACAGGAAAGAAAGTTAGATTCCGGTGTATTAATGATTTGTGACGGGGAAAAGGAAGTGGGTATTGCGGGTGTCATGGGTGGTGAAAATTCCATGATTACAGATGATGTTAAGACTGTTTTATTCGAGGCAGCCTGCTTTGACGGAACCAATATCCGTCTGGCATCCAGAAGAATTGGTTTACGAACAGATGCTTCTGCCAAGTTTGAAAAGGGATTAGATCCGAATACCGCATTAGAGGCAATTAACAGAGCATGCCAGTTAGTAGAGGAAATGGGCTGCGGTGATGTGGTAGGTGGTGTGGCAGATGTTTATCCCGAGCCTGTAAAAGCTAAGGTTTTACCATTTGAGCCAGAGCGTTATAATGCACTTTTAGGAACAGATATTGCAAAGGAAGATATGCTTGCTTACTTTAAGAAGCTTGATCTGGTATATAATGAGGAGGATAATACTCTTACGATTCCTACATTTCGCCAGGATTTAGGATGTATGGCAGATCTTGCCGAGGAGGTTGCAAGATTCTACGGTTATGACAACATTCCGGTATCCCTGCCAAAGGGCGAAGCTACAGTAGGTAAGAAACCCTTTAATCAGAGAGTGGAAGATGTGGCAAGAGAAATCTGTGAAAGAAACGGTTTTTCAGGAGGGATGGCCTATTCTTTTGAAAGTCCAAAGGTCTTTGATAAGTTATTGTTACCGGAGGATGCCCATGAGAGACAGACAATTGTGATCTCCAATCCGTTAGGGGAAGATTTCTCTATTATGAGAACGGTTTCCTTAAACGGTATTCTGACCTCTTTGGCAACAAATTATAACAGAAGAAATAAAACTGCAAGATTATATGAACTTGGCAACATTTACTGTCCGAAGGCACTGCCGCTTACGGAGCTTCCCGAGGAGAAAATGAGACTTACCCTTGGTATGTATGGGGAAGGAGACTTCTTTACCATGAAAGGGGTTGTAGAGGAGATATTTGATAAATTAGGAGTATCCGGAATAGAATGTGAACCTTCTAATGATATTCCATATTTACATCCGGGACGTCAGGCGAGATTGATGAAGGGTAAGCTGGAAATCGGCATGATTGGTCAGATTCATCCGGAAACAGGAGATAACTATAATTTAAAGACAGATGCTTATGTAGCGGTTTTAAATATGGAAATGCTGACAATGCTGGCAAAATTTGACCGTAAATATGAAGGAATTGCCAAGTTCCCTGCAAGTACAAGAGACTTAAGTATGGTAATGGAAAAAGGTATTTTTGTAGGACAGATTGAGCATGTCATCAAGAAAAATGCAGGTAAGATTTTGGAAAGCTGTGAACTGTTTGACATTTATGAGGGGGAACAGGTTGGAGCCGGTAAGAAATCAGTTGCGTTCTCGCTTATTTTCCGTGCAAAGGATCGAAATCTGGAGTCTTCTGAAGTGGATAAGGCAATTGAAAAAGTTCTGGATGCATTAAAGAAGATGGGAATTGAACTGAGGGCTTAGCACAGTGAATAATAAGTAATTGACAGTTTGACACAGAATGGAAATTTATTTTGCATCAAACAATCAACAACTTAATATGCATTGTATTAGTAACAAATGATATAGCGGCAGGCTGTTGGACATTTTGCACTGGCAGTCTGCTGTCCTTATATAAAAAAGAATCAGAAAACAACGTAAAATCAGCGTATGCAACCATTGGTTGACAAATTTCAAGGTAGACTTGGTAGCAAAGCAGGAGGTGGAACTGTAAGATGGACAAAAAAATAAAGGAGAGGATGAATATGAAATTAGCTGAAAAAATATTCAATCAACGAAAAAAATTGGGAATGTCCCAGGAACAGTTTGCCGAACAGATGGAGGTCAGCCGGCAGGCTGTATCGAAATGGGAGTCAGGTCAGTCTATGCCGGATTTAGATAAGATTATTCTGATGAGTAATGTATTTGGGGTATCGACGGATTACTTATTAAAGGAGGATTCTGCATGCTTTGCCGGGGATGTGCAGATAGCCCTAGAAAATGACGGGATATCGGAAGGTTGTCCGGTAAGGGAGGATATAGCGGATCAATCTATAGCACGGCTTGGCAAGGAGGAAGTATTCCGATTTCTTCAGGTACGGAACCGGGGAGGAATTCAGATTACAATCGGTGTAGTATTTTGTGTTTTGGGAGTGGTTTTGTCTATTGGAATGGAAATGAAAGGAATTCTCACCGGATGTCCAGTGGAATTAACGGATTTATTATCCGGAATCTCTGTTTTTGTCTGTGCCGCAGTTGGTATTGTTTTATTTATAGTAGCGGGTATGGCACTTAGTAAGTATGATTTTTTGGAAAAACAGGATTTCGTTTTGCCGGAAGAGTTAAAGAACCAGTTGAAAAAAGATTATGATAAATACCATAAAAAGTTCACTATAAAAGTGATTCTCGGCATTATATTATGTATTGCTGCCGTTATCATGATGTTAATATTTTCTTATATAGCAGAGATAACGGAAAATATTCTGTATGAAGATTACATTGGTCCTATGGTTCTTCTAATTATGGTCGCAGCCGCAGTTGCCTTTTTTATCAGTGATGGTATGAAACATGGCAGTTATGAAATTATTTTACAAATGAATGATTATTCCATCGAACAGAAAAGAAAACGGAGGGAGCGTAAGGATAATATGTCCTTGGTGGCTGCTGTCTACTGGTGTGTTGTGTCGGCAGTTTATATCGGATACAGCTTTGTTACAGAGGATTGGGAAAGGAGCTGGATTGTCTGGCCGGTAGCGGGATGTTTCTTTGGTGCGGTAGCAGCCGTTTGTTCCCGCTGGCAACCATTCAAGTAACCGTGCCTGCGGGTTTGTTTGGCGTCTGCCGTAAGGGGGCTGGCTTCCCTTCGTAATCAGAAGGAAAAGGATAAGTAAAAATACTATACGATGTAAAAGAAAAGTGGTATAATCTAAAACTACAGACCAAAAGAGTGTGAATTTTTTGGTTATGGCATATAGGAAAAAATTCGGGATACAAAAGGAAATGACTATGAAATTAACAGATTTTTATTATGATTTGCCACAGGAATTAATTGCCCAGGATCCACTGGAAAAGCGAAGTGATTCCCGTTTAATGGTAGTGGGAAGGGAAGACGGAGATATTACGCACAAACGTTTTTATGACGTAGTCGATTATCTGAATAAGGGTGACTGCCTTGTTATTAATGATACAAAGGTAATTCCGGCAAGACTTATGGGTGTCAAAGAAGATACCGGTGCTTCAATTGAGGTTCTCTTATTGAAACGGAAAGAGGAAAAGGTCTGGGAAACCCTGGTAAAACCGGGGAAAAAGGCAAGAGTCGGAGCCAGAATCCGTTTTGGTGACGATCTTTTGACGGGAGAAGTGGTTGATATTGTAGAAGAAGGAAACCGTCTGATCCGGTTTGAATATAAGGGAATCTGGGAGGAAATTTTAGATGAGCTGGGACAGATGCCGCTTCCGCCTTATATTACGCACCAGCTAAAAGATAAAAATCGTTATCAGACAGTATATGCAAAAAAAGAGGGTTCGGCGGCAGCACCTACAGCGGGACTGCATTTTACCGAAGAACTGTTAGACGAGGTAAGGAAAAAAGGAGTGGAAATCGCCCATGTTACGCTGCATGTGGGACTTGGAACATTTCGTCCGGTCAAGGCAGACAATATTTTAGACCACCATATGCATTCGGAGTTTTATGTAGTGGAAGAAGAAGAAGCGGCTAAAATAAATACTGCCAGGGCACAGGGAAAACGGATCATTGCTGTGGGAACTACCAGTACCCGGACATTGGAGTCTGTGGCGGATGACGATGGAGTGATAAGAGCCGGAAGCGGCTGGACGGATATCTTTATTTATCCGGGTTACCGGTTTAAGGCAGTTGACTCTCTGATTACGAATTTTCATTTGCCGGAATCTACACTGCTGATGCTGGTATCTGCATTTTCCACGAGAGAGAATATGCTTCATGCGTATGAGACAGCGGTAAAGGAAGGGTATCGTTTTTTCTCATTTGGAGATGCGATGCTGATTTTGTGATTTAAAATTTTATATAAAGAATCCCCGAACCGTATTACCGTATAGTCCGGGGATTTTTTGCTTTATTTCATAAGCTGCTGTAAATCCGTATAAAAGTCAGGATAAGAGATGTTAACACATTCGGCATCTGCAATTTCCGTATCACCCTCTGTCAGTCCTCCTGCAATAGCAAAGCTCATGGCAATCCGGTGATCGGATCTGGTGTCGATAGAGGTTCCATGAAGAGGTCTGCCGCCATGGATAATCATACCGTCATCTGTTCCTTCGATTTCTACACCCATGGAAGAAAGATTCTTTACCATAACATCAATCCGGTTGGATTCTTTTACTTTTAATTCCTGGGCATCTTTAATAATAGTAGTGCCTTCGGCAAAGGCTGCCATGACAGCGATAATCGGAATTTCATCAATCAGTTTCGGTATGATATCCCCTTCAATGGTACAACCGTGGAGGCTGCTGGTGGATACTGTGATATCTGCCACCAGTTCCCCGGTATCCTCTTTTATATTAGAAAGTCTGACATTGGCTCCCATATTTTCACATACGGTGAGAATGCCATCTCTTGTGGGATTAATGCCTACATTTCGGATGGTAATTTCGGAATGCGGGGTAACCAGACCTGCCACAATGAAATAGGCAGCGGAGGAAATATCACCGGGAACGGAAATATGCTGTGCAGTAAGCTCTGACACAGGGAAAACAGATGCGGTTGTGCCGTCGCTCTTAATTTCTGCACCAAAGGCTTTCAGCATTAATTCTGTGTGATTTCTGGATAAATAAGGTTCCGTTACGCTGGTATTTCCCTCCGCATATAACCCGGCGAGCAAAATGGCTGATTTGACCTGAGCAGAAGCAACAGGTGAGTAATAATGGATTCCGTGCAGATGTCCACCGGATATGGTAAACGGGGCACATTGTTCGGTTTGAAGGCTTTGAAAGTCTGCCCCCATTTCACGAAGAGGTGTCATAATTCTCCCCATCGGACGTTTTCGGATGGAAGCATCCCCGTCTATGGTGGAAGAAAATGGCTGGGCAGCAAGAATGCCGGACATCAGTCTTGTGGTGGTGCCGCTATTGCCGACATCCAATACGGAAGAAGGAGCTTTTAAGCCATGTAGTCCGTTGCCGTGGATATGTACCACATTGGTTTCTTTATTGTTCTCAATTTCAACTCCCATTTTTTGAAAACAGGAAATAGAAGATAAGCAGTCTGCCCCTTGCAGGAAACCTGTTACTTCCGTGGTTCCTTTTGCCAGAGCCCCCAGCATAACGCTCCTGTGGGAGATGGATTTATCTCCGGGAACGGTGAGCTCCCCTTTTAAATTTTTAAAATGTATTGCTTTCATAATTGCCTCCTTGTCTGTCATGTATTTCATTCGATTCCTGGACCTTAACGTTCATACACCCTGTAATTTAATTCTTTTAACAGAGTAGTGGCAGATGCAGCGGCGTCATTTTCGTAAAATGATAACCGCAGAACGCCTTCGTCATCTTCCCGGTTATGTGTAATGCCAATATTTTTAAGATTAATTCCTGCCTGTGCAATATATGAGACAACCTGTGCCAGCGAACCCGGTTCGTCCGGTATGTCCAGATAGACATCATAGTTCATTCGGATGACACCAGTTGCATGTTCTGGAATGGCATTTCTATAATTTTTTGCGGCATCAAAAAAGGAATAGATACTTCTTGCATCTTCTGATTCGATGGCGGTAATGATATCCTCTAATTCTTCCATAAAGATTCGGATTCCGTTGATGATATTTTGTGGATTGCTTAATAAAATATGCTCCCAAACAACGGGGTTGGAAGAGGCGATTCTTGTGATATCCTTAAAGCCGCCGGCTGCCAGTTGTTTTAACATACCGTTTTTGTCATCCTTAGAGGCGGCAAGGTTTACCAGTGAGGATGCAATAACATGAGGTATATGACTGATGTAAGCGGTGATTTCGTCGTGCTGCTTGGGGCTGTAGACAATCGGAATGGATCCTAAATCCTCTAAAAAGGTTCGGAATGCGGAAACGGTTTCTTTCTTGACAGAGGCTGATGGGGTGACGAAATAGTAAGCATTTTCAATAAGGCGGTCATTCGCAGCTTCGTAGCTGCTTCGCTCAGAACCTACCATGGGATGTCCTCCGATAAAATAATCGTCAAGCTGATATTCGTGAATGGCGGCACAGATATCGCTTTTTACACTGCCCACATCTGTCAGAATACAGGAATCTTTTATAATTCTTTTTAATATAGGAAGGTAAGCAATATTATAGTGGACAGGGGCACAAAGAAAAATGTAGTCACAGTCATACATTGCTTCGATTGCAGTGACTGTTTTGGTTAACGTGTTGTCTTCTAGTGCAAGGTTTAAAGCGGTCTGGTCTACATCGAATCCTAAAATCTGTGTATCCGGAAAGATGCGGCGGATGGATTTTGCAATTGATCCGCCGATAAGACCAAGTCCGATAAAACCAATGCAGAAATTCTTTTTGTTTTTCATAGTCTACTCCGATATGATAAATTTGGCTGTTTTTGCCGTTTGTTTTTTATAGGTTTTATTGTAGTATGTTATTTTGATTGTGTCAACACTTTAAATTGTTAAAGCAAAATCGTGGTAATGGTTTAGCTGTATTCCCAAAGACTCTTTAACTCTTCATCGGTTAATTTACGGTAATCTCCGGGTAATAAATCATCAGGCAGGGAAAGACTGCCGAAATGAATGCGGCGCAGATAGACTACTTTTTTTCCGACAGCCTGAAACATTCTTTTAATTTGATGAAATTTTCCTTCCTGAACAGTTACTTCTATATAAGAAAGATTTTTTGAAAAATCAGGCTTCTGATATAGTTTTAATTCTGCGGGAAGTGCGGTCTTTAAATCTTCATCTCCGATTTCTAATCCCTTTTGAAAGGCTGTAATATCTGTTTCGTCTACAATACCTTCGATGATTGCATAATAGATTTTGTTTACATGATGTTTTGGGGAGAGCAGCCTATGAGCTAACTCTCCATTATTTGTAATTAGTAATAGGCCTTCCGTATCTTTATCCAGCCTGCCCACGGGAAATAAATCCTTCCGGCGGCTGTCGATCAGGGATAAAACGGTGGGAGCAGTATTATCTTTTGTAGCACTCACATAACCGGCAGGTTTGTTCAGAATATAGTATTCAAAGGCAGGAAGACAGATTTTTTGGTTTCCATAATAAATGATGTCCGTTTCCGGATTGATCTTTAAATCGGATTTGCAGACAATGGTATCATTTACACGGATTCCACCCTTTTTAATATAGTGTTTTACTTCTTTTCGCGTACCGATTCCCGCATCTGCCAGATATTTATCCAAGCGGTAGAGAGACATAAAAAATAACCTCCGGTATAAAAATATTATTTTTGTCAATACATATAAATTAAGAATTACTTTTTCATGCTTTATACAAATGTAACATTGTTTGACTATCTGGTAACATTTTATCATATCATTTGGTAAAAAACATCCCATATATTTGTATTTTACTGAATTTATATTAATTTATGTAACATAATTATCGGGGTTGACAAGTATTTTATTAAGTGCTATATTACAGATTGTAACAAGTTTGTAACATTTTGGCTTGAGATTTTTTACCGCAGAGATAGGAATAGCAGCATGAAACAGTCAAGATAGAGATTAAGCCTGTAGGTATATGGAGGAAATGAATCATGAGGCATAACAGAAAGGCTGTAATGGCAGAGCGCTATAAACTTTACATGAAGAAACATATTTTTAACGGAAGATACTTTGTAAGAAATTTACAGATTGGTATCTGCACAGTTTTGGCAGTTGCATTGATAATCGGTGTGGTTGTTTTGGCATACTCTGGAAAAGAAAAGCAGACGGTGACAGCCAGTGCAGATATAAAAGAAGCTTTGTTTAGTAATGGGAAAGAGGAAAAAACGATTACAAAGAAAGAGAATACGGAAGAATCTGTAACGACTTCGGAAGAGATTTTGGAAACAAACAATACAGAAGAAGTTCCACAAAAAAGTATTTCTTCTGAACCGATAACGGATGCGGATAATAATATAGAAGATACGATTCAGCCAGAGGAAGAAATAGAAAAAAAGAGTGATTTTGACGGAAAATGTATTGCAAACGTTGAAGGGACATTAAATATCCGAAAGACTCCGGGTACTGATGCAGAATTTGCAGGTTCTATGAAGCGGGGAGCTATTGCAAAGGTTGAGGGTACACAAGGGGAATGGACGAAGATCAAATCCGGTGAGGTAGAAGGCTATGTACTGACACAGTATATTTTAACCGGTGAAGATGCCGAGCAATTTGCAAAGGATTATGTAACATTACAGGGGACTATATTAAAAGATGGTGTCAATATCAGAAAAAAAGAATCAACGGATGCGGATATTTTGACGGTTTTGGATAAAGATGATACGATTACTGTATTAGAGGAACCGGAGACGAAAAAACAAGAGGAAAATAAAGTTCCGGAGGAAAAGAAAGAAGAACCTTCACAAACAGTTACAACTGTGGTTGATACGGAAGAAAAGGACAGTGAGGATACAAAGAATACAACAGAAACCTTTACCCAGGAAACAGTATCTCAGGTATCTGTTGAAAAAAGTTCGGAAACAGTAACCGAGGAGGAGACTTCAGAAGCCTCTACGGAAGAAAAGACTTTGGAAAAACCGGTGGAACAGGTAAAACAGGAACAAAAAGATGTCGAATCTTCAGTTCAAACGGATAAAAAGGAAGAAGAGAGTGAGATTACATGGCTTTGTGTTATGTTAGCAGATGGCCAGAGAGGTTATGTATCAGATGAGCTGGTGAATGTAGAATCCCTATATGAAATCGCAGTTTCTGCAGAGGAGTTGGAACGCAAGGCAGCAGAAGAGGCGGCTGCAAAGAAAGCTGCAGAGGAGGAGGCCGCAAGACAGGAAGCTGCCAGACAGGCAGCAGCACAGACTGCCAATAGTGGTTCAAAGGGAAATTCGGATTCAAACAGCAGTGATTCTTATAAAGGAGCATCTACAACACCAGTAACAACAACAGAGTCAGGAGAATGTATTGGTACTTTTACAATTACCGCATATTGTGGATGTAAGAAGTGCAGCGGGGGCGGTAAAAAAACTGCCAGTGGTACGACTCCGACAGAAGGAAGAACAATTGCGGCAGATCCAAGTGTTCTGCCATATGGTACACAGGTAGTGATCGGTGGTGTTGTATATACAGTAGAAGATTGTGGCAGCGGAGTAAATGGCAATCATATTGATATTTTCTTTGCAACACATTCGAAGGCATTAGCATTTGGAAGAAAGAGTATGAAAGTATACAAATATTAATATGTATATGTTAAAAGAGGCATTTCAGTAAGTTTTGAAATGCCTCTTTTTGTTGTGCATCAAAACTTAGGATGACGGAGGATTTTAGGATGGTATAAGTATTCTTTTCAGAGGAAATAGAATGTTTCCTGCCAGTTGATTTTTAATCCTTTAATATTGTTATAATCCATTGAATTCATGGGGCATAATAATTATAATTAGCTCAAAGCAAAGGACAAGATTGTTATGTAATTGCTTTATCCTGCAGGAGATTGAAAGAATTTTTAGGAGGTTAGACAAATGAATCCATTGAATTTTTCGGATAATATCATCCACTTGCGGCATAAGAAAAAAATAACGCAGGAACAGTTAGCCGATTTTGTCGGTGTAACAAAAGCTTCTGTTTCAAAATGGGAGACGAAGCAAAGCCTGCCAGATATCTTGCTGCTTCCAAAGCTTGCCACATATTTTGATGTTACGGTGGATGAATTGCTTGGATATGAACCGCAATTAAGTAAAGAGCAGATTCAAAAGATTTACCGTGACCTGGCTGCTGCATTTGCAGAGCTGCCCTTTGAGGAGGCAATGGAAAAAAGCCGGGATTATGTAAAAAAATATTATTCATGCTATTCATTTCTTTTTCAGGTGTGTAGTCTATGGTTAAATCATTTTAGGCTGGCAGAGGGCAGAGGGCGTCAGGCAGAAATATTAACTGCAATATCCGATTTGTGCCGCCATATCATAACGGATTGTAATGATATGGGACTTTGTGAGGATACTGTCATATTAAAAGCATCCGTTGATTTACAGCTTGGAAAAGCAGAAGAAGTAATTGAAACATTAGAGGAAATACTAAATCCTTACCGCCTTTCCACGCAAAGTGATGGAGTTTTAATTCGGGCATACATGCTTCAAGGAAAACAGGGTGAGGCAGACCGGTTTACACAAATGAGTATGTTTTTACATTTGATGAATTTAGCTGCCAGTGCTACACAATATATCATCATTCATAGTGATGATCTGAGCATTTGTGAGGATACTATTTGGCGGATTGAAAATATAATAAAAACATATCATTTGGAGCATCTGCATCCAAATGTTGTGGCGGGATTTTGCTATCAGGCGGCAATCGTTTACAGTATGCATAATGAGAAAAAGAAAGCTCTGAATATGTTGAAACGTTATACAGATGCAGTTGATTATTTATTGACCGGTGAAAATCTGACTTTACATGGTGATGATTATTTTAATCAGATTTCCGGGTGGTACGAACAGTTAGACATTGGAAGTGATGCCCCTAGCGACAAAAGAGTGATTCGAGAGGGTGCAATACAGGTATTGAACCATCCGGCTTTTGCACTTTTTGAAGAAAATGACGAGTATCAAAATTTAAAACATATTCTGAAGAGAAAGCATAAAGTATGATTGAATAGGCAATTGCGAAACTTTGTTTTTGTTACCGACCGTTGTACAATATAAACAAATCACCGCAGGGCACGTTTGCACTACTTGTCGCTCTTAACGGTATATAAGGTGCCAAAGTACCTTGCTTATGATATTGTTTATATTGCACAACTGGATCTTATAAATAGGGAGTTTTGCAATTACCTAAGTGTGCTTGAAATAAGAGAGGAGAAAACTGATGAATAATATAAATGAAATGTTGCCATTCCTGATTCCTTTAGTGATCGTGGAATTTACTTTGTTTGCTATTACATTGAGACATATTCTTACACATAAAAACTATAAACGAGGAAGCAGAATATTGTGGCTTGTAGTGACAATTGTTGGAATGAATTTCATAGGCCCGATTTTATATTTCCTTTTGGGAAAGGAGGATGCCTGATGGATATGCTGGCACTTTCCCACGTATCAAAGGCATTTGGAGAAAACAAGGTTATTGATGACCTTAGTGTTTCCGTGCCGGAGCACACCATATTTGGTTTTGTTGGTCAAAATGGTGCAGGGAAAACCACAACAATGAAGATGATACTCGGATTATTGCATCTTGACAAAGGGGAAATTTTTGTGAATGATGAGCGGGTAAATTTTGGACAAAACAAGACCAACCGGTATATTGGATATTTACCGGATGTTCCGGAGTTTTATGGGTTCATGACACCAATGGAGTATCTTACCCTGTGTGGTAAAACTGCAGGAATGCCCAAGGAGGAATACCAAAACAAGGCAGTGGAATTATTAGAGCTTGTTGGTCTTGACAGTGCAAACAAACGCATTCAGGGTTTTTCGCGGGGAATGAAACAGCGGCTTGGTATTGCACAAGCACTGCTGAACAGCCCGAAACTGCTGATCTGTGATGAGCCGACTTCTGCTCTGGATCCAATAGGCAGACAAGAAATTCTGGATATATTAGCTGCCGTAAAAAAAGATACAACCGTAATTTTTTCAACACATATATTGTCTGATGTGGAGCGTATCTGCGATGAAATTGCGTTTTTGCATAATGGAAAAATTGCACTTTGGGGAACGCTGGAAGAGATAAAAGGTATCCGCAAAGGTACTGGACTGGAAATAGAGTTTTTTAAACCGGAGGATGCCGACCGGTTTGCAGCAAAATATCCGGAAGGGAAACGGACAGGCAAAGTGAAGCTGATCTATGATGAAAAAACAGAGCAGGATATGATAAGCATAATGCAGATTTTAGTGCAAAATGATATTTCCATACAACGGATAGAAATGATGGAGCCGACATTAGAAGCGTTGTTCATGGAGGTGGTTTGTTAATGAAACAGTTACTTGCTTTTACAAATAAAGAATTTATGGAAATAAACCGTACAGGGAAAT